>JBHHWI010000005.1:0-59242 GCA_046756445.1 Woeseia sp. | reverse complement strand
CCTGCTCCCGCCCCCCCCCCCCACCGCAGTATTTGGCAAATCGGACAGATAAGTTAGGAAAGTTCGCTCCGGCACCATAGTATAGTGCCGCTGATATGCTCGATCTCTCGGAATTCTTCGGCCCGGACAGTCCCCTGAAAGGTGCATTACCCGGCTTTCAGCCGCGGGAAGGACAGGCGTGGATGGCGCAGGCCGTTGCCGATACGCTCGACGGGTCGAGTCATCTCGTCGTCGAGGCCGGCACCGGTACCGGAAAGACTTTCGCCTACCTGCTGCCGGCGCTGCAAAGCGGCAGAAAGACCATCATTTCTACCGGCACCAAGGCGCTGCAGGACCAGCTCTATCATCGTGATCTGCCATTGATGGCCAAAGCCTGCGGACGGCCGGTCACCACGGCGCTGCTCAAGGGCCGTGCCAACTATCTATGCCCGCAGCGGCTCGACACCGTAGCGGAACACGCCGGCGCGAGTTCGCTGAGCGGAGACCTGCGCGCCGTCCACCGTTGGCGCCACGAGACGACCAATGGCGATCGCGCGGAGCTTAACGAGGTGGAAGAGGACTCCGCCGTCTGGCCGCTCGTGACCTCGACGGTCGAAAACTGTCTGGGCAGCAAATGTCCGCTATACAATGAGTGTTACGTGGTGAAAGCGCGCCGCGCTGCTCAGGAGGCAGACCTCGTCGTGGTCAATCACCACCTCTTGCTTGCCGACCTGGCGCTGAAAGAAGAAGGTTTCATCGAGTTTCTGCCGGGCGCCGAGGCCATCATCCTCGACGAAGCGCACCAGATTCCCGATCTGGCCGCCCGGTTTTTCGGTGTGAGCCTGTCGAGCCGGGAGCTGGAGCGGTTCTTCGACGAGCTTCGCGGCGAAACGCTCTCGATGAGCCAGCCCGAGCTGCAACGCAGGCTGGACAAGGCGCACACGGCGCTCAAGCGCCTTCGCGCCGAGGCGCCACGCCAGGAAGGAAGACACGAGCTCGACGCAGTCCTTTCAGAACTGGCGGCGCCGCTGGGGAATCTGTACACCGCACTCATCGACCTGCAAAACGCGGTCGCCGAGATTGCCGACACATCGATCGAAATCGACAAGATGAACGAACAGCTTCTGGGAGTAATTGCAAAACTCGCACAGCTTGCCGGTGAGGATTCCTGGGACGGCTTTCGCTGGATCGACGTCGGGGCGCGGGGGATTCGCCTTCACCTGACACCGCTGGACGTGGCGGATACCCTCGCAGGCCTCATCAATGCGAACCACCAGGCGTGGATCTTCACCTCCGCGACGCTCGCCGTCGGTGACGACTTCAGCCACTTCGCCAACCGGATGGGTCTGGGCGCCGTCCCCGGCCTCAGTTTTCCGAGCCCGTATGCGTTGGCGGACCACGGAATGGTCTATCTGCCGCCCGGCCTTCCGGAACCATCGGACCCGCAACACACGGCCTCGGTACTGACGGCCGTTTTGCCCCTGCTCACCATGACATCGGGCGGCATGTTCTGTCTGTTCACGAGCCATCGCGCCCTGAGCGCGGCGAGGAAATGGCTCGGATCCAGGAAAAAGAAGCTCGACGGCCGTCCTTTGCTCGTCCAGGGCGATGCGCCGCGCGACGACCTGTTACGGCGATTCCGGCGCCATGGCAATGCCGTGTTACTCGGGACCGGCAGTTTCTGGGAAGGCGTGGACGTCCGCGGACAGGCGTTGACGGTCGTCGCTATCGACAAGCTGCCGTTTGCATCGCCGGCGGACCCGCTCATGATGGCGCGACTCGAGTACATTCGACGCCAGGGAGGAAACGGCTTCACCGAACACCAGTTGCCGCAAGCCGTACTCGCGCTCAAACAGGGAGCCGGCAGACTGTTGCGCGACCAGAACGATTTCGGCGTTGTCGTGTTATGCGATCCGAGAGTCAAGACCAAGAACTATGGAAGTACCTTTCTCAAGTGCCTGGAGCCGATGACATGGACTGAAACGCTGTCCGATGTCGAGGAGTTTCTTAGCACACACGAGACACGCGCCAAAACAGCAGTCGGTGAGCAGTGAACCTTCTCGCGCTCGATACATCGTCGAACGCCTGTTCGGTCGCGTTAAGAATCGGCGACGATGTTTCTGCATTGCACGATGTGCAACCGAAGCAACACACAAGGATCCTTGTTCCGATGGTCACGAGCCTGCTGAGTGACGCCGGCGTCAGTCTTGGCGACCTGGCAGCCGTGGTGCTCGGAAACGGGCCCGGTTCATTCATCGGCATGCGTATCGCCGCATCCGTCGCGCAGGGGCTGGCGTATGGCTCGGGACTGAAGATCGTGCCGGTGTCTTCGATGGCGGCGGTCGCGGCGGAAGTCATGGACAGGTATTCGGCGGCCCGGGTCGTGGTTGCGCAGGACGCGCGCATGAACGAGGCCTATCTGGGCATCTATCGAGATGACGGCAACGGACGGCCGGTTGCCGTTAGTGAGGAGAGGCTGCAGCCGATGGATGTCATCGAGGGTCTCGCGGCAGAGCAGGGCTCGGCAATCGTCGCGGCAGGGCAGGCCTGGCAGAAATACCCGGCACTCCTGAACCTCAACCGGGACGCGATTTCGAAACTGGCTGACGTGCAGTATCCGAACGCGACGTACCTGCTCGGGCTCGGTGCCGCCGGATTGCGAGAGGGGGCGGCGATCGAGCCCGACAGGCTGGCTCCGGCTTATATCAGAGAGAGGGTCGCACAGGGTAGCCCGCCTCTGACCTGCCGGCGGTGATCCGGGGACAATCGCCTCACGCAGAGACAATTCCATCAAGAATGCACGTTGAACAGAAATGTGGTCCCGGGCGAACGATCTTCGTCGACGAGGTCGAACAAGACGCGGGTACCGAGCACGATTACTCGCCGCTGCAGCCGGTCGTGGCGTTCAAGTTCGACTGAAGCCGGTTGCGATTACTGATACCGTCTACATGAGGTGACCACGCAGACTTCGGTCCTCCGCGTTATGAGCATGCCCACAAAGCGAGCCGCAAATCTGGCTGCGTTCGTCTTCTGCGCAGGGCTGATATCCTTCGCGCTGTATGCGCAGCACCGGCTACTGATCGAACCCTGTCCCCTGTGTGTCCTTCAGCGCATGGCCGTTATCGCCGTGGGCATCATTTTTCTGGCTGCCGCGCTGCACGACCGTGCGGGAACCCTGTACGGCGTACTAATCGGGCTGGTCTCGGTTGCGGGGAGCGCGGTCGCGGGCCGTCATTTGTGGCTGCAGCATCTGCCTGCCGATCAGGTGCCGGCCTGTGGGCCGGGATTCGGGTACATCATGGAGAGCTTCCCGCTGGGTGAAGCGCTGGCCATGATATTCAGAGGATCCGGCGAATGCGCCGACGTGGACTGGGTATTTCTGGGGCTCAGCATGCCGGCCTGGGTCCTGGTCTGGCTGGTCGCGCTGGGTGTATACGGAGTCTGGAATAACCTGCGTCGTCACAGTAACAACAGCTCCATGATCCGCTGATACATCGTTGCAAGTCGCGGCACATCGGCGAGCTTTATATGCTCGTCGATTTTGTGTATCGACGCGTTGACCGGGCCGAGTTCGACGACATCGGCGCCGGCAGGAGCAATGAACCGCCCGTCGGATGTCCCTCCACCGGTCGATAACTTCGGATCGGAACCGGTTTGCTCGCGGACGGCCCGGCAGGCGATGTCCGTCAATCTGCCGGGAACCGTCAGGAACGGCTCGCCGGACAGCTGCCAGTCGAGTTCGAATTCGATCTCGTGTGCGTCGAGAATCTCCCGGACTCTGGTCTTCAGGCCGTCGTGATTCCATTGTGTCGAGTAGCGAAAATTGAATTGCGCAGTCAAATCAGGCGGCGTGACGTTCGGGAATCCGCTGCCGCTGCTCAGTTCAACCACCTCAAAACTGGTCGGAGGAAAATGCTCGTTGCCTTCATCCCATCGGATGCCGTAGAGCTCCTCGAGGACGGGAGCAAAGCGGCGAATCGGATTCTCGGCGAGTTGAGGATAGGCGACATGTCCCTGAACGCCCCTGACGGTGAGCCTCCCGCTCAATGAGCCTCTGCGCCCGATCCGGAGCGTGTCGCCCAGTTCGCGCTGACTCGATGGTTCGCCCAGCACACACCAATCGATATGCTCGTCTCGCGCACCCAGAGTCTCCATGACTTTCAAGGTGCCGTCCCGGGCGTCCCCTTCCTCGTCGCTGGTTATCAGCATGGCGAGACTGCCGTCGTGCTTCGGATGCATAGCGACGAATCGCTCGAGCGCCACGATCATTGCGGCGAGTGCGCCCTTCATGTCTGCCGAACCGCGGCCGTAGAGCAGGCCGTCTCTCATGGTCGGCTCGAAGGGATCGGATTGCCATTGGTGATCGGCGCCGGCGGGCACCACGTCGGTGTGACCGGCGAAACACAGCACCGGCCCGTCCTGGCCGCGCCTGGCCCAGAGGTTGTCGACATCTCCAAAGCGCAGCGATTCGCACCGAAAGCCGAGTTCGCCCAGCCGGGCTGCGAGAATGCCCTGGCAACCCGCGTCGTCGGGTGTGACGGACTTGCGGCGAATCAGATCGCAGAGCAGGGCGATTGCCGGGTGTTTTGTTTCGGGGCCCTCAGTCAATAAACATCTACCTTTAAGTTTATCTTATAAGTTTTTGAGTTTAGGTAAAAAAATAGAGACAGAATGCAGCATGTCGGGTTGATTCCGCGACATTTCGGTGACAAATGACCGCCAGGCCGCGCCACCAGGAGCCCAAGCGCTGGCACAAACCCAGGAATATCGGCAGGTCCCCATTCGCCTGATCAGGGCTGGGCGAAAATTTTCTCGTAGCGCTCGGGCGCGAATCCAACTGCAATAAATTCTTCACACTCGAGTACCGGCCGTTTGACCAGGGTCGGATGCTCGATCATCGACGCCAGCGCTCTGTTCCTCGTCATCTGGCTGCGGTCGACTTCCGGGATTTTTCTCCACGTCAGGCTGCGTGTGTTCAGAAGTTCTTCCCAGCTGATACGTTCGGTCCAGCGTTCGAGCATCTGGATGTCCAGCCCGTCCGAGCGCAGGTCGTGAAATTCATGCTCGTGCGCTTCGTCTTCAAGCCATTTCCGGGCTTTGCGGCAGGTGTCGCAGCTTCCGATGCCATACAGCGTTAACAAATTTGCTCCTTACGGTGTAAAAATTCGGTCAGGGCCCTTTATATAAGAAAAGTAAGAATAAGGCTCTGATCCCTCTTTCGTTAGTCGGTGCTTCTCAGCAAGTCATTCAGGCTCGTCCTGGCGCGCGTTTTCGCGTCGACCTGTTTTACGATAACCGCGCAATAAAGCGAGTATTTGCCGTCTGCGGACGGTAGATTGCCCGCGACCACAACCGAGCCCGCCGGAACGCGCCCGTAACTGATTTCGCCCGTCTCCCGGTTAAAGATTCTCGTGCTCTGGCCGATAAAAACACCCATCGATATGACGGATCCCGCTTCGACGATGATGCCTTCGACAATCTCCGAGCGTGCGCCGATAAAACAATCGTCTTCGATGATCGTCGGTCCTGCCTGTACCGGTTCGAGAACGCCGCCGATGCCGACGCCGCCGGACAGATGCACGTTCTTGCCGATCTGCGCACAACTGCCGACGGTAGCCCAGGTATCGACCAGTGTGCCAGTGTCAATGTTGGCACCGATATTGACGTAACTCGGCATCAATACGACGTCCGGAGCAACATAGGCGCCCTTGCGCACGATGGCATCCGGCACGACCCGAACGCCGGCCCTGTCGAACTCCCGAGGCCCGTAGTCAGCGAACTTGAGCGGCACCTTGTCGTAAAAGTTGCTGTGTTTGCCCGGCATCACTTTGTTGTCCGACAAGCGGAAGCTCAACAACACGGCCTTTTTCAGCCATTGATTGACACGCCAAACGCCCTGCGCCTTCTCGGCGACTCGCGCCCTGCCCGTGTCCAGTAGTTCGACCGCCTGCTCGACTGCATCGGCAAGTTCCGGCTCCCGAGCCGCGGCGCCGAGCTCATTTCTGCGATCGAAGCCGGATTCGATGGTATCGATCAGTGTTTGCATCGGCTCCGTCACGTGTTGTGGTCGAGCCGCTGTACCAAACGACATCGAAGCTCCTCGCAGCTTTGATTATCCAGGGGTTCGCCGGAAACGCTGCTTATGTAAAAAACGTCCTCGGCACGCTCGCCAATCGTCATGACTTTCGCCGTATCGATATTAATGCCCATTTCCAGGAAAACACGCCCGACGTCACTCAGGAGGCCGGGACGATCGCCGGCGACCAGTTCCATGACCGTGCGCCGGTTGGCGCGATCTTCGCTGAAGTCGATCTTCGTCCTGGTAGTGAACATCCTGACCTGCCGCGGCGCGGGCCTCGTGACCGGCATGGCATGTTCGTCGGGCGCCGTAAGCACGCGTGTCAGCGTGCGCCTGATCTTGCTCATACGGGACTCGTCGATGTGCACGCCCTGGTCGAACTCCATGAATGTATAAGTGTCGAGGCTGTAACCGTTGGCGATCGGCACGATGCGAGCGTCGAAAATCGTCATGCCGAGTTCGCCCAGTGCCGCCGTGACGTGGGCGAATGTCTGCCTGGTTTGCGGCGTGTACAGGATTGCCGCGATCCGGTCGACATCCCGTTGCTTTCTGATTTCGAGGAATCCGTGCTCGGACTCGAGGTCCGAATCGACCAGGACCTCGGTGTGCCAGGCAATTTCCTGGCTGCGATGCCGCAGGAAATAGTCCTCAGTCAGCAGGGCCCAGACCTCGTCGATCATGTCCCCGGAGACACCGGCGCCCGACAGCAGCTCTCGGGCAGCCGTCTGCTTTTCCAGGATCAGCTGTTCGCGGTCGATGGGGCGCTCCAGGCCGCTGCGAAGCGCACGCGCCGTAAGCTCGTAGAGGTCTCTGAACAGCGTCGCTTTCCAGGAGTTCCAGAGTTTCGGGTTCGTGCCACGGACATCGGCCACCGTTAACACATAAAGGTAATCCAGATGGGTCTTGTCGCCGACCAGTGCCGCAAACTCGTTGATGACGTCGGGGTCGCCGATATCTTTCCTCTGCGCAGTCCTGGAAAGCGCCAGGTGATGCCGGACCAGCCACGATACCGTCCGGGCCTCGTACCGGCTCAGCCCGTGTTCCAGACAGAATGCTTCCGCGTCGACCGCCCCCAATTCCGAATGGTCACCACCGCGGCCCTTGGCGATATCGTGGAAAATCGCGGCGAGATAAACGATCTCGGGTTTTTCGAAAGACTGCATCAGCGGGCTGCAATGGGGGCAATCGTCAAACCGCGACAGCGCAAATTTTCGCAGATTGCTGACGACGAACAGGCTGTGCTCGTCGACCGTGTACGCGTGAAACAGATCATACTGCATGCGGCCGACAATCCTGCCGAACGCCGGTATATACAGGCCAAGCACGCCGTACAGGTTCATGCGGCGCAATTCGTGCGTCACGCCCGAGGGTGCCCGCAGTATTTGCAGGAACATCCGGTGATTTCGCGGGTTCTGGCGGAATTCCTCGTCGATCAGATGCAGATTGCGCTTGACGAGGCCGATCGTGTAGGCGCTGACGCCGCGAATGTCCGGGTTCTGCTGCAACAGGTGAAACATCTCCAGCAGCGCCGTGGGATTTTGACCGAATACCTCGTCATTTGCGGTCTGCAAAAAACCGTTTTTGACCTGAAAGCGCGGATTCAGCGCCGCGGGTTCGGCATCCGGGTCCATCAGGATCGCCTCTTCGAACAGCTGCAGCAGCATCTCGTTCAGGCGGCTCAGGTCCATGACGGTCCGGTAGTAGCGCTGCATCAGCTGTTCGACGGCAAGCGTGTATGCCGCGTCCTCGTAGCCCAACAATTTAGCAAGCCTGGTCTGATGGTCGAACAGCAGGCGGTCCTCACGGCGCCCCGTCAGGACGTGCAGACCGAAACGCACGCGCCACAGAAATGCCTGACCCTCATTCAGGACCCGGACCTGGCCGGGCGTCAGGAAATCGTGCCCGACCAGCTCGTCCAGCGTGCAAACCCCGAAATGCCGTTTCGCCACCCAGCCGATCATCTGAATGTCACGCAGACCCCCGGGGCTGCCCTTGACGTTCGGTTCGAGCTTGTAGGCCGTGTCGTCGTAGCGGTGATGCCGTTCTATCTGTTCGCGCCTTTTGGCTTCGAAGAATCTCGCGGACGGCCAGAGCTTGTCGGCGGACACGGCGTCTTTCATTGCCGCAAACAGCGGTTCCGGTCCATCGAGCAATCGAGCCTCGATCAGGGTCGTGGCGACGGTGATATCGGCCCTGGCCTCCTGCTGACACTGTTCGACGTTTCGGACGCTGTGGCCGATGTCGAGCCCTAAGTCCCAGAGCGACGTCAAAAACGATGACAGGACCGGTTCGCTGTCGGCGCGCAGTTTCTTGCCGAGCAGCAGCATGACATCGACGTCTGATGAGGGGTGAAGCTCGCCACGGCCGTAACCGCCGACCGCAACGAGCGCCGCGCAATCACGAAGCGGCCCGGCATGTTGGCGCCAAAGCCGAACGAGCACACGGTCGACCAGCGCGGCGCGAAGCCGGACCAGCCCCGTGACCGGCTCGCCCGCCCTGAAGCGCGCGATGAGGTTGTCGCTGGCGCGGCCCAATGCCTGCCGCAGATCGCCGAGGGAATTGCCGCTTTCCCCGAGCGCCTCGTCCAGGAGCGCGAGCGCCGGGTCGCCGCCGGGACCGGGCCCTGCGCTGTAAGTCATTTCAGCGCTGGTCGGCACCAAGAGTCAGTACCTCGTAGCTTTCATCCGTGATCAGCACGGTGTGTTCCCACTGGGCCGACAGGGCATGGTCCTTGGTGACCACGGTCCAGCCGTCGGGTAGCAACCGGACGTGCCGCTTGCCGGCGTTGACCATCGGCTCGATGGTCAGCGTCATGCCCGCCTTGAGTTCCATGCCCGTACCGGCCTTACCATAATGCAGGACCTGGGGGTCCTCGTGAAACACCCGGCCGATGCCGTGGCCACAGTATTCACGGACCACCGAGAAGCGATTCTTCTCCACGTGCTGCTGAATCGCCTGACCGATGTCGCCAAGGTGCCTGCCGGGACCGAGCTGTTCGATGCCGAGCCACATCGCCTCCCGGGCGACGTTCGAAAGCCGCTCCGCCCGGACGCCGGGCTTGCCGGCAAAAAACATGCGGGACGTATCGCCGTGGAATCCGTCCTTGATGACGGTGACGTCGATGTTCAGCACATCGCCGGACTTCAGGCGCCGTTCGCCCGGTATGCCGTGGCATACGACGTGGTTGACCGACGTGCAGATCGATTTCGGGAAGCCGCGGTAGTTCAGGGGCGCCGGAATCGCGTCGAGGGTATCCACGATGTAGTCGTGGCAAATCCGGTCCAGTTCACCGGTGGTGACGCCGGGCTTCACGTACTCGCGGATCATGTCAAGGACATCGGCTGCAAGCCGTCCGGCTGCACGCATTTTGTCCTGCTCATCAGGCGACTTGATGGTTACGTTCATACAATCCTGGTGATTCGGCCGGTGTTGGCCGGAACAAAGGGATCGAACCGCATTTCTCATGGTGTGCAGACCGGTGCGGGGCGCCGCCTGGACAAATACGGGCCGACCCCTTTATTCCGCGTTGTTGGAGGCGATCCAGTATGGTATAAAGCGCGCGCCCTGGAGGCAATCAATCCACACGTACGCCGTCACATCACGCTGGGTGCCCCGCCGGAAAAGGGGTTGCGAGATGGGGCGTACGGAGGCCTAACCCGGAGTAGTGAAATGGCAGACGTAACCATGCGCCAGATGCTTGAGGCTGGCGTGCACTTTGGTCATCAGACCCGTTACTGGAACCCGAAGATGGCGCCCTTCATCTTCGGCGAACGCAACAAGATCCACATCATCAACCTGGAAAAGAGCCTGCCGATGGCGAGGGACGCGTATGCCTTCGTCAAGGCGATCGTCGCCGATGGCGGCAAGGTGCTGTTCGTCGGCACCAAGCGATCGGCACGTGACGGCATACGCTCGCAGGCGCAACGCTGTGAGATGCCCTACGTCAGCCACCGCTGGCTCGGCGGCATGCTGACCAATTACAAGACCATCAGGCAGTCCGTCAAGCGGCTGGCCGAGCTCGAGCAAATGGAAGAGGAGGGCGGGTTCCAGAGCTTGACCAAAAAAGAGGTGCTCGGCCTGAATCGGGAACGCGACAAGCTCGAGCGAAGCCTGGGCGGCATCAAGAACATGGGGTCGTTGCCGGACGTGTTGTTCGTTGTCGATGTCGAACACGAAGAAATTGCCGTTCGCGAGGCGCGCAAACTCGAAATCCCGGTCGTCGCCGTCGTCGACACCAACTGTTCACCGGAGGACATCGACTACGTCATTCCGGGGAACGACGACGCGATGCGCGCGATCGGCCTTTATGCCACATTGATCGCGGATGCGGTGCTCGACGGCAAGGCTTCCCTGCCCGAGGTCGCTCTGGGCGAAGACGAGTTCGTTGAACTGGATGACGAGGGCAAGCCGAAGAAGGCGGCTGGCAGGAAGAGAAAAGGGGCCAAGAAGGCGACCGTCAGGAAGAAGGCTGCCGTCGCCCAGGTCGAGCAAACCGTGGAGGAGGCGCCCGCCGAGGCAGCGGTCCCCGAGGAAGTGGCGGCAGACGAGCCGACACCTGAAGCGAAGGCGAAAGCGCCGGCTGACGTCGAAGCGGCTGAGGAAGAGCAGGCCGTCAAGAAAAAAGTCGCAAAGAAGAAGACGACCAAAAAGCCGGCCGCAAAGAAGAAAGCGACCAAGAAAACCGCCGCAAAAAAGGCGCCGAACAAGAAAGCAACTGCGAAGAAGACCAGCACAAAGAAAGCGGCGGCGGAGCCGGGTGATGACGAGAAAGGAAAGGAATAATGTCTGTCACCGCATCAATGGTAAAAGAGCTGCGCGAGCGCACGGGCGCCGGCATGATGGATTGCAAGAAGGCCCTTGTCGAAACCGGCGGGGACATGGACGCTGCCGTCGAGTCGCTTCGAACATCGGGCCAGGCGATGGCCGACAAGAGATCCGGCCGAATCGCGGCGGACGGTCGGGTCGTCGTGGCCCTTGACGGCGGGCGGGCCGTCATCGCCGAGGTCAATTCGGAGACCGACTTCGTTGCCAAGGACGAGAATTTCATAGCGTTCGCGGAGGCGGTCGCCGCGGCGGCGCTGGCCGGACACGCAAAGGACGTCGAGGCCCTGCTGTCCGATTCCCTGGCCGACGGGAGAACGGTCGAGGCAGCGCGAACGGAACTGGTCGGCAAGCTCGGTGAGAACATCTCGGTGCGCCGTTTCGCCCGAATCGATGCGGATGACCGGCTGGGGGCGTACACGCACGGTGCGAGGATCGGCGCGGTCGTTGCGATATCGGGTGGCGATGCCGCGCTTGCGAAAGACATCGCCTTGCATGTCGTCGCCGCCAGACCCTTGTGTATCGACGAGGCGGGCGTGCCCGCCGAGACGCTCGAGAACGAGCGCAGGATACTGCTGGCCCAGGCGGAGGAAACGGGCAAGCCGCCCGAGATCGTCGCAAGAATGGTTGCAGGAAGAGTAGCCAAGTTCTTGAAAGAAATAACTTTATTGGGTCAGCCTTTCGTCAGGGACCCGGATCTGCCGGTCGGCAGGCTGCTTGACGATGCCGGCGCAAAGGTGACGGAATTCGTCCGTTTCGAGGTCGGTGAGGGTATCGCCAGAAAGCAGGAAAATTTTGCGCAAGAGGTTATGGCCCAGATCGAACAAAGCGGCTAAATATTTGATAGTTTGGCTAAAATAGACGGCAATCCGCAAAGGCGAGCAATATGAGCGAAGCCCTGATTCAGCCCGACGTACTTTATCGTCGCGTTCTGCTCAAGCTGAGCGGTGAGGCGCTGATGGGTGAACTCGACTACGGCGTCGAGCCGGGCGTCATCCAGCGGCTGGCCAGAGAGGTCGCCGAAGTCCGCAGCCTCGGCGTCGAGATTGCCATCGTCATCGGCGGCGGCAACATATTCCGCGGCGCCGGTCTTGCCCGCGCGGGCATGGACAGGGTGACGGGTGATTACATGGGCATGCTTGCGACCGTCATGAACGCGCTGGCGATCCAGGATGCTCTGGAGTCCCTGGACATCTTCGCGCGCGTCATGTCGGCGCTCCAGATCCATGAGGTCTGCGAGGATTACATACGACGGCGTGCAGTCCGGCATCTCGAGAAAGGCCGGGTCGTTATCTTTGCCGCGGGCACCGGTAATCCGTTTTTCACGACAGACACGGCGGCGAGCCTGCGTGCCATCGAAATCGGCGCGGACGTACTGCTCAAAGCAACCATGGTCAGTGGCGTCTATGACTCGGATCCGAACCTCAACGAGAACGCCTTGAAGTACGATACCGTGTCCTTCGACAAGGTTCTCCTCGACAAACTCAAGGTCATGGATGCGACCGCCGTCGTGATGTGCAGGGACAATGATTTACCGCTGCGCGTATTTAACCTCACCGATGACAATGCGCTCGTGCAGGCAATGACGGATGAGGACGTTGGAACACTGGTCACAGCCTGATGGGCCGATGACACCGCAGCAAGGAGAGGGCGAAGACCGTGCTAGATGACATTAAAAAAGACGCCGGCACGCGCATGGACAAGAGTGTTGCGGCACTCCGGCAGGAGCTCACCAAGCTTCGAACCGGTCGCGCGCACACCAGTCTGCTCGACCACATTACGGTCGAGTATTACGGCAGCGAGGTGCCACTCAACCAGGTCGCGAACGTCAATGTCGAAGATGCGCGAACACTGACGGTTTCTCCGTGGGAAAAGACCATGGTTCAGCCCATCGAGAAGGCGATCATGAGTTCGGATCTCGGACTGAATCCCGCGACCGCGGGCACGGTGATTCGTGTGCCACTGCCACCGCTCACCGAGGAGCGCCGCAAGGACATGATTCGCCTGGTACGCCAGGAAGCCGAAGGTGGCCGGGTCGCGGTACGCAACATTCGCAGGGACGCGATTCACGATATCAAGGAGCTGCTGAAGGAAAAGATGATCGGCGAGGATGACGAACATCGCGCCGAGGATGAGATTCAGGCAATCACCGATCGGCATATCGAACAGATCGACCAGGTGCTTGCCGAGAAAGAGAGCGAACTGATGGAAGTCTGACGGTCAGGGTGCATCGGTTATGGGAGAAACAGCCACAGCAGCCATGGATCGAGCGGAATCGGACGTGCCGCGGCACGTAGCCGTGATCATGGATGGCAACGGAAGGTGGGCGCAGATGCGATCCCAGCCTCGACACGCGGGGCACCGCGCCGGGGTCCGGGCTGTACGGGAGATCGTCGAGGTCGCGGCGAAACGGGGTGTCGGCTTCCTGACGCTGTTTGCCTTCAGCAGCGAGAACTGGCAACGACCACAGGAAGAAGTGAGTCGCCTCATGAGTCTTTTTCTCGAAGCGCTGCAACGAGAACTGGATGAATTGCATCGTAATAAGGTAAGACTCAGGTTTGTCGGATCACGGCACCGGCTGAAAGCCGGGCTGGTGCGGACCATCGAGGCCGCCGAAGAAGAGACACGGGCGAACAGCGGCCTCAATCTGATCGTCGCTGTGGCGTACGGGGGACGATGGGATATCGTCAGTGCGGCAAGGAAGCTGTCGCGCAAGGTGGCAGGCGGGGAGATGACGGTCAACGATATTAACGAGGAGCGTTTTGCCGGCGAGCTGGCACTTGCCGGGGTACCGGATCCGGACCTGCTGATTCGCACGGGCGGTGAGCAACGCATCAGCAATTTTCTGCTGTGGAATCTCGCCTATTCAGAAATATATTTCTGCGATCGCCTGTGGCCGGACTTTTGCGAAAGAGATTTCGACCACGCGCTGACGTTTTACCGGATGCGTCAGCGTCGATATGGCCATACCGGCGAACAGGTCGGGGCGGTCTGACATGCTCAAGCAACGCGCATTGACCGCCGTGGTCGCATTGGGTGCGCTCTTTTTTGTTCTGTACGTGTTGCCGCCCGTCGTGGCGAAAGCGGTTATCGCTGCGCTGATACTTGCGGGCGCCTGGGAGTGGTCGGCCTTTCTCGGGCTGAGGACGCATGCGACCCGGCTCATTTTCGTTGCCTTGATCGCCGTACTCCTGGCGGTTGCCTCGGTGAGTGTGGCCGATGAATTCGCAGTCGGCGTCGTTCTGAAAGTCGCGCTTGCCTGGTGGCTAGCTGCGCTTTTCTGGACGTTTTTTTTCCCGACCCCGATTCCGAAGCCGGCGGGATGGGTCTGCGGCGCACTGGTGCTGATTCCCGCCTATCTTGCGATCATCCTGCTGTATTCCCTGCAGCCCGCGCTGCTGCTGTTCGCGCTGGTCATCGTGTGGGCAGCCGACATTGGCGCCTATTTCACCGGCAGGCACATCGGCAAGGTAAAACTGGCTCCGAAGATCAGTCCCGGAAAAACCTGGGAAGGGGTGCTCGGCGGCTTGTTTGCGGTTGCGGTTCTGGCGTTGATCCAGGCGCGATGGCTCGATATCGATATCGCCATGCTGCTGCCGTTTTGTCTCGCCGTGGCGATCATATCGGTCATCGGCGATCTCACGGTAAGCATGTTCAAGCGAAATGCCGGGATCAAAGACTCGGGAAGGCTGTTTCCGGGGCATGGCGGCGTTCTCGACCGGATCGATAGCATCACCGCCGCCGCGCCGTTATTCGTTCTCGGCGTAAGCTGGGTGGGATTGAAATGATGACTGTTCAGTCCGTGTTCATTTACGCTGGCGCAAGCTCGAAGGGCCATCGTCGTGTCGCGGGAACTGCGGCTCGCCCGGCCAGTCGACACTACTTAAAAGGGGGGTAGCGTCTGATCAATGAGCGGTGCGCTGAACAATTTGCTGGCATTCATCGTCGCGATCAGCGTTCTGGTCGCCATCCACGAATTCGGGCACTACTTCGTCGGCCGCTGGTGCGGCATGAAAGTGTTGCGCTTCTCGATCGGCTTCGGCAAGCCCCTGTGGACCTGGATCGCCGGGGCGGACCGCACCGAATACTGTATATCGAGTATCCCGCTGGGCGGTTATGTCAAATTCCTGGACGAGCGGGAAGGGCCCGTCGACCAGGCCGATCGCGGGCGGGCGTTCAATCACCGGCCGATTCCGGCCCGGATCGCCGTCCTGCTGGCGGGGCCGGCGTTCAATTTCCTGTTCGCCATCCTCGCCTACTGGGTGTTGTCCATGCAGGGTGTGCCGACGCTGCGCCCGGTTATCGGGCCGGTGGAGCCCGATTCCTACGCGGCCGAGGCCGGACTGAGGCCGGACGAGCTCCTCGTGGCGGTAGGCGACCAGGCGATCGACAACTGGAGCACCGCGCTTCTCTCGATCCTCGACGAGATGGTCGCAACCGGTAAAGTCCCGGTCCTCGTGCAGGACATCCACGGCGACGAACGTAGCGTGACGATCGATGTGGGCGATGACCGGACTCGCCTCACGGAGCCGGGGACCCTGTTGACCGGTCTCGGATTCGTGCCCGGTGCGCCATTGGCAATCGCCGAGTGGGTGGAGCCCGGCGCTGCAGCCGAGCAGGCCGGATTCCTGCCGGGGGACAGGATCGTCAGCGTTGACGGCCAGGACACGGTGACGTTCACCGAAATGGCAGCGGTGATTGTCGAGTTGCCGGGCAAGACCGTGCCGGTCGGAATTCTCAGGGACGGGCGGCGAGAGACACTTTATGTCGATGTCGCGGCATTCGATACGGACGATGGCGTCGTTGGCCGGATCGGAATCGGGCCGCGCTTTCTGAAGCGCTTCGGGCCCGTTGCGGCCGTGGGCGAATCGGTCTCGCGTACGGCACGCGAGACGGTCTTCACGGTCCGCATGTTGTGGAACATGGTGACACGCCAGGTTTCGATCAAGAATATCAGCGGGCCGATCAGCATCGCGCAGTACGTCGGCGAATCGGCGCGGGCAGGCCTGCCGTACGTGCTGGCAATCCTCGCACTGATCAGCATCAGCCTCGGCGTTTTGAATCTGCTGCCGATTCCGATGCTGGACGGTGGTCAGATCGTGTATCAGTCGGTCGAGTGGATCAAGGGCAGTCCGATGTCGGAGCGGGCGCAGCTCCTCGGGCAGCAGGTCGGCATCATGGCGATACTGCTGTTGATGAGTTTCGCTTTTTACAATGACATATCGCGATTGTTTGGCTAGATGCTAATGAGGCGCCGGAAATACAGGTACTGGTGGCCGGCAATCGCAGTCTGCCTCGTGCTTCCGATAATGGCCATGTCTGCCGAGTTCGTCGTGCGCGACATGCGTGTCGAAGGCCTGCAACGCATTTCCGAAGGCACGGTCTTTAACTATCTGCCGATCAATATCGGCGACTCCGTTGACGATACCCGGATACAGGAAGCGATTCGGGCGCTTTACACACAGAAGTTGTTTGATGATATCGAGATGCGGCGTGACGGCGATACCCTGATCATCGCGGTTCGTGAAAGACCTTCGATCGAAGACTTTTCGATCGAAGGAAACAAGGACATCAAGACCGAAGATCTCATGGAGTCGCTGCGTGGCGTGGGGCTGGCGCGCGGCAGGACGTTTGACCAGTCCGTGCTGGACGAAGTGCAGCAATTTCTCAAGGAACAGTACTACGATCGGGGCAAGTACGGGGTGGTCGTCGAGACCAATGTCGTGGACCGGCCAAACAATACCGTTCGGATCAGCATCGAAGTCAAGGAGGGAGAACGGGCAAAAATACGTCAGGTCAATATCGTCGGCAATCACAGCTTCGACGAAGACGAAGTCCGTGAAGATTTCGAGCTGGATACGGCAAACTGGCTGTCATGGATAAGGCAGGACGATCGCTACGCCAAGGAATCCCTGAGCGGCGATCTCGAGACGCTTCGATCCTTTTATATGGACCGAGGCTATGCAGATTTCCGGGTCGAATCGACTCAGGTCGCGATCTCGCCAGGCAAGAAAGACATCTACGTAACCATCAATATTCACGAGGGAGAACAGTATACGATCTCGGAGACGAAAGTGGTCGGCAAGATGGTCATTCCGGAGGAGCAACTCAGCGCGATGATACTTGCGCGACCCGGATCGATCTTCAACCTGCAATTGTTGACCACGTCGAAGGAATTCATGGAGTTTCGCCTCGGCGAGCAGGGGTATGCAAACGCCGAGATCGAACCGGTGCCGGAGCTCGACTACGAGACAAAAGAAGCCTCTGTCACTTTTTTTGTCGATCCGGGCAGCCGCGTCTATGTGCGCAAGATAGTTTTCGCGAATATCGATGAAGTCGACGACGAGGTATTGCGCCGCGAGATGCGGCAGGCCGAGGGCGCATACCTGTCAAACCGGCTGGTTGATCGATCGAAGATTCGATTGCAAAGACTGCCCTATATCGAAAAGGTCGAAGTAGAAAATGTTCCCGTGGCGGGCGTTCCGGACATGGTCGACGTGGTATTCGATATTGAATATCGCATGCCCGGCCAGTTCAGCGGCGGACTGGGTTACTCCGAATCCCAGAAGCTGATGCTGACCGGCAGCATCGTGCACACGAATTTCCTCGGCTCGGGGAACCGGGTCGCGCTGCAGTTGAATTCGGGGCGATTTTCCACTCTGTACAGTCTGTCGCATACGAATCCGTTCACGACGAGGAACGGCGTTCGCAGAACCGTGGCGGTCAATTTCCGCGACATTACGCAGTTTACATCGGCGTCCTCGGATTTCTCGACGACGAACCTGGGAGCGACGATCGAATACGGGTACCCGATAACCGAGTACCAGACGCTGAGTGTCGGACTCACCTACAATCGCGCCGAACTGCTTGCATCGGACAGGAGCACGCAACAGGCGCAGGACTGGGTGTCGAATAACGGCAATACATTTACGCGGGACACCGGCGCGGGATTCGCATTCAACGGCACCGAGTTCGATGTGTTCGAAGTCGTTGCCGGCTGGTCGTACGACAGCCGCAACAGGGCGCTGTTCGCAGACCGGGGTTCACGGCAGAGTCTGTTCCTTTCGTATGCGGTGCCCGGAAGCGAGGTCGAATACTACACGGCGCGCTACAACTTTACGAAATACGTCCCACTGTTCGGTAAATGGACCCTGCGTGTGAATTCCGAGCTGGGCTATGGCGAGGCGCAGGGCAATACCACCGCCCTGCCGCCCTACAAGCAGTTCTACAGCGGCGGGCCACAGTCGGTTCGCGGCTACAAAGAATCCTGGCTCGGCCCGCGCGACAGCTTCGGAAACCCGTATGGCGGCAATGTGTTGGTCGCCAATCAAGTAGAGCTTATAATCCCCCTTCCGGAGAAATGGAGCGGCAGCACACGGGCCAGTTTCTTTTACGACATCGGTAACGTATTCAGTACCGGCGAAGTCGAATTCACTGATAAACTGGGGAGTCCGGTCAGCTACAAGCCGGAATTCGATGAGTTGAAGACATCCGTAGGTGTAGCGGTTCAATGGCTCGCGCCCATGGGGCTTTTTCGGTTCAGTTATGCGCTGCCGCTCAACGAGTTCAAGGGTAACGACAGATTTTACGGAGACGTATTGGAAGGATTTCAATTCTCCATTGGCCAAGCATTTTAGGGATTGGACATTATATGAACCTGGTAAAGCAACATTGGGGTAAGGCAACACTGGCGACCGCATTAGTATTCATGCTCGGTGGGACGGCCATGGCTCAGGACATCAAGATCGGCGTCGTCAGCATTCCGGTCCTGATGGAGCGCGCGCCGCAGACCAAAGTGGCGATGGAAGCACTGACCGAAGAATTTGCGCCACGTCAAAGGGAAGTCGTTGCCAAGCAAACGGAATTGGAGGAGCTCAACGAAAAAGTCAATCGTGACTTCGATGTAATGGGTGAAACAGAGCGTCGTAATGCCGAGCGCGACCTTCGTGAGCTACGGCGCGAGGTCACGCGTTTGCAAAACGAGTTCAGAGAGGATCTGAACCTTCGGCGCAACGAAGAGCTTGGCAAATTGCAGCAATCTCTATTGAAAGAGGTTCAGGAGTATGCACAGACGACCGGTTACGATCTGGTTGTCGGTGACGGTGTCTTGTATGCGAGCACCGCCATGAATATTACCGAGCTCGTGCTGCGCGCTATCGAAGCGAACTTCAACGCTACGGGGGCGCGTTAAGGGCGGCTTCAAGAAACTGAAACTCGCGGTGAGCTATGTCCGCTAGCCTCGGAGAACTGGCGACTGAATTCGGCTGTGAGTTAGTGGGCGATCCGGATACCCGGGTGGATCGGGTCGCGACCCTGGCAAACGCTTCCCCGGAATCCATCGGTTTCCTGGCCAATCCGGCTTATCGAAATCAGCTGAGCAGCACGAAGGCGGCTGCCGTCGTCCTGGCGGAAGCCGACGCCGGCGATTGTCCGGTAGCCGCGCTGATTGCCGAAGACCCCTATGCGATCTACGCGAGAATCGCCGGCAGGCTGCATCCGCCGGCGTCGCACGTGGCCGGCATCCACGCGACCGCGGTGGTTGCGGATTCCGCGAGTGTCTCCGGCACCGCACACGTATCCGCCAATGCAGTCATCGGCGAAGATTCGGTCATCGCCGACGGCGTTTACATCGCCGCCGGTTGCGTCATCGGCGGCCGATGCTCGGTCGGCCGTGACTCGCAGGTGCTTGCCAACGCGACCCTGGTCGACAACGTCCGGATCGGCGAGCGGACCATTATTCACCCGGGTGCAGTTATCGGATCGGATGGCTTCGGCCACGCTCGCGACGATTCCGGCTGGATCAAGATTCCCCAGGTCGGCGGCGTTGTAATCGGCGACGACGTCGAGATCGGCGCGAACACGGCGGTAGACCGCGGCGCTATCGACGACACCGTCATCGAAGACGGAGTCAGGCTGGATAACCTGATCCAGATTGGTCATAACGCGCGCATCGGTGCGCACACCGCAATGATCGGGCCGAGCGCAATTGCGGGCAGTGCGACGGTCGGCAAGCGCTGCATGATCTCGGGTCTGACCGGGGTGGTCGGACATGTAACGGTATGCGATGACGTCGTCATTACGCCCCAGGTGCTGATCACCAAGGATATTCGCGAGCCGGGCGTATACTCGGCAACGTTCGGCGCGGAGAAGGACAGCGACTGGAAGCGAATGCTTGCGCGGTTCCGGCGAATCAGCGCCCTGGAGAAGCGGGTGAAGGCACTGGAAGCAAGGGCCGATGAGAATGACGGATGAGTCGCGGGTCCTCGACACGCTGCAGATTCAGAATCTGCTGCCGCATCGGTATCCGTTTCTGCTGATCGACACGGTAACCGGCTGTGAGCCCGGCAAGTCGATAAGCGCGATCAAGAACGTGACGATCAACGAACCGTTCTTCCAGGGGCATTTTCCAGGCCGGCCGATCATGCCGGGCGTGCTGATCATCGAGGCGATGGCGCAGGCCGGCGGCGTGCTCTACAACGTCTCCTCCGAGGGCATCGAGCCCGGCCAGCTCTTCTACCTGGTTGCCGTGGACGATGCCAGGTTCCGTCGCCCCGTGTTCCCCGGTGACCGTCTGACGATAGAAGTCAGCGTTGCGCGCAAGCGCCGCGGCATGTGGCGCTTCGACTGTTCGGCAGCCGTAGAGGGCATTGAGGCCGTATCTGCGGTCATCATGTGCGCACCCGGAGAAAAGCCCACGTGATCCACTCGAGCGCAGTTGTCGCCGATTCTGCGGTGATCGCCGACGATGTCGACATCGGGCCCTATACGGTTATCGGCGATCATGTCGAGATCGGCGCCGGTACCAGGATAGACAGCCACGTCGTGATCAACGGACCGACGCGCATCGGCGAGGACAATCATATATACCAGTTTGCGTCGGTCGGGGACGATCCGCAGGACAAGAAATACAGGAACGAAGAAACGAGTCTCGAGATCGGCAACCGGAATACGATCCGTGAGTATTGCACGATCAGCAGAGGGACCGTGCAGGACGCAGGAGTGACCCGGCTGGGCGACGACAACTGGATCATGGCCTATGTCCACATCGCGCACGATTGCCGGATCGGCAACAAGACAATCATGGCGAACAACACGACGCTTGCCGGGCACGTGCACGTCGGGGACTGGGCGATCTTTGCCGGATTCGCGGGCGCGCACCAGTTTTGCCGTATTGGTGCACACAGCTTTCTCGGCATGTATTCGGGCGTGAATCAGGATGTACCCGCCTATGTGATGGTATTCGGTCTGCCCGGCGCGCCGGCCGGGATCAACAGCGAAGGGCTGAAACGGCGCGACTTCTCTGCCCAACAGATTCGAAACATCAAGAACGCCTATCGGATCGTCTATCGCAACGGCCTGAAGCTTGCCGACGCGATTTCGGAGATCGAAGGACTCATCGACGATCAGCCGGAGCTCGAGATCTTTCTCCACTCGTTGAAAACGTCCAAGCGCGGCCTCATACGCTGACATGAGGCACATACGTATCGGCATCGTCGTTGGTGAAGTCTCCGGCGACCAGTTGGGTGCCGGCCTCATCCGGGCGCTGAAGGCGCAGCATCCCCCGATCCGGATAGAGGGAGTCGCGGGGGCGGCCATGCGCGAGGCCGGCTGCGAGGTCTGGGAGGACGCCGGGACGCTCTCGGTCATGGGTCTCGTGGAGCCCATCAAAGTACTGCCGCGATTGCTGCGACTGCGTCGATCGCTCATCGATCGCTGGACGGCGAATCCGCCGGACGTTTTCGTCGGTGTCGATGCGCCGGATTTCAATCTGGGACTGGAACAGAGGCTGCGAAGCCGGGGCATCAAGACGGTGCACTACGTCAGCCCGACGGTATGGGCCTGGCGCCGGGGCCGGGTGCGAAAGGTCGCGAAAGCGGCCGACCTGGTGCTGTGCATATTCCCGTTCGAGGAAGAATTTTACGAGCAATTCGAGGTCGCGGCGAAGTTCGTCGGTCATCCGCTGGCCGACGGAATCGACACCGGCGCCGACGTCGACGCATTGAGGAGCGAGCTGGGTTTGACGGCCGGGCACGTGGTCGCCGTCATGCCGGGAAGCCGCGGCAGCGAAATCGCGAGGCTCGGCCCGGTGTTTGCCGGCGCCTGTGCCCGACTGCTGGACCGCTATCCCGACCTCCAGTTCATATCGCCGATGGTCAATCCCGGACTCCGCAGACTCTTCGAGACGCATATACGAGAAGCCGGTGTGGAGCAACGGGTCAGGCTGATCGATCGCAACGCCGAGGCCGCAATAACCGCGGCCGACGTCGTCCTGCTCGCCTCCGGAACCGCTTCGTTGCAGACGGCGCTCCATGGCAAGCCGATGGTCGCCGCGTACAGGGTGTCACCCCTGACGCACCTCCTGAACCGCTGGTTCAGGCTGGTCAAGGTCAAGCACTTCGCCATGCCGAACTTGCTGACACAAGAGCCGATGGTGCCGGAGTTCCTGCAGGACGAGGCGACACCGCAGGCGCTGTCGGCGGCAGTGGCCGAATTGCTGGATGATCAGAAGCGGCGAGCGACAATCGAGCGCAGGTTTGGCGTACTGCGTGCCGAACTGGCCCGCGACGCGCAGCGGCAGGCGGCCGAAGCGATACTCGAACTGGCGAACCGGGCGTGAGGCCTGAGCGAACGATTGCCGGCGTCGATGAAGCAGGGCGGGGGCCGCTGGCCGGCCCGGTGGTCGCGGCAGCGGTGATCCTGGATGCGCGCTCGCCGATCGCCGGTCTCAAGGATTCCAAGAAGCTCAGCCCGAGGCAGCGGTCGGCGCTCGCGAACGAGATTCGACGGCGATCGCTGTGCTGGTCGGTCGCCTGGGCCGATCCGGTCGAGATCGACCGCCTGAACATCCTCGAGGCGACTTTTCTGGCGATGCGACGCGCCATACTGGGCTTGAGGATCGAGCCGCATCACGTTCAGGTCGACGGAAACCGGCTGCCGAAGCTGACATTCGGCGCACGCCGCATTCCCGGCGAGGCGATCGTTCGAGGTGACGCGACCATCGATGCCATCAGTGCCGCCTCGATTGTCGCCAAGGTCTGTCGTGACGAGATCATGGTCCATCTGGACAGGATGTATCCGGACTACGGCTTCGCCGGGCACAAGGGGTACGCGACAGCGGCGCACCGCGCGCGAATCGAGCGTTTCGGGCCGTGCCAGCAGCACCGAAGAAGCTTTCGCCCGTTTTGTTCGACTTTGCGCCCCGTTCGATGACCGACAGGGATCGATGCGTTTAGAATTGTCCCCACGCCATGACTCAACGATTCGTCCATCTGCATCTGCACACCGAGTACTCGATCGTCGACAGCACGGTCAGGATTCCCGCGCTCATGCGGCGCTGCGCAGGGACCGGCATGCCGGCCATCGCGCTGACGGATCAGGGCAACCTGTTCGGCATGGTCAAGTTCTACAGGGCCGCGCTCGAACACGGTATCAAGCCGATCATCGGGGTGGACCTGAAGCTTGCCGATCATGACGACATCGATCGGCCCTTTACGCTGGTCCTGCTCTGCCAGAACGGAAAAGGCTACCGAAATCTCACGGGGCTGATAACGCAGTCATTTCTCGAGGGCCAGCACCGGGGCGTGCCCATGGTGGAGCGCGACTGGTTCACCGAGGACCGTTGCGAGGGCATCATCGCGCTCTCCGGTGCAATGGACGGAGACGTCGGCCGGGCATTGATCAGCAATCATTACGATGTTGCCGAACAGCGATTGGCGTCCTGGACCGAGGTGTTCGGCGATCGCTTTTACCTGCAACTCGTCCGAACCGGACGAAGCGGTGAGGAGGAGTACCTGCAGAATGCGCTGCGTCTGGCCGGCGGTATGGGCGTGCCGGTCGTCGCGTCCAATGACGTTCGGTTTCTCGAATCCTCCGACTTCGAAGCACACGAAGCGCGGGTGTGCATCCACGAGGGACGTACGCTGAGTGATGCCGGCAGGCCACGCCATTACAGTGAACACCAGTACTTCAAGACCTGCGACGAAATGGTGGCGCTGTTCAACGATATGCCCGAAGCGCTCCAGAATTCTGTCGAGATCGCCAAACGCTGCAACTTCGATCTCAGGCTCGGGCAAAGTCATTTGCCGGCGTTTCCGGTACCGGATGGCCGGACCACGGAGAAATACCTGCGATCCGAGTCACAAGCAGGACTCGACAAGGCCCTCGGGCGGGTATTCGAAAAAGCCGAGAACGCGGCAAAGAGCAAAGACAGCGTTGCGGCGCCGTACCGGAAACGCCTGGCCGCCGAGCTGGACGTCATCTGCGATATGGGGTTTGCCGGCTACTTTCTGATCGTCGCCGACTTTATCCGCTGGGCAAAAGACCACCGGATCCCGGTCGGTCCCGGGCGCGGCTCCGGGGCCGGCTCACTGGTCGCCTGGGTGCTGGGCATTACCGATCTCGACCCGCTGGAGCACGATCTGCTGTTCGAGAGGTTTCTGAATCCCGAGCGCGTATCGATGCCCGACTTCGACATCGATTTCTGCATGGAAGGCCGGGACCTCGTTATCGACTATGTCTCGCAGACGTACGGCCGCGACCGCGTGTCCCAGATCATTACCTACGGAACCATGGCCGCGCGAGCCGTCATACGCGATGCAGGCCGTGTGCTCGGCCATCCCTACGGATTCGTCGATCGCGTGGCGAAACAGGTGCCGTTCGAGCTCGGGATCACACTCGACAAGGCACTGGAGCAGGAAGAGGAACTCGCCGCGCTGTACGGGGAGGACGAGGAGGTTCGCGGCATCATCGACCTGGCCAGGTCTCTGGAGGGTCTGGTCAGAAACGCCGGCAAACACGCCGGTGGCGTTGTCATCGCGCCGGACAAGCTGACCGACTTTACTCCTTTATATTGCGAGCAGGGCGGCGAGCACATTGTCACCCAGCTGGACAAGGACGACGTGGAAGCGGTCGGGCTGGTCAAGTTCGACTTTCTGGGGTTGAAAACACTGACCATCATCGATTGGGCGGTGAGGATCGTCAATGCGCAAGACCCCGGGCGTCACCTCGACATGGAAGACATTCCGTTGACGGACGCCAGGACTTTCGAGATGTTGCGGACCAGTAGCACGACTGCCGTGTTCCAGCTCGAGTCACGGGGTATGCGTGACCTCATCACTCGCATGCAGCCGGATCACTTTGACGACCTGGTTGCGCTGGTCGCGCTGTTTCGTCCCGGACCGCTGCAGTCCGGAATGGTCGAGGACTATATTGCGCGAAAACACGATGCCAGCAAGGCGGATATCGACTACCTGCATCCGGACCTGACGCCGGTCCTTCGCGAAACTTACGGCGTCATCCTCTATCAGGAGCAGGTCATGCAGATTGCGCAGGTGCTCGCCGGCTACACACTCGGCGGCGCGGACCTGTTACGCCGGGCGATGGGCAAGAAGAAACCCGAGGAAATGGCGAAGCAGCGGGAAGTATTTGTCAACGGTGCAGTGAAGCGCGGCGTGGCGGACTTCACTGCAACGCGAATCTTCGACCTGATGGAAAAGTTTGCCGGCTACGGGTTCAACAAGTCACATTCGGCAGCCTACGCATTGTTGGCGTATCAGACTGCATACCTCAAGGCGCATTACCCGGCGGCGTTCACGGCGGCCGTGATGAGCGCAGACCTGGACAACACCGACCGGCTGGTCATGATCAAGGACGATTGCCGGCGCATTGGCCTCGAGCTCAGGGCGCCGGACATCAATAAATCCGGTTATCAATTCGACGTCGCCGGCGAGCGGTCGATCCTGTATGGCCTGGGCGCGATCAAGGGCGTTGGCCGCAACGTCGTCGAATCGATCATCGAGGAGCGGTCGAGCAACGGGGAATTCGAGAACCTGGACGATTTCTGCCGCAGGCTCGATTCCGAAAGACTCAATCGCAGGGCGATCGAGGCAATGATCAAGTCCGGCGCGATGGACGGCTTCGGCCGGACGCGCCACGGCATGATGCAGGCGCTACCGGAGTCACTGAAATGCGCCGACCAGGAAGCGCGGGCCCGCGCGGCCGGTCAGGACGACATGTTCGGGATCGAGCAACCGGAATCGGAAACGAGGCGCTCACCCGAGATCGAGATTGCCGAATGGAACGACAGCGAACGACTCAGAAAGGAAAAGGAGGCATTGGGCCTCTACCTGACCGGGCACCCATTCGACGCGGTTCGAAAAGACGCGCTGTGTTTCGCCGATGGCGGGTTGGGGGACATCAGCTCGGAACCGGCGCCGCAAACGGCAAACGGAGAGCGGGCGCGGCAGGCCCGCCGCGAAGTGACGGTTGCCGGCCTTATTATGGAAGTTCGCAAGAGAGGCAATCGCGTCACCGTGATTCTGGATGACGACACCGGACGCCTGGAAGCGAGTTTTTTCATGGAGACGTATCAGGAATTCCGACACTTGTTGACAAAGGATGAGATTGTCGTTGTCAGCGGCGCCCTGCGGTACGACGAATTCGTCGCGGCCTGGCGCCTGAGCGCAAGGAAGGTCATGCATATCGATCGGGTCATCGAAAATCAGGCGAAGAGCATGATCCTGAGCGTGGCACCGAACGGACAGGGTGAGCGGCTGCTGATTCGCTTGCACGACGTGTTGCTGCCCTACCGGGAGGGCAATTGCGACGTTGCAGTGCAGTACACAGGCAGGGATGCGGCCGCCCGCATCGATCTCGGCCCCGAATGGACCGTGCGGCCGAGCCGCGAATTGCGCGACAAACTCACGGATCTACTGGGCCGGAACAGTGTCAGGCTGCTCTACGCACCGGGGCGGGAAATGATGTAGAGTCGTCAATGCTTGCCCGTAAAAACAAGAGTTTATGGACCTAAAGTTCCTGGATTTCGAACAGCCCATCGCAGAACTCGAAGCCAAGATCGATGAGCTTCGATTCGTCGGGGACGATTCTGAAATCAACATCAACGAAGAGATCGCCAGGCTCAAGGCCAAGAACGAGGCGCTCACCAAGAGCATTTTCTCCAGGCTCAGCGCCTGGCAAATTGCACAGATTGCCCGTCATCCGATGCGGCCGTACACCGCCGATTACCTCGAACATCTGGCGCCTGACTTTCAGGAGCTACATGGCGACCGTATGTACGCCGACGATCCCGCCATTATCAGCGGCATCGGCAGACTGGATGGCCGGCCCGTGATGTTCATCGGACACCAGAAAGGCCGTGATACAAAAGAGCGTGTGCGTCGCAACTATGGCATGCCCAAACCGGAGGGTTACCGCAAGGCGCAACGTATGATGAAGATGGCTGAGAAGTTTTCGATGCCGATCGTGACTTTGATCGATACGCCGGGCGCGTACCCGGGTGTCGGAGCCGAAGAGCGTGGGCAATCGGAAGCGATTGCGCACAGCCTGTATCTGATGGCGGGCCTGCGCACGGCGATCGTCAGCGTCGTCATCGGCGAAGGCGGATCGGGCGGAGCGCTGGCAATCGGTGTCAGCGATCGGCTGTTGATGCTGCAGTATGCCGTCTATTCCGTGATCTCGCCGGAGGGATGCGCCTCGATTCTGTGGAAGAGCGCGGAGAAGGCCGAAGAAGCGGCCGAAGCGATGCGAATTACCGCTGACAGTCTTAACGAGTTCGGATTGGTGGACGAAGTATTGCCCGAGCCGCTTGGTGCGGCACATCGCGACCCGGCGGCGGCCGCTGGAGTCATTCGCAATGCATTGCTCAAGCACCTCGACGAACTCGATCGTCTCGATATGGATCAGTTACTCGAAGAGCGCCAGCGCCGGCTGGCCGGCTTCGGACATTTCAAGGAATAGCAGGAATCACGTTCAACTCCGAAGTCTTGTTATCGCGTCTCGACGAACTCGCACGAGGTCGTGACAAACCCGGCAGATATCTCATCGGGTACAGTGGCGGCATCGACTCCGCCGTCCTGCTTCATGCGTTGGCCACGACCGTCGCCAGGCATCAGACGCCGATTCTTGCGATTCACATCAATCACGGTCTCCATGACGATGCCGGACGATGGCAGCGGCAATGCAGGGAAATCGCCGCCGATCTCGGCGTGGAGTTCAGCTCCCTGATCGTTGCGATCGATGAAAACTCGGGCCTGGGCCTGGAGGCGGCAGCACGGCAGGCGCGGTACGACGCTTTCGGTGAATTCGTCGAGGCGGGCGACTGGCTGTTGAGCGCCCACCACGAGAGCGACCAGGCGGAGACGCTTCTGCTGAACCTGATGAGAGGCAGCGGCATCGCCGGCATGGCCGGCATCGGCGTTGCGCGGCCGTTTGCCGGCGGGATGCTGGTCCGGCCGCTGCTCGGCGTCAGCGCTGCCGATATTCGCAATTATGCTGAAGATCACCATCTTCGCTGGATCGACGATCCCTCGAACAGGGATATGCGATTCGACAGGAATTACCTTCGCGAGCAGGTCATTCCCGTACTCGATGCCAGATGGCCGGGCGTCTCGATGCGCCTGGCGCGCAGCGCCGAACTCGCCGGTGAGGCCGGCGAGCTGCTGAACGACCTGGCTGAACTGGATCTGATCCCGGTCATCGTCGGCGACAAACCGGACCGGCTCAGCGTCGGTGGGCTGACATCGCTTTCCGAACAACGCCAGCGCAATGCCCTGCGCCTCGCCATCAGGAAATGCGGCCTGCCGCCGGCACCGGCGACGCGGCTTCACCGGGTCACCTCAGAGCTGATCCCTGCCAGGAAGGACGCACAACCACTGGTCGAGTGGCCCGGCGCCCAGATCAGGCGTTATCGGGACAGGCTGTACCTGTTGACGGCCGCCGGACCCGATGAAAAGGCCTGCCGGACAAACCTGCCGGCGGACGGCAGCTGGCTGAACCTGGGAAGGGGATCCGGGCAGATGCGTCTCGAGGCCGGCGTCGACGGCGGCATCGATGCCGAGGCCGTCAGGCGCGGACTGGTCGTCAGGTTTCGCGCCGGCGGCGAGGAATTCTGTCCAGCGGGCCGAAGGGAGACTCATAAGCTCAAGAAACTTCTCCAGGAGGACGGAGTCGTTCCATGGATGCGCAAGCGTATTCCACTGCTGTATTCGAACGACGATCTGGTCGCCGTCGGCGACCTCTGGGTCGCGGCCGCGGCAAGCAAAGCCAATGGTTACGGCGTGCGCTGGCGAAATCGGCCGGCGCTGCACTGATCGGGCGTCATTGTGCAAGGCTGAACGATCTGTTAACTTGTAATACCGTCTTTCATCCAGCGACGGGACTGCGATGCCTCCTTCGGGAGGCTGCTCAAGGGTTGGAAGAAAAACACGAGGTGGCCACGCCCGATCCCGTGTTTTTATTCTGACCCTTTGTTGTTTCCCGCCGCTTGAAGTACAGGGGTCGTTAATGACATCTTATGTATTCATCACCGGCGGCGTGGTGTCGTCCTTGGGAAAAGGCATTACTTCGGCCTGCCTCGGCGCGATCCTGGAGTCGCGGGGCCTTTCGATCAGCATGATCAAGCTGGATCCGTACCTGAACGTCGACCCCGGTACCATGAGCCCTTTTCAGCACGGCGAAGTCTTCGTCACCGAAGACGGCACCGAGACGGATCTGGATCTGGGCCATTACGAGCGGTTCGTGCGCACGACAACCGGGCGAAACAGCAACTTCACGACCGGACGCATTTACGAAAGCGTCATTGCCAAAGAGCGGCGCGGCGATTATCTCGGCGCGACCGTGCAGGTCATCCCGCACATCACCGACGAGATAAAGGACAGCGTAAGGAAGGGCGCCGGCGATGCCGACATTTGCCTTGTCGAGATCGGCGGAACGGTGGGCGACATCGAATCGCTGCCATTCCTCGAAGCAATTCGCCAGATGGGCGTCGAGCTCGGGCATAACCGCGTTGTCTACGTGCATCTGACGCTGGTGCCGTATATCGCGACGTCCTCCGAGATCAAGACCAAGCCGACGCAGCACTCGGTCAAGGAACTCCGCTCCATCGGTATTCAACCGGACGTTCTGGTTTGCCGCTCTGAGCAGGTGCTGCCGTCCGAACACCGCAAGAAGATCGCGCTTTTCACGAACGTACAGGAGGCAGCGGTCATCTCGGCCTACGATGTGGAAGACCTCTACAAAATACCGGCAATGATGAAGGATCAGGGGCTGGACGAAATCGTCACCAAGCAGTTGGGACTCGATCTGGCGCAGGCGGATCTCAGCGAATGGGACGCCGTCGTCAATGCAAAGCAAAACCCCGAGAGCGAAGTCGACATCGCCATGGTGGGCAAGTACGTCGATCTGCGGGACTCTTATATATCTTTGAGTGAAGCGTTGCTGCACGGCGGCATACACACCCGGACGCGGGTCAATATTCACTACATCGAATCACAGGATATCGAGGACCACGGCGTCGACTGCCTGCGCGGCATGGACGGCATCGTCGTGCCGGGCGGATTCGGCGATCGTGGCATCGAGGGCAAGGTCGAGGCGGTCCGCTATGCGCGGGAGAACAAGGTCCCCTATCTCGGCATCTGCCTCGGAATGCAGGTGGCCATCATCGAGGCGGCGCGCAATCTCGCCGGCCTGACTTCCGCGCACAGCACGGAATTCGTACCGGGGACACCGCACCCGGTTGTGGCGCTGATCACCGAATGGCAAACGGACGCCGGCGAACGCGAGTGGCGCAGCGAAGAATCGGACCTCGGCGGTACGATGCGCCTCGGGGCGCAGCGAGTGAATCTCCTCAAAGGTTCGCTGGCCGCAACCGTTTACGGTAAAACAGAGATTTACGAGCGGCACCGGCATCGTTACGAAGTCAATAATAACTACCGCGGCACGCTCGAGCAGGCAGGCATCCGTGTCTCCGGCCTGTCTGTCGACGACCTGGTCGAGATGCTGGAAATACCCGATCACCCCTGGTTCGTCGCCAGTCAGTTCCACCCCGAATTCACATCCAATCCACGTGACGGCCATCCCCTGTTCGCCGGATTCATCCGCGCGACCAGGCTGCACCGGAGCGGTGAGATGCCGAAGGTCGCCGAGGCATGAGGTTATGCGATTTCGACGCGGGAGCGGCCAATCCGATCTTTCTGATTGCCGGAACCTGTGTCGTCGAGAGCGAGGCGATGGCGATCGACACGGCCGGCAACCTCAAGGAAACCTGCGGCGATCTGCAAATCCCGTTCATTTACAAGTCATCCTTCGACAAGGCCAATCGAAGCTCGAAGGACGGCTTTCGTGGCCCCGGCATCGAGGAGGGCCTTCGAGTCCTGAGCGAAGTCAGGAAGCAGCTCGGGGTTCCCGTGCTGACGGACGTTCACGAGGATACCCCGATGGCGGAGGTAGCATCGGTGGTCGACGTGCTGCAAACACCGGCGTTCCTGTGCCGGCAGACCAATTTCATCCTGAGCGCCGCCGGTCAGGGGAAGCCGGTCAACATCAAGAAGGGGCAGTTCCTGTCGCCCTGGGAAATGCAGAACGTGGTCGACAAGGCGACATCCACAGGCAATGACAGCATCATGGTCTGCGAGCGTGGCTTTTCGTTTGGCTACAACAATCTGATTGCCGACATGCGCAGCCTCGCGATACTTCGCGGGACCGGCTGCCCGGTGGTCTTCGATGCCACGCATTCGGTGCAGTTGCCCGGCGGCAAGGGCAGATCCTCCGGCGGCCAACGCGAATTCATACCGGTCCTTGCGCGATCCGCGGTTGCCGCCGGCGTGGCCGGGCTGTTCATGGAGACACACCCGAATCCCGAGAAGGCGTTGAGCGATGGGCCGAATGCCTGGCCGCTCGCGAAGATGCGGCCCCTGCTGGAAACACTGAAGGCGATCGACGACAAGGTAAAACAGGCCGGTTTTGCAGAACAAGAGTACGGACTCGGCGCCTGATGATCTCAATTGCAGATATACGGGGGCGGGAGATACTGGATTCCCGCGGTAACCCGACGGTCGAAGCCGATGTGCGTCTCGACGACGGCAGCGAGGCGCGCGCCGCCGTGCCGTCGGGCGCATCGACAGGAACGCGCGAGGCAGCCGAACTTCGGGACGGCGACGAGGCAAGATACCTCGGTCGTGGCGTGCTCAAGGCGGTTGCCAACGTCAACGGCGTCATCAGAGATGCCCTGCTCGCCGAATCGTTCGACGCTCAGCGGGCGCTGGATCAAAGGCTGATCGAACTCGACGGCAGTGAGAACAAGAGCAGGCTGGGCGCCAATGCGCTGCTCGCCGTATCGCTCGCCGCCGCGAAAGCCGAGGCGCGGTCGAAGGGCGAGTTCCTGTTCAGGCATCTCGGCGACGGTACGACGATGCCGGTGCCGATGATGAACATCATCAATGGCGGGGCGCACGCAGACAACAACGTCGATATTCAGGAATTCATGATTCTGCCGGTCGGCGCACCCAGTTTCTCGGAGGCGCTCAGGTTCGGCGCCGAGATCTTCCATTCGCTCGAGAGTGTGTTGCAGGCAATGAATCTGAACACGGCCGTCGGAGATGAAGGCGGTTTCGCACCGGACCTGCCGTCGAATCGGGCGGCGCTCGACACCATCCTCGAGGCGATCGAGCGTGCCGGATTCAAGACCGGGGCCGACATCCTGCTGGGGCTCGATGTTGCCAGCTCGGAATTCCATGCGGACGGTCGTTACCGGCTCGAGTCCGAAGGTCGCGACTTCGATTCGCAAGGCTTTTGCGAATACCTTGCGGAACTCGTCGACGCCTACCCCATCATCAGCATCGAGGACGGCATGGACGAGGCTGACTGGGACGGCTGGGGCCGGCTCACGAATAGGCTGGGCTCACGCGTGCAGCTGGTCGGCGACGACCTGTTTGTCACCAACACGGCGATCCTCGCCCGCGGGATCGAGCAAAATATCGGCAATTCCGTATTGATAAAACCTAACCAAATCGGTACCTTATCGGAAACTCTTGATGCGATTACTATGGCAGTCGGGGCCGGCTTTTCGGCGGTTATCTCGCACCGGTCCGGGGAGACCTCGGACAGCACGATCGCGGATATCGCCGTCGGGACAGAGGCCACCCAGATCAAGACGGGGTCATTGTCACGATCGGACCGGATTGCCAAGTACAACCAGTTGTTGCGCATCGAGGAGCGACTGGGCGCCGATGCCCGATATGCCGGACGTGCGGCATTCTCGGTCGAGGCGCCGTAACGACACGGGTTTTGGGGACATTTTTGCGAAGCAGGCGCTTCATTCTGTCGGCGTTGGCAATTCTCGGGCTCATGATGCAGGCGAGGTTGTGGCTCTACGATGACGGCTATCGCAAGACGCGCGGGCTCCGCCAGGCCGTGACATTGCAGCGCAAGCAGAATCAGGTGCTCAGGCAGAGAAACCTGGCCCTGGAGGCGGAAGTCCTCAATCTCAAAAACGGGCGCGAGGCGGCGGAAGAGAGGGCACGGACCGATCTCGGCATGATCGGCCGCCGGGAGACTTTCTACCAGGTCGTATCGGCTGATAACGCGCCAGAGCCCGAGTGACCGGGCTGCCGGACTGGCGGCGCGCCTGCGGGGCGCCCGTCATGGCCGGAGAGATCAGGAAACGACCCGGCGACTTTCAGGTTGACGAGCGACTCGGTTTCGCCCTCACGGGCGATGGCGAACACGACTACCTGCAGATCGAAAAGGTCGGCGCAAATACGAGCTGGGTCGCCCGCGGTCTCGCGGAATTCACCGGCATCGCGGCATCCGACGTCGGCTATGCAGGAATGAAGGACCGCCACGCCGTCACGACACAGTGGTTCAGCGTTCGCCGGCCGGCCGGCAACAGGGCGGACTGGTCGAAACTCGGCATGGCAGGCGTGCGCGTCATGCAATCGCGACGCCACCGCCGCAAGCTTCGCCGCGGCGCACACGCAGGCAACCGCTTTCGCATAGGGCTTCGCCACGCAACCGGGGCAGAGGAAGAAATCGATGAGCGGCTGGTCACGATACGCGCAGCCGGCGTGCCGAATTACTTCGGCGAACAGCGCTTCGGGCATGACGGCGCGAACATCGCGCTGGCACGAGATCTGTTCTCGGGCAGACGCCTGTCGCGCGCCAAGAGAAGCATCGCCCTGTCTGCCGCACGTTCGTTCGTATTCAATCGAATCCTCGAGAAACGGGTTTCAGCCGGAAACTGGAATGTGCTGTTGCCGGGCGATTGCGCGAGCCTGGATGGCAGCGCCAGCATATTCAATGTCGAGCAGGTGGATGATGAGCTTCGACGACGAATCGATCTGCTCGATATTCACCCGAGCGGCGCGATGTGGGGCGCCGGCCAACTGCAATCAGGTCGTGAAACAGCCGAGCTCGAGCGAGCAGTGGTTGCCACCTGCCCGGACCTGGCGCGGGGACTCGAGCATGCCGGACTCAAGATGGGGAGACGGGCGCTGAGGCTGGCTGTCCGTGAGCTTGGCTGGGACCGGCAAGGCGATTCGCTCGAGCTGCATTTCTATCTCGCGCGCGGTGGATATGCGACTGCGGTGCTGAGGGAAATCGCCGGCTACTAGTGCTTTTTGAGCAAGACGTAGACGGCACCGGTACCGCCATCGACCTGGCGCGCCGACACGAATGCCAGGACCTTGTCCCATTGTCTCAGCCACCCGTCGACCTTGCGTCTCAGGACCGGTCCGCCTCGCCCTGAGCCCAGTCCCTTACCGTGGACGACGCGGACACAGACGTGACCGCGCCCGATACTCTCCTCAATGAACCCGGCGAGCGCGGTTTTTGCCTCGGCCGCCGTCAGACCATGGAGATCGATCTCGGATTGAATACTGAAATTGCCGCGCGCAAGCCTGCGAAAATTGCGGCGGCTGACCGCCGGCCGTTTGAAAGACAGGTTGTTTCCGCTATCGAATTCCATGGTCTCGGGATCGGCCTCGAGACTCTCACGCAAGACTTGCCGCTCATCGCTTCGCCTTGACCTGGCTCGCGCGCGGGGCCGACTTGGCGTCGGCGGGACCGCATCGTGCTTCAGCGGCCTCGCATCCGACATGAGGCGGCGGAACAGGCCCACATCATCGTCCTTGTCCGTCAAGGGAATCTCCGTATTTTCACCGCTATGGCGACCGGGGAACTTTAAGTATAGTGAGCGCGGCTTATGCAACCAACGTTTCGGGTCCGCGTGTGAGAATTCTTGTCAGCAACGACGACGGCTACCTCGCCAGCGGGATTACCAGGCTTGCCGAAGCGCTGACCGAGATCGCGGAAGTCATCGTCGTCGCGCCGGACCGTAACTACAGCGCCGCCAGCAACTCCCTGACCCTCACCTCCCCGCTGCGAATCCATGAAGTGGAGGATGGCCGGTATTTCGTCAACGGTACGCCGTCGGATTGCGTGCACCTAGCCCTGTCCGGCCTTCTGGACTTCAAGCCGGACCTGGTGGTCGCAGGCGTCAATCATGGTGCGAACCTGGGTGACGACGTCATTTACTCCGGCACCGTCGCGGCTGCGATGGAAGGACGATTCCTGGGCTATCCCGCGATTGCCGTGTCGCTCGTAGGGCATCAGGGCGGCCAGTTCGCTTCCGCGGCCGCGGTCGCCCGCGATCTGGTGGGGCGTCTGCAGAAGAACCCCCTGCCCAAGGACGTCATCTTGAATGTGAATGTGCCGGATCGGCCCCATGAGGAACTGGCCGGCGTGCATGCGACCAGGCTCGGATTCAGGCACCGCTCCGAACCATTGATCAAGACCAGGGATCCGCAGACGCGGACGATATACTGGATCGGCCCGCCCGGGCCGGGCCAGGACGCCGGTCCCGGAACCGATTTTTATGCCATCGAGCAGGGTGCCGTGTCCGTCACCCCGCTGAAAGTAGATCTTACCTGGCATGAGGTGCTGCCGGATATCGGTGCGTGGCTCGGCACATGATGACTCAACAAGACGACATCCGGGGTATCGGCATGACGTCGGCGCGCACGCGTGACCGGCTCGTGCGGCGTCTCCGAGACTCCGGAATCCGTTCGACCGAAGTTCTCGAGCAGATCCGCAATGTGCCGCGTCACCTGTTTGTCGACGAGGCGCTGGCAAGCCGTGCCTACGAAGACACGGCGCTGCCGATAGGCCTGGGGCAGACGATCAGCCAACCCTATGTCGTTGCCAGGATGACCGAGGCACTGCTCGAGGCGGGCGAAGACATGCAGGTGCTCGAGATAGGCACCGGCTGCGGCTACCAGACGGCCGTACTCGCGCCGCTGGTCGGGGAGATCCATACCGTTGAGCGGATTCCGGAACTCTTGCGCAAGACCAAGCAACGGCTGCGACAGCTCGATATCTACAACGTCCACTACCGGCTGGGTGACGGCTGGGAGGGCTGGCCCAAGTACGCCCCTTATGATGGAATCCTGGTCGCGGCGGCACCGGCCGAGGTGCCGGCAAAACTGCTGGCGCAGCTGGCGCCCGGCGGCTGCATGGTCATCCCGGTGGGGCCGCCCGGCAGGCAGGAGCTGGTCAAGGTGATCAAGCAGAACGAGCACTATGAGCAGGTTTCGCTCGGGCTCGTGAGTTTCGTTCCGCTGGTCCACGGAAAATAGTTAGAAAACAACTATATGCAAAATATACCTAAGTGCAATTACAAGTACCGGGCTGGCTAGTCTTGCGCCTCTTCGGACCCCTCTACGATCGCGTGTTGTCCTGGGCCGGTCACCGTCATGCCCAGCGCTACCTGGGCGCATTGAGCTTCGCCGAGTCATCGTTTTTCCCGGTTCCGCCGGACGTCATGCTGGCACCCATGTGTCTGGCAGACCGATCACGCGCCTGGCGGTTCGCGAGCGTCACCACGGTCGCGTCGCTCGCCGGCGGCATCGCGGGATACGCCATCGGGTACTTTCTGCTGGACGCGATCGAGCCCTGGCTACACCGCATGGATTACTGGCCGGCGTATCTGAAGGGCCGGCAATGGTTCGATGACTGGGGCGTGGCGGCGGTATTCGTCGCGGGATTCTCGCCGATCCCGTACAAGATATTCACGATCTCGGCCGGGGCCGCGATGCTCGATTTCCCCGGTTTTGTCGTTGCATCGCTGATCGGGCGCGGCGCGCGATTCTTCCTGGTCGCCGGACTCATTGTCGCCGGCGGGCAACGCATGGCCGACACGCTGCCGAAATACGTGGAGCGTATCGGCTGGGCGGTTGTCCTACTGGCTGTATTTGTCGGCATCATCATCGTTTACACGGAATAGCGCGCTGATGGTAAGACTCCGAGATCTCCTGGCGATCACCGTGCTTGTGCTGGTCGCCGCCTGCGGGCCCAGGACGCGCTGGGATCACACGCCGACGGAGCAGCACATCGTTCGCTCCGGTGAAACGCTGTTCACGATCGCCTGGCGCTACGGCGAAGATCATCGCGACCTTGCGCGCTGGAACAGGCTGGGCGACGGCTCGCTGATTCATCCAGGCCAGGTGATACGACTGACGCCGCCGTCGGGCGAACGCCGCGCGTCGTCCGCATCGGACGCCCAACGCGCCGGCAGCCGCCCCCTGCCACCAATACCGACACAGCCCGCGCCGCCCTGGAGCTGGCCCGTCAAAGGCCGGGTCATGGTCGAATTCGGCAGGCGTCCGGGCACGGGCACCGGCATCCTGATCGGCGGGTCCGCAGGTCAAGCGATCCGGGCCGCGGCGTCCGGGAGGGTCGTCTATTCGGGCAGTGGACTAATTGGTTACGGAGAGCTTATTATCGTCAAGCACAACGACACCTACCTGAGTGCTTACGGGCACAACGCGTCGCTGCTGGTCACCGAGGGCCAGGCGATAAGAAAAGGTCAACGAATAGCGACGATGGGTGAGGGGCCGGGAGGAACGCCGCGACTGCATTTTGAGATCAGGCGCAATGGCAAGCCGGTTAACCCGCGACAGTATCTGCCCGCGAGATAATTCGACTTGATCGTCACTCGACGTACTCGTGGTCTCCTCCCGAACTGGCGAGGGGCTGTACTATGGGCGAGATTTCCAGTGGATCGACCGGACGTCGGCCAGAGCCCGGCTCGAATCGCGGTATCGATCCCACCCGAATCTATCTGAATGAAATAGGCGTGTCGCCGCTGCTGACGGCATCCGAGGAGGTCAAGTTCGCGCGCCGCATCAGACAAGGCGATGAATCTGCCCGGCATCGCATGATCGAAAGCAACCTCCGCCTGGTCGTGAGAATTGCACGCCGCTACATCAACCGCGGGCTGCCACTGCTGGATCTCATCGAGGAAGGCAATCTCGGACTCATTCACGCGGTCAAGAAGTTTGATCCCGAACGCGGTTTCCGCTTCTCGACCTACGCCACCTGGTGGATTCGTCAAACCATCGAACGCGCGATCATGAACCAGTCGCGCACGGTTCGCCTGCCTATTCACGTGATCAAGGAGATCAATGCATGCATCCGGGCATCCCGGACCCTCAGGCAGATGCAGGACGGTAACCCGACGCCGGCGGACATTGCCGGTTATCTGGGCATGGAGGTTGCCGATGTCGAAAGGCTGCTTGCGCTGCACGAGCGGGTCACTATTTGCTCGAGCTCATCGGACGATGAGCGCACGCCCCTCGATGCCTTGCCGGCAAGGCACGATGCCGAGCCCGCGCAGCGTGCACAACGGGAACGGGTGAATGCGATCCTCGATACCTGGGTGTTCAAGCTCAGCGACAAGCAGCGGGCCGTCGTCGAGAGGCGCTTCGGCCTGCACGGATATCGTCGGCTGACGCTCGAGCAGATAGGCGAGGAGATCGGCGTGACCAGGGAGCGGGTCCGACAGATTCAGCTGGATGCCCTGCGCAACCTGCGAAGCATGATGGAGAGCCACGGTATTCACGGCGACTCGATGCTGGACTGAACGGGGGCTAAAAAAGGGGTCAGAGCCCATTTTTTCCAAAAAATGGGCTCTGACCCCTTTTTTTTCCGCTTACTCGTTGACGATCAGGACGGCGGCGACCCGGCGGCCTTCGCTGACGAGTATATTGAAAGTCCGGCAGGCGGCGGCGGTATCCATCGCCTCCAGGCCGACGCCGCGCCGGGCCAATGCGAAGACCAGTTCGCGCGGCGGAAATACGGGCAGCCGGCCCGTGCCGAGCAGGATCAGTTCGGGGTCCGACGCGAGCAGAGGCTCGAGATCGGCCTCGGTCAGTTCCGCTATCGCGGTAGCCGGCCAATCGTGAATCACCTCGTCGGCGGTCAGCGCAAGGTCCTGACGCAGGAGCCGGTCACCTACCTTGATCACCCCCGATTCGAATTGCCGGATCGTGACTTTGGAGGTCTGGTCGCGTGTAAATTTCAAAGCGTGTTCCGATACGGTATGTTTCGCTCCATTGCGTCATCATACAAAAGGCTCAGGCGATTTGGCGGCGAACAGCAACAGGAGAACGGCCATCGTGGTCTTGCCGGCAGTCATGGGCGGCCGGGCGGGGAACGCCCGAGACAGGCGTTGGCTGTCCCGCTCGGAGCTTACCTTGTCAATCGCTCCCCGGGAGACTATCGGGAGAGTGTTGTCGGCCGCCGGGCTGTCGCAGGTCACGGACGGGCTGGCGGCGCTCAGGCTGTGGGGCCAGACGGGCGATCGCCCCAACGTATGGATCGCCGCCGCAGACCCGGTGCATCTGGAAGCGAGACTCGATCACCTGCGCCTGCATGCGCTCGTCGGCGAGCAGTCGCCGATACCGGACTTGCGTGCCATTTTCGACCATCTACAGCAGTCGCTGGGCGAGGATACGGCCTATGCCTTCGCGCGTGTCGGTGAGTATGGCTATCTCCGCAGCGATCGGGAGATTGCGACGGCGTCCCTGTCGGCATCTGCTATCGACGGCATGGAGCCGGACGATTTCATGCCGTCCGGCGAGTCGGCGGCGGATTATCATAAGCTCTCGGGCGAGTTGCAGATGTGCCTGCACGATCACGAGGTCAACCTGCGACGCGAAGAGCAGGGCCTGATGCCGGTCAACTCGATCTGGTTCTGGGGTGGGGGAACGGCGCCGGACAAGACTGTGGAGCGGTTGCCGCCGTTGTTTGGCGACGATCCGCTGTTGACGGGTTACTGGGAGAGCCGCACGGGAGTGATCAGTGCGTGGTCGGGCAGTTTTGGCGGCTGTCTCGAGGTTGCAGCCAAGGATTTTGTCGTCGTGACGCCGGTGCCCGACCACGGTGAGGACCGCTTGACTCCATACCTTACGGAACTTCGCGAGCTGTTGCGGGCCGGTCGAGTACACCGGTTGGTCTTGCTGTTCCGCGACGGACTGACCGCCAGAATTGGCCGATTCGATGCGTTTCGCCTGTGGCGCAGAACCAGCAAGCTGTTATAAATGACTGCCGATGAACCCGTACCGGCCTGTCAAGACAAGACGCCTGCCTGAAGGACCCGTGCTCGATGCGCTCAACGGTTTCGATCCGGTGCTCGCCCGCGTCTACGCGGCGCGAGGCATCGCCGGACCGGAGGAGCTGGATCACAGCCTCGGAAAACTCGCGCCGGTCAGTTCATTGAACGGTGTATCGGCAGCGGTCGAATTGCTACTCGATTATCGCGACAGGCGTGTGATCGTCATCGGAGACTTCGATGCCGACGGCGCAACGTCAACCGCGCTCGTTCTCCGTTGCCTTCGCGACTTCGGTTTTGCGAACGTCGATTATCTCGTCCCGAATCGATTCGAATTCGGGTACGGGCTGACGCCGGAAATCGTCCGCGTTGCCGCCGGACGGTCACCGGCGCTGCTGATCACGGTCGATAACGGCGTTTCCAGCATCGCGGGTGTCGATGAAGCCGAGCGTCTGGGCATCCCGGTACTGATCACCGACCACCACCTGCCGGGCGGCGTGTTGCCGGCGGCGAAGGCGATGGTAAACCCCAATCTCTCGGACAGCGATTTCCCGAGTCGTCACCTGGCGGGTGTCGGTGTCGCGTTCTACCTCATGGCCGCACTGGGACGGGCGCTCGAGTCCGGGGGCGCCGCCGACGCAGCCAGGATTCCGGCGGCCTACCTCGATCTCGTGGCCCTGGGCACCGTCGCCGATGTCGTGACGCTCGATTACAACAACCGCATTCTCGTTCGCCAGGGCCTGGAGCGCATACGGGCCGGCAAAGCAGTGCCGGGCATTCAAGCACTCATTCAGCAGTCGGGCCGGGCCGTCGAGCGCACGGTCAGCTCGGATCTGGGCTTCGTCGTCGCACCAAGGCTGAACGCCGCAGGAAGGCTCGAGGACATGTCGGTCGGCATCGAATGTTTGCTGACGGACGATTCCACGGCGGCCGCGCGGTATGCGATGACCCTGGACCGTATCAACAGCGAACGCCGCCACATCGAAACGAAGATGCGGGACCAGGCATTCGCCTATGTCGACGCACTGGACGATCGCAATCTTCCTGCCTGCGTTTGCATCTATGACGAATCCTGGCACCAGGGCGTGGTCGGGCTGATCGCCTCCCGGGTGCGCGAGCGCTGCCACCGCCCCGTCATCGCGTTTGCGCGTGACGACGGCGGCCAGCTCAAGGGGTCCGCCCGCTCGGTCCCCGGGGTGCACATCCGGGACCTGCTCCAGGCAGTTTCGACCACGGAGCCCGGCCTGATATCGAAGTTCGGCGGCCACGCGATGGCGGCGGGGCTGAATCTTGCGCCCGAGCATTTTCAGGAGTTTGAAAAATGCGCGAGCCGTCAATTGAAGCGGCTTTATCCTGCGGCCGATTTCAGCGGCGCCCTGTTGACTGACGGCACGCTGCCGGCGGATTCGATGAATCTGCGATTCGCGAGACTGCTTCGCGAGTCCGGGCCATGGGGCGCCGGATTTCCGGAGCCGATGTGGAGCGGCGACTTTTCCGTCGTCGATCAGCGCGTGGTAGGCGAGCACCATCTGAAGATGCGGGTGCAGCCCGCCGAGGCCACCACGGTGATCGATGCGATTGCATTCAATCAGGCCGGCCTGCCGCTGCGTGGCGCTGTCAGGATGGCGTATCGCCTCGACGTCAACGAATACCGCGGCGTGGAGACACCACAACTGATCGTGGAACAGATAGTCCCGTGTTAACATGCCGCGTTTTCGCGTGCCTCGAACGAAATCAGAATGGAAACCGGCCAGATCAAGCTGAAGATTGCCGACCTGTCGGAACGCGCGACGGCGTTAAGGGGGTATCTTTGACTACGAGGCCAAATCCGAGCGCCTGACCGAGGTGCTCCGCGAACTCGAGGATCCTTCCGTCTGGAACGAACCCGATCGTGCGCAAGCGCTGGGCAGGGAGCGCGCGCAACTCGAGAAGGTGGTCGTGGCACTCGATGAGCTCTCGAGAGGTCTAAGCGATGCCGACGAGCTTCTCAGTCTGGCGATAGACGAGGATGACGACTCGACCGCGGCAGAAGTCGATGCGGACCTCGTCGGTCTCGGGCAGCGGATCACCGATCTCGAATTTCGCCGCATGTTCTCGGGCGAAACGGATGGCCACGACGCGTTCGTCGACATACAGTCGGGCGCCGGCGGCACCGAGGCCCAGGACTGGGCCGAAATGATTCTCCGCATGTACCTGCGCTGGGCGGAGTCGCACGGCTTCGAGACGGAGATCATCGAGGCGTCTGCCGGCGAAGTCGCCGGCATCAAGAGCGCCACCGTGCACGTCGTCGGCGAGTACGCCTACGGCTGGCTGAGAACGGAAACCGGCGTGCACCGGCTGGTTCGCAAGTCTCCATTCGACTCCGGCAACCGCCGCCATACCTCATTTGCCTCCGTGTTCGTGTCACCGGAGGTGGACGATGAAATCGATATCGAAATCGATCCCTCCGATCTCCGGATCGATGTCTATCGTGCGAGCGGCGCAGGCGGCCAGCACGTGAATCGCACGGAATCCGCGGTGCGGATCACTCACCTGCCATCGAACATCGTCGTGCAGTGTCAGAATGACCGCTCGCAGCACAAGAACAAGGCGACGGCGATGAAGCAACTGAAGGCGAAGCTGTACGAGCTCGAACTGCAGGAACGCCGCGCAGAAGCGTCGAAGGTGGAAGAGAGCAAGGCGGACGTCGGATGGGGAAATCAGATAAGGTCATACGTCCTGGACCAGAGCCGGATCAAGGACCTCCGGACCGGGGTCGAGACCGGCAACACGCAGGCCGTGCTGGACGGCGGGCTGGATGAATTCATCGAGGCGGGACTGAAGCAGGGGCTCTAGTGAGCGACAACGACAGGGAAAAACGGCAAGAAAGCAAGCTCATTGCCGAGCGCCGGCGCAAACTCTCCCAACTGCGCGCGTCCGGCGATGCGTATCCGAACGATTTCCGCCGCAACTCGCTCGCCGAGGAACTGCACGAGGCCTTCGGCGATCATGATGATAGCGCCCTGCGGGAGCAGGCCGTCGGCGTCAGGGTGGCCGGGCGCATGATGGTCAAACGCCTGATGGGCAAGGCCAGTTTCATCAAGCTGCAGGACCGGACAGGGCAGATCCAGCTAAGGCTGGAGCGCGACCGGCTTGCCGAGGGGCTCTACCAGGAGTTCAAGAAATGGGACGTCGGCGACATCGTCGGCGCCGCCGGGACGCTGTTCAAGACCAAGACCGGCGAGCTGACCGTCATGGTGGACGAGCTGCGTTTGCTGACGAAGTCTCTGCGGCCCCTGCCGGAGAAATTCCACGGCCTGGCAGATCGGGAAATCCGTTACCGGCAGCGCTATGTCGATCTGATCATGAACGAGGACAGCCGCCGAATATTTCGCATCCGTTCGGCAATGATCAGTTACCTCCGCGCATTCCTGGATTCCCAGGATTTTCTCGAGGTCGAGACGCCGATGATGCAGACGATGCCCGGCGGTGCGATCGCAAAACCGTTTACCACGCATCACAATGCGCTGGACATGCAGCTCTATATGCGGATCGCGCCGGAGCTGTTCCTGAAGCGGCTGGTCGTCGGCGGATTGGAACGCGTCTATGAGATCAATCGGAACTTCCGCAACGAAGGCATCTCGACCCAGCACAATCCCGAGTTCACCATGCTCGAGTTGTACCGCGCCTACGCCGACTTCGAGGACATTATGGAGATGGTCGAGGCGATGCTGCGCGGCCTGTCCGAGTCAGTACTCGGCGAACCGATCGTCCGATACCAGGGCGAGGAATACGATTTCGCAGGCCCCTACCTGCGCATGACGATGGAACAGGCCATCATCAAATACAACCCGGACGTCGACCAGGACAAGCTGCGTGACCAGGACTATCTCAGGAAAATTGCGGACGGGCTCCGCATGAAGGTGGAAAAGAGTCATGGCGCCGGCAAACTGCAGCTCGAGATTTTTGAGAAGACCTGCGAGGAAAAGCTCAGGCTGCCGAACTTTATCACCGCCTTCCCGACGGAAGTGTCGCCGTTGTCGAGACGAAACAATGAAGACCCGTTCATAACGGACCGCTTCGAACTCTTTATCGCTGGCCGTGAGATCGCCAACGGCTTCTCGGAACTGAACGACTCCGAGGATCAGGCAGCGCGTTTCAAGGAGCAGGCGGCACACCGCTCGGCCGGCGACCAGGAAGCCATGTCTTACGACGCTGACTACATCCGGGCGCTGGAGTACGGCCTGCCTCCCTCGGGAGGGCTCGGCGTCGGTATCGACCGGCTCGTCATGTTGTTCACGGACTCACCGTCCATACGCGACGTACTTTTATTCCCGCACTTGCGGCCCGAAGCATGACGGTGCAGCTAGCCTGAACATTGCACGAGACCGCCCGAGATCATTGACAATGTTATGATTTGCTTTCGGATGACGAAAACTCGAATGGTGACACCTTGTCGATTTCACTGGCTGTCCGGATTGTGGCCGGATCTCGTTGCGCCTGACTGGCTCTTCCCTCGAGCCATAGCCCGCTATGGCTCTCGGTCCAGAGCGATGTCAGCCACAACGATCTCGTGCCCACAATCCCGGACTCTCGTGCAATGTTCAGGCTAGTGGCACCGGTGTCACCGCCGCGCCACCGGCGTAGAGAGTCTGTTGGTGCTTTTTCACCGGCGTGACCGCCAGTAGATCCTGCCCGCTGACGTTGACGACTTCGCCGATGTCTTTGTCGCCGTCGGACAATTTGTCGCCGGCCGCCAGCTGATCTTCGGCACGGTAACGCATCAGGCGTCGCTTGCTGCTTCCCAGATGCTCGGTTCTTGCAACGACTTCCTGCCCCGTATAACAGCCTTTGTCGAAACTGATCGCACCGAGCAGATCGAGATTCAACATGTGGGGCGTGTATTTTTCGGACATACCGCCGAGTATCTCCGGAACGCCGGCGCGAATTCTGGCGCCTGAAACGAGATCGAGATCGGTATGCTTCCCGGCATCGATGCCGGCCTGCTCGAGATCACCCCTGAAACCCATCACTTCGACACATTGTTCGTCGATGCCGATATTGACGGCGAGCAGTCCATGTCCGATGCGGCAGGCATTGATCCGCTGTTGGGGTTTCAGTTCGAGTTTCGCGAGTTGCTCGAGATCTTCGTCGGTGTGCATAACAAGGCAGGTCCATTGTGGCCCCTGGACTTCGAGGCTGACGTCGGCCCGTAGCCGGTATACCGTGAGGCGCTCGCAAACGGCATCTGCCATGGATGCCGGCAGCACGAGGCCGTACCCGTCGTCGCACATCAGGATCCGGAGCACCGTTATCACCCGGCCCTTCGGGTTGCAGCAGGCGGCCAGAAGGCTGCCTGCCCCGGCCACGCGTTCGATGTCCTGGGTCAGCTGGCCCTGAAGAAACTCGCCGGCGTCGCTTCCGGCAACACGAATCAGCTTAACTGTCACATCCGGCATATCTGCACCAGCTTACGCAGTCGGGCAAACTTCCCGCATGGCCGACGATAACGCTAGATCACTCCGGGACATCGCAGGCGGCGCGGCACAAGACACGAATGATAACGCGCAGGCCTACCGCAAGGGCGAAAAGCCCGAAAGAGAAATCGGCGGGCGAGACGGTCCCGATCCGAGTCGTTACGGCGATTGGGAAAAAGACGGCCGTCGCCCTCGTTGTTCTCGGCCTGTTGCTCGTGGTCTCGGTCCCGCTACAGAAAAGCCGGCAGTTCGATGCGATGACGGCCTGGGCAGGCGAACCGCGGAACAGCATACTGCTGGCTGTGGCTGCCGCGACGCTGGCGGCCTGTCTGCATAGCGCTTACGAACAGGCATCGCAGCCCGAAAAAGACGCGTTCAGGGAGCTTTTGACGCTTTCCGATCCGGTGCTTATCGGCTACTTGTTGGGTAAGGAGGAGCATCCCGATCGCGACCTTGCCGATACCATCGAAAAAATTCGAAGCCCATCTCCGCCCTGATCCGGCTCTCCGGCGGCTGGTCGTGTCGGCTGCCTGTGCCGCAACCCTGAGCGGGTTCGTCCTCATCATTCGATTACCGGTGGCGGCCTGGATCCGGCTCGGCCTGGCAATCGTGTGGATTGCGAGTCAGGTGTGGCAGATCGGCAAGCTGTCCCGCGGTGCCGCACGAGTGAGAGCGATCCGTCTGGGTCCCGACTTCGCGAGCGTGGTCGACCGCAGGGGCAGGGAGGAGCCGGTACAGATTATGTCCGGTAGCGTCGTGCTGCCGAGACTCGCCTGGCTGCGTCTGAGGCTGTCGGACGGCTCACATTATGGTGAGTTGCTGCGCGGCAATCCCGCCCGTGACCGGCATTGGCGGTACCTGCAGATCCTGTGGCGTCAGGCCCCGGCCGCCTTTGGCGGGACTCACGAAGCTGATACCATCTCCAACCGCAGATCCGGGGTCACATTTCCAGAAAAACACCCTTAAATGATGACTTATTTCGCGAACTTTCGAACGTTGCGCCGGTCTATCCCGGAGTCGGTTGGCTGTACCACTCATTGAGTGGGGCCTGCCCGTATGGCGACCAAATCGACCGATGCTCAGCTGGTCCGACGTGTCCAGAAGGGTGAGACAGGTGCTTTCGACCTTCTTGTACTGAAGTACCAGCACAAGATCGTCAATCTGGTGATGCGATATGTGCGAGATCCGGACCAGGCGTTGGATATTACCCAAGAGGCCTTCCTCAAGGCCTACCGGGCATTGGGCCGGTTCCGGGGGGACAGTGCATTCTACACCTGGCTTTATCGGATCGCCGTGAACACTGCAAAGAATTACCTGGCAGCCCAGCGCAGACGTCCCATGGATGTCGAGCTGGACCTGCAGGATCCCGAGCAGTTCGATCTGCATGCGAAGCTGAAGGAGACCGACACGCCCGAGGGCGTGACGATGAGTCGCGAGCTGCATGAAACGGTCGCACGCGCCATCGAGGCACTGCCGGACGATTTGCGAACCGCCATCGTGCTTCGTGAGCTCGATGGCATGAGTTACGAGGAAATTGCACAGACAATGGATTGCCCCGTCGGCACGGTCCGATCGCGCATTTTTCGTGCGCGGGACGCGATCGGAAAAAAGATCGGGACATTGGTTGATTAGTCTGGTATCAAAATACCGAGAATGTATTGGTGATTTATGAACGACGCCCTGAAAATGCAGATATCCGCCTTCGTTGACGGTGAACTGCCCGGCAACGAAAGCGAGTTGCTGCTGCGGAGACTGAGCCAGGATATGGCGCTACGCCAGCAGGTTGAGCAGTATCTGGAAATTGGTCGACTGATTCGCGGGGACCAGGAGGTACCCGGTGTCAATGCATTACGCGAGCGGATCGCGAAGGCGCTTGGCGAGGAGCCTGTACGGCATTCGGCGGAACCCATTGTGCCGGAGTCGAGGTTCACCAAGCCGGCAATCGGCATGGCAGTTGCTGCTTCGGTTGCAGTGCTGGCATTGGTCGCGGTTGGCCGCGTGTATCAGCAGACCGGAAACGACAATGCCGGTGAAGAAATTGCCGGCTATACCGTGCCCGAGGCGCACGCGGGCATGCCGGATGACGAGCTACTGGAGCAATTCTATCTGCGTCACAATCCGCGACTCGTTACCTGGCAGCTTCGTGATGGCGAGCTGGTGGAGATCGAGGCAGACGAGGAGCCGTCAGACTCCGGTGCGACGGATGCGGACGAGGAACGTGACTAAGACGCCCGGATTACCGTCCCTGCTGACAATCGGGGTATTCCTGTCGGCCCAGTCGGTGGGCGCACAGGCCGCTGACGCGCCCGAGGAGTGGATCACGCGCATGTCGGCAGCCGTGCAAAACGCAAGTTATGCGGGCACGGTCATACGGACGAAAGGGGGCGAGGTGGAGACGCTCAAAGTCGCGCACAGGAGCGACGATGGCGTCATCAATGAAAAACTGACTATCCAGGAAGGAAACAGCCTCGAGATCATCCGCAACGGCAACGAGGTGCACTGCATCCTGCCGGACAGCAAGTCGGTGCTCGTCGAGACCTGGGACGACCAGAGTACGCTGTTCACGACGTTGCCGAGAGGCGATATCGCCTCCAGCAACGAATACGACCTGTTGCTCGTCCGCGAAGACCGCATCGCAGGTCGCAAAGCCGTCTTGCTGGCAATCCGGCCACATGACCAGTTCCGCTTCGGGCACCACCTCTGGCTGGATCGCGCAACGGCGTTCCCGCTGCAGACGGAACTGGTCGATGGCGACGGGAGTATTCTGGAACAGGTCAAATTTGCGGATATCAATCTGGAATCCAGCGTTCCGGCAGAAGCGCTGTCGCCGTCGGTGAGCCTCGAAAACTTCACGTATTACACCGGACGGTCGAAACGTATCGAGATCAACATCGATACAGAATGGGTAAGCGACGATCTCCCCCCGGGGTTCCGGGTGGTGTCGACCAAATCGGCGCAGTTGGCGGGCGCCGAGGCGCCCGTCACGCACATTCTGTACAGTGACGGTCTTGCCAGCGTGTCGGTATTCATCGCCGAGGGTGAGAACAAGAACAAGGCGCGCCGGTCCAGTATTGGCGGGTCGAACGCGTACACACTGCAGCACGCCGATTACCGGATTACGGCGGTCGGTGAGGTGCCGGCGGCAACCGTCAGGCGAATCGCCAGCTCGATGCGTCAGAAATAGACCGCTGTCTCATCTGGCAGCGACTTTCCCGTTACTGATATAAAGGGGCATGAACTCAGCTCACGGCACGATCGTCTCCGTTGCGCCGGGCCATGCCACCGTGTCGGTGGACGCGGCGCAGGTCTGTGCGCGCTGCGCGGCCGGCAAAGGATGTGGGGCAGGCCTGCTGACGGGTGCGAATCAAGCGCGTCTGATCGACGTCGAAGTAGCGGTCGGCCTGGAACTGCGGGCCGGCGATAAGGTCAGGCTGACGCTGGCACCGGCGCAGCTCCTGCGAGCCGCGGTCTTTGCTTACGGACTGCCGCTACTCGGCGTCATCGCCGCACTGGCGGTCGCCTGGTTCATCTACGGCGCCATCGACGATGGATCTGCCGTGGTGCTGGCGATGGCGGGTCTGCTTGCCGGTGCATTATCGGGGCGGTACTTTCTCAATCAGGATCGCTGTCTGAAGAATCTCGTTCCCACGGTCTCCAAAACCGATGCGCACCGTTCAGATCTATAGCCGGCCCGGCTGCCATCTGTGCGAACGGCTCATCGAGGAAATCATGCCTATCCTGCGGGGCAGGGCCGAGCTCGAAGTCCTGAATATCGACACCAGAGCGGACTGGCGGGACGCGTATGATACGCGCGTGCCCGTGGTCGAGATCGACGGCCGCCTTGTCTGTCAGTACGAGCTCGACAGGGACGCGCTGGCCACAGCCCTCGACCGGATTGAGGCATGAATAATATTCGCAATTTCTCCATCATTGCCCATATCGACCACGGCAAATCGACGCTGGCGGATCGCTTTATTCAGCTTTGCGGCGGGCTACAGGCGCGGGAAATGTCGGAGCAGGTGCTGGATTCGATGGATCTCGAACGCGAGCGCGGCATCACGATCAAGGCGCAGAGCGTGTCGCTGAATTACACTGCCTCCGATGGCAACGGCTACCGGCTGAATTTCATCGACACACCCGGTCACGTCGATTTTTCCTACGAGGTCTCCCGTTCGCTGGCTGCCTGCGAGGGTGCGTTGCTGGTCGTCGACGCGGCGCAGGGTGTCGAGGCTCAAAGTGTCGCCAACTGCGTGACGGCCATCGACCAGGGTCTCGAGATCCTGCCGGTCCTGAACAAGATCGACCTGCCGGCCGCCGATCCCGACAAGGTCATGCGGGAGATCGAAGACATCATCGGCATCGATGCCCGGGATGCGATCGGGGTCAGCGCCAAGACCGGCGCAGGCGTGCCGGAACTGCTCGAGCTCATTGTCGCCAAGATCCCGCCGCCTTCGGGCGACCCCGGGGGGCCGCTGCAGGCCCTGATCATCGACTCCTGGTTCGACAATTACGTCGGTGTGGTCTCGCTGGTCCGGGTCGTCAACGGCAGCTTGCCGAAGGGTAGCAGGATTGCGGTCATGTCGACGGGACGCTCCTATACCGCCGATCGCGTCGGCAGTTTTACGCCGAAAATGGGAGACCGTGACGGCCTGGCGACGGGCGAGGTCGGCTTCGTCATCGCCGGCATCAAAGACATCTACGGTGCACCGGTGGGCGATACCCTGACGCTGGCGAAAAAACCGGTTGATGCGCCTCTGCCCGGTTTTCAGCAGATACGACCCCGCGTGTTTGCCGGGCTGTTCCCGATCAGGTCTGAGGACTACGAGAATTTTCGCGAGGCGCTCCTGAAGCTCCGCCTGAATGACGCGGCGCTGCATTTCGAACCTGAGACATCGGCGGCGCTTGGGTTCGGTTTTCGTTGCGGATTCCTGGGGCTCTTGCACATGGATATCGTGCAGGAGCGACTGGAACGGGAATACCAGCTCCAGCTCATCACGACTGCGCCGACCGTGGTATTCGAAGTCGTTCAGTCGGACGGCAGTCTGATCCGTGTCGACAACCCCTCGGAGCTTCCGCCGGTCAACGAGATCGACGAACTTCGCGAGCCCATCATCACGGCGAATATCCTCGTGCCGGAGGAGCACGTCGGATCGGTCATCAAGCTGTGCATCGAGAAGCGCGGCGTGCAAAAGCACATACGATATCTAGGCGCCCAGGTTTCTCTGGAGTACGAGATGCCGCTTTCCGAGGTCGTGATGGACTTTTTCGACCGACTGAAGTCCGTCAGTCGCGGATACGCTTCATTTGACTACCATTTCGAGCGTTTCGACGCTGCTTCTCTGGTGCGACTGGATATCCTGATCAATCGGGAGCGTGTTGACGCGTTATCGATTATTGTGCACCGTGACACCGCGCAATCGAGGGGCCGGCAGCTCGTCGAGAAAATGCGTGAGCTGATACCGCGGCAGATGTTCGATGTCGCGATTCAGGCAGCCATCGGCAGTCAGATAATCGCGCGGAGCACCGTCAAGGCGCTGCGCAAAAACGTCACGGCGAAATGCTATGGCGGTGACGTTTCGCGGAAACGCAAGCTGCTCGAGAAGCAGAAAGCGGGCAAGAAACGGATGAAGCAGATTGGTTCGGTTGAGATTCCGCAGGAAGCGTTTCTTGCGGTACTACGTGTGGAAAAGTGAGACTGAGTTTTGAGTATTAACCTTGCATTGATCCTGACCCTGGCAACAGCCTTTACGGGCGCCGTGGTCGCGTACGACAGGTTCTATCTGCGCAAGCGCGATTTCGGATCAGCCAGCTCCGAAAATACCGTACTGAATACCACGATCGACTATTCACGTTCGTTCTTCCCGGTACTGCTGCTCGTTCTGGTAATCAGGTCGTTCATTTTCGAGCCGTTCAGAATCCCGTCCGGTTCGATGATGCCGACGCTGCTGCAGGGCGACTACATCTTCGTCAAGAAATACTCCTATGGTCTGCGCCTGCCCGTGATAGAGAAGAAGATCATCGAGACCGGCGAGCCGAATCGGGGCGACGTAGTGGTATTTCGTCTGCCGTCCGAACCGAATGTCAACTACATCAAGCGGGTGGTGGGACTGCCGGGCGACGAGATCGTCTATGCGCGCCACCGACTGATAATCAACGGACGGCTCGTGGCCGTGACACCGGGCGCAGCCGGCACATCATCGGCAGCCCGGTACGTAGAGCAGCTCGATGAGCGTGACCATGCAATTCTCGTGACGGATCCCGATAACACCATGCGCGACGGTACCTACCATGTTCCGGACGGCCACTATTTCATGATGGGGGATAATCGGGACAACAGCCGGGACAGCCGCTTCATCGACGCGATTCCCGAGACCCACCTCGTCGGCGAAGCCGTCCGGATCTGGATGCATATGGACGGGCTGGAGTGGCCGGAATGGAGCCGGATCGGCACCAAGATAGAATAATGTGGTGCCAGTCACTGACTTCACGGTTAGAATTGCGCTAGCCTCAGTCTGGCAATGTCGAGTAAGTGTATGTTTCGAAGCGGAAAATTGATTGGACGGATGCAGTCCCGCCAGGCTGGCATGACGGCGCTGGGCTTCCTGATTCTGGCAATCTTCGTCGGCCTGTTCGCGTTTGCGGCAATACGTCTTACGCCGGTCTATCTCAATTACATGAAGGTCGTCGGGGTACTGGAAGGTGTATACAAGGAGTATGACGGCCACAATCCCTCGCGGGCGGCAATCCGGAAATCGATATCCAGGCGATTCGACGTCGAGAGCGTCGGCAAGATCACAGCAAGAGACATCAAAGTAGTAAATAGCAGCAGCGGTTTCCGGGTCGAGGCGGTGTACGATCATACGACCCCTTTTATCGGCAACGTATCGTTCACCGTACATTTCAACAAGACAGTGTTGGTGCGCCGCTAGGGGACAACCAACCGGACAAAAGAGCGACCCTATTGCATAAGACGGCGACCTGGCTGAAGAAGTCGCTGGATTACGAATTTCAGAATATCCAGCTCCTGGAACACGCGCTGACGCATCGCAGTGCTCCGGGCGTCAACAACGAACGGCTCGAGTTTCTCGGCGACGCCGTCCTGGATTTCGTCGTATCCGAAGCCGTCTATTCACAGCGCCCCGATGCAAGCGAGGGCACTCTTAGTCGATTGCGATCATCGTTGGTCAAAGACACGATGCTCGCGGATTTGTCGACACGGCTCGGCATCGGCGATCATCTGATTCTCGGTTCGGGCGAGAAGAAGAGCGGTGGCTACAGACGGGCCTCGATCCTCGCCGACGCCCTCGAGGCGGTCTTCGGGGCCGTTTACCTGGACTCGGGTTTCGATGAAGCACGGCGAGTCATCCACAATGCATATGCGGGACGCCTCGACGAGATTCCGGACTCGGCGGGGCAAAGGGACCCGAAAACACGCCTGCAGGAACTCATGCAGTCAAGAAAAATTGCTTTGCCGGAATATCGGGTCGAGAAGGTCGACGGCAAGGCTCACGACCAGATCTTCAGCGTCAGTTGCACAATCGGGCACCTGGACGCAAGCACGACCGGGCAGGGCAGTACGCGAAGGGAAGCGGAACAGGAGTCGGCGCAACGAATGTTGGCGGCACTCGAGAAGGCGGATTAGCCAGTGTCGGAGGTCGTCAGCCGGTGTGGTTTTGTCGCTGTCGTCGGGCGACCGAATGTCGGCAAGTCCACTCTGATCAACGCGATCCTGCAAGCCAAGGTCAGCATCGTCACGCCGAAGCCACAAACGACGAGACACCGTATTCTCGGTGTGCGCACGGCAAAGGGATGCCAGATAGTCTTTGTCGATACACCGGGCTTGCATCGCGGTGCTTCGAAAACCATGAATCGCATGATGAACCGCACCGCGGCCGGTGCACTGGCGGACGCTGATGTGATCCTGTTTGTCAGCGAAGCCAATCGGTGGACGGTGGAAGACCAGGACGTACTGGAGCGCTTGAAGAACTCCTCCGTGCCGGTTATTGCGCTGCTGAATAAAATCGATAAAGTGCATCCCAAAGAGGAGCTTCTGTCCATGATATCGGCTATGGCCCAGCGTCACGACTTCGAAGAGGTCGTGCCGATATCTGCAAAACTGAATGACAATCTCGATACGCTGGTGGAGCTGATTCCGAAATATCTGCCTGAGTCGGCAGCTTTGTTTCCGGATGAAATGATTACCGATCGAAGCGAGGCGTTTCAGATTGCCGAACTCATTCGCGAAAAACTCACGTGGTCGCTGCGCCAGGAGGTGCCGTACGGTTTGACGGTACAGGTCGAGCGAATCGAGAAAGAGCGCGAGGGTGTGAGAATCAACGCGATAATCTGGGTGGAGCGCGACAGCCAGAAGGGAATCGTTGTCGGCAAAGGCGGCAACGTGCTCAAGAAAGCGGGCCGGCAGGCGCGCCTCGAACTCAAGGCAAAGATGGATATGCCCGTTCACCTCGAACTCTGGGTCAGGGTAAAAGACAACTGGGCCGACAGCGAGAGGGAACTCCTCAGGCTGGGATACGAATAGGCGAATGCAGGCTAGTAAACGCGTACACGGTGAGCCGGCCTTTCTGTTGCATCACCGGCCATTCAGAGATACCAGCAAGATCCTGGACGTCCTCAGTCCGAGCCACGGACGCCTGGCGCTGGTGGCCCGCGGCAGCCGCTCGGCGAAATCCCGATTGCGCGGCATTCTCCGGCCGTTCCTGCCGCTCAAGCTTTCCTGGGTGATTCGGTCGGACCTGGGCACCCTGACCGGCGCGGAGATGAATGGTCCGCCGATATCATTGCAGGGCGATGCCCTGCTGTCCGGGTACTATGCCAACGAGCTATTGCTCAGGCTGCTGCACCGGCACGATCCCCAGCCGGAGGTGTTCAACGCCTATGCGCGCACAATCGAGAACCTCGCTGCATCGACCGACGTGGCGATGCCGCTTCGTCATTTTGAAATGGAGCTGCTGCGGCTACTCGGCTATGCACTGAATCTGGATCGTGTGAATGCCGAAGGAATGTACGAGTACCGTGTTGACCAGGGCCCCGTGCCGATCGCCGATCGTGAGGGGCCGATGGTCTTCTCCGGACGTGAGCTGAACGCCGTCAGGAACGAGGACTTCGATCAGCCCGAGATACTGAGCTGCGCCGGACGACTTCTTCGCGAAGTCATCACATTTCACCTGGGGGGAAAGGAACTCAAGAGCCGGAAAGTATTGCTCGAATTACGACGGGCAGCCGATTCACATTCGCCGTAGAATCCCAGGACCAGACTGACGGGGGTAACGAGCTACCATGGGCAACAAATTACATCTCGGCGTCAACATCGACCATGTTGCGACGCTGCGTCAGGCGCGCGGCACCGCCTACCCGGATCCGATCGATGCGGCACTGATCGCCGAAAAATCCGGCGCCGACAGCATCACGCTGCATTTGCGGGAAGACCGCCGACACATACAGGATCGCGACCTCCATGCCCTGAAGGAACGCATGCAGACCCGGATGAATCTCGAAATGGCGGTGACCGAGGATATGCTCGGGATAGCGACGGAGGTCGGTCCCGGCGACTGTTGTCTGGTTCCCGAGAAGCGGGAGGAACTGACCACGGAAGGCGGACTCGACGTGGCGGCGCAGCTGGACAAGGTCGCCGACGCCTGTTCCCGCCTGACGAATAATGGCATCCGGGTTTCGCTTTTTATCGATCCGGATGAAAAACAGCTGGATGCGGCGGTCGAAGCAGGATCGCCCGTGGTGGAGCTGCATACCGGAGCTTATGCCGATGCACAAGGCGCGGAGCAGGAGACCGAACTCCGGCGGGTGAGATCGGCCGCGGCTTATGGGAAGAAATTCGGCCTGACCGTGCATGCGGGGCACGGTCTGCATTATCACAACGTGACAGCAATAGCCCGCATCCCGGAGATCGTCGAACTCAATATCGGTCACGCGATCATTGCGCAGTCCGTGTTCGACGGCATCAGCATAGCCGTGGGCGAGATGAAGCGCCTGATGAACGAGGCGAGGGCCTCATGATCTTCGGTGTCGGCGCTGACATCATCGAGCTCAACCGTATTCAGGACACTTACGATCGATTCGGGGAGCACTTCGTCGATCGGCTGCTGATGGACGAGGAACGTGAACTCTTCGAGCGCAACAAGTGGCCGACACGCTTTCTTGCCATGCGTTTTGCAGCCAAGGAGGCAACCGTCAAGGCGATGGGCACCGGTTTCCGGCATGGCATGTGGATTCGTGACGTGGGCATCCTGAACAACGACTGGGGGCGTCCCGTGGTCATTTACTCCGAGCGGGGCAAGAGCGTGTGCGAGCGTCTCGGCATCGGCGCGAGCCACATCAGTCTGACCGACGATGCCGGATTGATAATGGCTTTCGCCGTCGTCGAGAGAATCTGAGTGCATTGTTTCGCGTTCGATATCGAAACCATTCCCGACGTCGAGTTCGGACGGCGCATGTGGGATCTGCACGAACTGTCCGATGAAGATGTCGCCTCTGCGATGACATTCAAGCGGCAGCAGGCCACGGGCAACGATTTCCTGCCGCCGCATCAGCACAGGATAGTCGCTATCTCTGTCGCGCTCAGGACGGGGGACAGCTTCAGGGTCTGGAGTCTGGGCAAAAGGGACTCGGACGAGGCAGAGCTGGTGCGGAGGTTCTTCGACGGCATCGATAGATACTCGCCGGACCTCGTTTCCTGGAATGGCTCGGGTTTCGATCTGCCGGTGCTGCACTTTCGGGCGCTCAAGAACAACATCGAGGCGCCCCGTTACTGGGAAACCGGCGACAGCGACCGGGAATTTCGCTACAACAATTACCTCAATCGCTTTCACTGGCGTCACATTGACCTGATGGAGGTCCTGTCCGGTTTTCAGGGGCGCGGCCGGGCCAGCCTCGATCAGGCCGCGGTACTGCTCGGCTTTCCGGGCAAGCTGGGCATGAGCGGCGACAAGGTCTGGCAGACCTGGCGGGACGGCGGCATCGACCAGATACGCGCGTACTGCGAGACGGACGTCCTGAATACCTACCTGATCTACCTGCGTTTCGAGTTCATGCGGGGCAATATCGACCATGAGGGGCTGCACCGGGAGTACGAGCTCGTTCGATCGACCCTGGCTTCGATGGACCAACCGCACCTGAACGAGTTCGCGGCAGCCTGGCCGGCCGACTGATGCGCGAGCCGGAAACCGCCTGCATCGCCTCCGTCAGCCACGACGGACGAGGTATCGCCGACCTGTCGGGCAAGAAAGTGTTCGTGGCCGACGCGCTCGAAGGGGAGGAGGTGCGTTTTGTGCGCCGCAAGCGGCGACGCAATTACGACGAGGCGCAATTGCTGGAGGTCCTGTCCGCGTCGCCGAAGCGGGTGCAACCGCGCTGTGCCGTATTCGGCGTCTGTGGGGGCTGCACGCTGCAACACGTCGCCGGGTCCGAGCAACGCAGGATCAAGCAACGGGCGCTCGCGGACGCGCTGGAAAGCATTGGGCAGCTTGCGCCACTGCGATGGCTGCCGCCGATTCATGACTCACCCTGGAAGTACCGTCGCCGCGCGCGGCTGGCCGTGAAAGACGTCGCCGGGAAGGGGCGCGTGCTGGTCGGATTCCGGGAACGCCACGCACCGCTGGTCACCGACATGCATCGCTGCGAAGTGCTTGCGCGCCCGGTCGACAGCCTGATCGAGCCGCTGAGCGAACTCATCGGACGGCTGAGCATTCGCGGTCGCCTGCCACAGATCGAGGTGGCCTGCGCCGACAACGCGACGGCGCTCGTATTCCGCGTGCTCGATCCGCCAAATGACTCGGACCTCGTGCAGCTGAGGTCTTTCGGACAAGGACACGGCCTGCGGATCTACCTGCAACCCGGCCGCCTCGATTCGATTTCGCTCGTCTACCCGGAAGGACCGTTGCCGCCGCTCAGCTACAGGCTGCCCGATTTCGACGTGACCATCGAATTCGAGGCGGCCGACTTCGTCCAGGTCAACGGGCCGGTAAACCGGCGCCTGGTGGCAACGGCGCTCGAGCTGCTGCAGCCGGCAAAAGAGGACCGCATCCTCGATCTCTTCTGTGGCATCGGCAATTTTGCGCTGCCGCTGGCCAGGACCTGTGGCTACGTCAGCGGTGTCGAGAACGAACAGAGCCTGGTCGACCGCGCCACGGCAAATGCAGCGCAAAACGGGATTCGCGCTATCGAGTTTCGCCGTGCCGACCTGAGTCGAATCGACGGGAAGGAGCGCTGGCTGGCCGACGGCTGGACCGGTGTGCTACTCGACCCACCGAGGAGCGGCGCGCCGGAAGTGGTCCGGCACATCCGATCGATTGCCCCGTCGAAAATCGTCTATGTGTCCTGTCATCCGGGGACGCTGGCGAGGGACCTCAGGGAACTCGAATTGCGGGGCTACCGACTGTCGGCCGCGGGAATCGTCGACATGTTCCCCCATACCAGGCATGTCGAGTCCATCGCTTTGCTTCATAAACAATAAAAAAAGTAATAAGTTAGGCGTTCAATCGCGCCTGGCCGGATTTATGGCTCTCGGACCCGTCATGCTGGATATCGAAGGCTGCGCCGTCACGCCGGCGGACCGCAGCCTGCTGCGTGAGCCCGCGGTCGGCGGCGTCATCCTGTTCAGCCGGAATTTCGAGAGTCCGGCTCAGCTCGCAGATCTGGTCAGCGAGATCCGGGCCCTTCGCAGCCCGCCACTCCTGGTCGCAACGGATCACGAAGGCGGCCGGGTACAGCGATTTCGTGACGGCTTTACCGAAATACCCGCCATGGGCAGGATCGGCCACGAATACGACAGCGACCTCGGCGAAGCGTTGCTCCTGGCCAGGACTGCCGGCTGGTTGAGCGCCTCGGAGCTGCGGTCGATGGGCATAGACATCAGTTTTGCTCCCTGCGCCGATCTCGACTGGGGGGTGAGCAGGGTCATCGGCGATCGTGCATTCCATAAGGACCCGGAGGCCGTCGCCGACCTTGCCGGTGCGTTCTGCCGCGGCCTGCGAAGCGCCGGTATGGTGGCAGTTGCCAAGCACTTTCCCGGGCACGGGGCCGTTGCTGCCGATTCTCACGAGACGCTGCCGTCGGACCGTCGTGACTACGGTGATGTCCTCGACGACATGCGCCCCTATGAGAAGCTGATTGGCAACGGATTGATTGCCGCAGTCATGATGGCACACGTCGTATATTCCGGGATGGATTCCATGCCGGCGGGTTTCTCCAGGTACTGGATTCAGTCGGAGCTGCGCGCGCGCCTGGGGTTCGACGGCGCAGTGTTCTGCGATGACCTTTCCATGTGCGCCACCGAGAGTTATGGCACGATGCCGAAACGGGCCAGACTGGCCCTGGAAGCCGGCTGCGACATGGTATTGATCTGTAATGACCGGCCGGCCGCCCAGGCGGCGGTGTCGTCTCTCAACGATTATTCCAACCCCCTCTCGCTGGTGCGCCGGGCCCGCCTGCATGGCACCGGACAGGTGGTCCGGGAGGCCTTGCTCGCAAGCGAGGAATGGCAGACCGCGGCAAGGCGATTCACTGACTGGCAGGGCCGCCCGCCGCTGGAACTGGATGGCTAGCCTGAACATTGCACGAGACCGCCCGAGATTGCCGAGATGGTCATGATTTTGATAAGAATGGCGATGCTTGTTGATGGTGACACTGTGTAAGATTCACCGGCTGTCCGGTCTGTGGCCGGATCTCGTTACGCCTGACTGGCTCTTCCCT
>JBHHWI010000004.1:0-59348 GCA_046756445.1 Woeseia sp. | reverse complement strand
TCGCGTGAGAGTGTTAAGAATAGGGGTCGTGACCCGGATCGAAGGCACAAACCATCAATCGGGCGATTAGCTCAGGGGACGTATAGAAGCGTGTTGTACCAGCAGGTTGCCACTCCGGATTGCAGGAACCGGGGTCGTGACCCGGATCGAAGGCAAGAACCATAAATTGGGCGATTAGCTCAGGGGTAGAGCGCCACGTTGACATCGTGGAGGTCGGCGGTTCGAAACCACCATCGCCCACCATTCCCCCGACGAAGTTTCTTGGAAATCAGCTGTTTCCGGACTTGTGTGTTTATAATTGCGGCTATAGAATTCGCGTCCCGCGATTGCTGTGTTGCAGCAGTGCGGGTTTTTGGTTGATGGCGGGAGGATTCGAGTATCGCAGCCCCTAAGCGCGCCAGGCGCAATGAAGAAATCGAGGCACCCGAAGTGCGGGTGATTGACGCCAGCGGTGAACAAGCAGGTGTTATGGGTCTCGATCAAGCGCTTGAGATTGCAAAGGATGACGGGCTGGATCTCGTAGAGGTTTCACCGACGGCCGAGCCGCCGGTCTGCCGGGTGATGGACTTCGGCAAGTATTTGTTCGAGCAGAACAAGAAAGCACAGTCCGCCAGGCGCAAGCAAAAACAGGTACACGTTAAGGAAATAAAATTTCGTCCGGGAACGGAGGAAGGTGACTACCAGGTCAAGCTGCGAAAGCTTGTGAATTTCCTGGAGAACGGAGACAAGACCAAAGTCACACTGAGGTTCAGAGGCCGGGAGATGGCGCATCAGGAACTGGGCGCGAAGCTCCTGGCCCGGGTCAGGGAAGACCTCGATGACATTGCCATGGTCGAGCAAATGCCGCAACTGGAGGGCCGGCAAATGATCATGGTGATGGCACCGAAGAGAAAGTGAGTAACGACATCCGGCTGTATTGAACGTCACGATGTCACTACCCGCCTGCAGCGGCGAATGCGTACGTTGCAAGGCCTGAAGGAGACAACATGTCCAAGATGAAGACCAACCGGGGCGCGGCCAAGCGCTTCCGCCGGACGGGCAAGGGTGGCTTTAAGCGAGCCCAGTCCCACCGCAATCATATCCTCACGAAGAAGAGTTCGAAGCGCAAGCGCAAGCTGAGCAAGACTCTGCAGATTGCCGACAGCGATCAGAAGAGCGTTCGTCGCCTGCTTCCATACAGCTGAGGGGGATTGAGCAATGGCAAGAGTCAAGAGAGGCGTGGTCGCCAAGGCGCGTCACAAGAAGGTTCTCGATAAAGCCAAGGGATACTACGGTGCCCGAAGCAAGGTTTACCGAGTCGCCAAGCAGGCGGTGATCAAGGCCGGCCAGTATGCGTATCGCGACCGGCGTCAACGCAAGAGACAGTTTCGGGCGCTTTGGATCACGCGCATCAATGCTGCCGCCAGGCTGCACGGGCTGTCGTATAGCCGCTTGATCAACGGCTTGCACCGCGCCAATATCGAGATCGACCGCAAGGTGCTGGCGGACATCGCGGTGCACGATCCCGAAGCATTCGGTGCGATCGCGGCGCAGGCGAAAGCGGGCCTGGCCGACGGCTAGGCTGTCCATGCAAGGAATAAGTGAGCTGGTACAGACGGCGGGGTCTGAAATAGACTCCGCGGCGGACCTGAAGAGCCTCGACGCGGTCAGGGTCACCTACCTCGGAAAAAAGGGAGCGCTGACGGCCCGTATGAAAGAGTTGGGCCAGCTTCCGGCGGAGGAGCGCCCGGCTGCCGGTCAGGAGATCAATCGGGCCAAGCGGGAGATCCAGCAGCGCATCAGCGCCAAGCGGCAGTCCCTCGAGGGTGAGGCGCTGGAAAAAGCGCTTGTTGACGACACTATCGACGTCACGCTTCCCGGCCGTGGTTACGGTCTTGGAGGAAGGCACCCGGTGTCGCGGGCGATGTCCCGCATCGAGACGATCTTTCGGAATGCAGGATTCGGCATTCGCTCGGGGCCGGAAATCGAGGACGATTTCCATAACTTCTCGGCATTGAATATTCCCGAGAACCACCCGGCGCGCGCCGAGCACGACACGTTTTATTTTCCGGGGGGGATGCTGCTTCGAACCCACACCTCTCCCGTGCAAATCCGCTCGATGGTCAGAGAGGGAGTGCCACTCAGGATCATCGCGCCGGGTCGCGTGTATCGCTGTGACTCGGATCAGACGCATACGCCGATGTTTCACCAAGTGGAAGGGCTGGTTGTCGATCGCGGCATCAGCTTCGCGAACCTGAAAGCCGTCCTGCATCAGTTTGTCGAGAGTTTTTTCGAGCGTAAGGCGGAATTGCGGTTCCGCGCATCCTACTTTCCGTTTACCGAACCGTCGGCCGAGGTGGACCTGCTATGGGAAAAAGGCAAGTGGCTCGAGATCCTCGGATGCGGCATGGTGCATCCGAATGTACTCAGTAACGCGGGAGTCGACCCGGAGGAATTCACCGGTTACGCCTTCGGCATGGGAGTCGAGAGACTGGCGATGCTTCGGTACGGCGTCGGCGATCTCCGGACCTTTTTCGACAACGATCTGCACTTTCTGCGGCAGTTTCATTGATCGGGAAGCCTTGCCATGAAGTTTGCAGAGACATGGTTGCGCGAATGGGTTGATCCGAAGCTGGACACGGCCGAACTGGCACACCGGCTGACCATGGCCGGGCACGAGGTCAACGGCATCGAATCACAGGGGGAGAAGCTCGACGGCGTCGTGATCGCAGAGGTCGTTTCGTTCAGCCGGCATCCGAATGCGGACAGGCTGAGTGTCTGTAAAGTATCGACCGGCAAGGCCAAGCCGATCGAAGTGGTCTGCGGCGCGCCCAACGTGGTCGTTGGCATGAAGAGTCCGTTTGCGGCGCCGGGTGCACGACTGGCTGATGGCACGAAACTTCGTCGGACCCGGATTCGTGGCGTCGAATCCAACGGCATGTTGTGCTCGGCGATTGAACTGGGGCTCGGCGACGAGGCCGGCGGCATCATCGAATTGCCTGGCGATGCACCGACCGGCCTCGAATTATCGGCTTACCTCGGACTGCCGGACCATATTCTCGATCTCGACCTGACGCCGAACCGCGGCGATTGCTTCAGCGTCCTTGGGATTGCAAGAGACATTTCGGCAATTACCGGCACCAAATTGACAGCGGCCGGGGCGCCACGGGTGCAGTCGACTATCGACGACACTCATGCCGTGGAGATAGCGGACCCGTCCGCCTGTCCGCGATTCGCCGGCCGCGTCATTCGCAACATCGACGCGAACGCCAAATCGCCCATCTGGATGACCGAGCGACTTCGGAGAAGCGGCCTCAGGGCCATTCACCCGGTGGTGGACGTCACCAACTACGTCATGCTCGAGCTCGGACAGCCGCTGCACGCGTATGATCTTGCCTTGCTAAAAGGCGCCATCAGGCCGCGATTTGCCAGGAAAGGCGAGAAGGTGACCCTGCTCGATGAGAAGGAAGTCGCTCTCGGCCGGGACACGCTGCTGATCACGGACGATACGGGGCCGATAGGCCTGGCCGGCATCATGGGTGGACTCAGTACGGCGGTCTCGGAGGCGACTACCGACGTATTCTTCGAAGCCGCGTTCTGGCCCCCGTCCGTCATCCTGGGGCGCGCGAGATCGTATGGTCTCCAAACGGATGCGGCGATCCGATTCGAGCGGGGCGTCGATCCGGCGGGACAGGCCAGGGCAATAGAACGGGCGACGGAGCTGCTGATCGGCATCTCGGGCGGAGATGCGGGACCGCTGACCGATGTAGCAGACGAGAATCATTTGCCGACGGCGCCAGGGATTTCTCTCCGCCAGTCGCGACTCGAGAAAGTGCTCGGAACGAAAATTGACGATGAAAAGGTCGTCGAAATTCTTGAAAACCTGGCGTTCGAAGTCAGTCAAAATGACGACGGTTGGACGGTGATCACACCGACTTTTAGATTCGATCTTACAATCGAAGACGACCTCATCGAGGAGGTCGCTCGCATAAACGGCTACGACCTGATTCCTGAAACAACCGAAATAGCGGAGTTGCCGCTCGGGCCCGTCAGCGAAACTGAAATCGATTTGAAACTGGTCGCATCAACGCTCGTTGCACGGGATTATCAGGAAGTCATTACCTACAGTTTTATCGACGCGGATTTGAATTCACGTTTTACCGGAGAAGTTTCGAAACTCGTTTTGGCCAATCCGATTTCATCCGAGATGTCGGTGATGCGCGGATCGTTATGGCCGGGAATGCTTGCCGTCGCCGCGGCGAATGTCGCGCGTCAACGTGAACGCGTTCGCTTTTTCGAAATCGGAAAGTCGTTTCACGGCAGCCTCAAAAAGCCTGTCGAGGTCGTGAGGGTTGCCGGTCTTGCCATCGGTTCGGCGACCCCCGAGCAGTGGGGGACGGGCGCGCAGGACCTTGATTTCTTTGACATAAAGTCGGATTTGCAGGCCTTGCTCGAGCTGGCTGCTACGGACACGGCCACAGAATACGCAACGGCCGGTCATCCGGCCCTGCAATCGGGTCAGGCCGCCAAAATCGTTCGCGATGGACAGGTGATCGGCGTGCTCGGAAAACTGCATCCGGAAATCGCGAATGTGATGGCTATTAATAAGAGTGTCTTTGTTTTTGAATTGAATGCGGCAAAAGCGTTTGCTTCGAGCGTTCCAAGGTCAACTTCAGTGTCAAAGTTCCCCGCGATAAGGCGCGACATTGCAGTGGTCGTTGATGATAAAGTGTGCGCCTCAGAATTAGTTAAAGTCGCTGCGTCTTCGGCCCCGCATCTTATCCAGAAAGTGACAATTTTCGACGTTTATCGGGGTCCGGGCATAGAAGCGGGGCGAAAAAGCATAGCTTTAGGCTTGATTTTGCAGGAAACATCCCGCACCCTTACTGACGAAGATGCGGATTCAGCAATGGAAGCAGCCATACGTAATCTGGAGCGGAAATTCGCAGCTGAGTTACGAGACTAGTATCCATGTCACTGACAAAAGCCGATATGGCGGAATCCCTGTTCAACGAACTGGGACTGAATAAGAGAGAAGCCCGCGAACTGGTCGATTTGTACTTTGAAGAACTGCGAGCGTCTCTCGCGGTAGGGGAGCAGGTCAAGCTTTCCGGGTTCGGAAATTTTGATCTTCGGGATAAAAACGAACGTCCGGGCAGAAACCCGAAAACCGGTGAAGAAATTCCGATCACCGCACGGCGTGTGGTGACGTTTCGGCCAGGACAAAAACTAAAAGCCCGAGTAGAGGCCTATGCTGGAACCGGGGAATAACGACGAACTACCTCCAATTCCAGGCAAGCGATACTTCACTATAGGTGAGGTCAGCGACCTGTGTGCCGTAAAGCCGCATGTACTGCGCTACTGGGAGCAGGAGTTTCCGCAGCTCAAGCCGGTCAAGCGGCGCGGTAATCGACGCTACTATCAGCGTCAGGATGTACTGATAATTCGCCAGATCCGAAGCCTGCTGTACGAAGATGGATTCACCATTGGCGGCGCCAGGCAGCGCCTCATGGGCGAAGACGCCAAGTCGGACGTCAGCCAGAGCCAGCAGATCATCAAGCAGCTCCGTCTGGAGCTCGAGCAAGTTCTCAAGATCCTCAGACGTTAAGAAAACCTCTTTCGCGGCGGCGTAACGGTAAGTATCATTGCCGCGCCGAATTCGTTTGCACCTCGGTCGGGGCGTAGCGCAGCCTGGTAGCGCACCACAATGGGGTTGTGGGGGTCGCGAGTTCGAATCTCGCCGCCCCGACCATTCATTCAGAAAAGGGCCTCCCCAGACTATCGTGAGGGAGGCCCTTTTCTGAATGAATGGCGGGAATTGAACGAAGATCGAGTTCGACACAAATTTGCCGGGAGCAAATTTGGACGGTTGAGCGCAGCGAGACCGGTCCGCAGGACCGAGTACAGGGATGTACGAGTCAACTCGCCGGGAGCGATTAAGTCTCAGGCCGGCTCCTGGGTAGGGCTGAGCTTCTTGTCCTCGATGCCGAGCAGAATCGGCCGGGCCATCTCGCGATAGATATTTACTTTGGCGTTGTAGGCCGTTCTGGACAGCCCGTGCTTGTCCCTGATCTGCAGCCTGCGGATGCTGAACTCGCCGTCATCCTGGCGTTCGCCGGTCAGGTAGCACTTGATCGCCGTTACCTTTTCTCCCGACAGTTCCAGCCCGCTGAGCTTTGACAGGTTTCCCTGTGCCCGTTGCAGAAACGTCACGGCGTCCAGATTGTGCTGCGTGTCTTCGTCGCCGTTTCCGTGTCCGGCCAGCTCGGCGACAAACTCGCCGACCAGGATCTGCCCCGGCATTGCGGCCTCGATCATCCGCGCCAGCTCGATCGTTACGTCACCGACGATGAAGTCGTGAATGGTCGGATTGAGCCCTTCGGCCTGGTGAAACTCATAGCAGCTGCCTACATGGAAACAGGCGCGCAGCCGCGGCACGGCCTTGGAAACCGCCTTGCTTCGGGCGATGGCATTGTCCGCCAACACGATGTGCATGAAATGGTAGAGATTCACGTTGGCTTCCAGTCCATGGTCGCGATTCCAGACATAGAACCCGTCGCCACTCGACGATCGGGCGAAATTGATGCCGATGTCCTGCTCGAGCATTTTGGCGTGTGCCGAATTGAGTGAGTAGGAAAGGCTGTTGAGCTGCGTCATCTGCTCGAACGGCATCAGCAGGCTGAAACCGACGATGTCGAACAACGTTACGGCTCGGCTGGCGATGTAGTTGATGCCATAGCGCTGGATCATCTTCTCTATAACCTGGGTTTCGACCGCGTGCCCGGTCAGCGGCTGCCGAAGCGGGACGAACGTCGGCTCGATATCCAGGAGTTTGGCGACTTTGTGAATTTGTACGACCGTCAGCTGACGGTCGCCTGAGATCAATTCGGTAATAAAGGGCGCCGAGACACGCTGCGCAAGCTGGGGATCATCGGTCGGGGCGGCGGTATATTCTGCGATGGCGTAGTGCGGGACCACGAGGATCAACAGGCCGTTCTCAATTGGCGCCCAGCTCAGAATGCAATTCTGGCCGAGCGACCAGTGGTCATGCAGGCAGCGCTCCAGATGTACCAGGTTGCTTCGCTGGCGCAGGCCCATCTCGCTTGCCAGGCCCGCCAACTGATCCAGGTATGGCGAATAATTGGCCAGTCGCCGGATACCGGACTGCGAAAGTTCGTCAAGGTCCATTCAGTGTTAACCCAGTATTGGACCGCCCCAATGCGCGTGCGCACCGTCGGCATCGGTGCTCACAATCGAAATTAATCAACTCTGTGCAACAGCGCAAGTATCATTAGAAACCTGCTACAGGTATCTCAATTCCCTGGCGTTGACCGACGATGGAGAACCGCATGCTTGACATAATGAACCTTGCGCCTGCCGAGTTTACACCAAGCGCGGGAAAGTGAGTGGCTGTGGCCGCGCCCGGTATCGACGCTGTCCGTGCACTGAATCAACGGCTCCGGGAATGGCTGATCAGGACGCCTGTCCTGCGCTGCCGCTCCCTGGAGCTGTTCTCGGGCGAAACCTGCGAGATACACGGCAAGCTCGAGTTCCTGCAGCGTACCGGCACTTTCAAGCCGCGCGGTGCGCTTTCGGTGATGCTCGGCCTCGACGAGCAACAGATCAAGCAGGGCGTGACGGCTGTCAGCGCCGGAAACCACGCGATCGCAACGGCGTTTGCGGCGCAGGCGGTAGGCACCAGCGCCAAAGTCGTCATGATCATGAATGCGAACCCGTTCCGGATTGCGCAATGTCGTCGGTTCGGCGCCGAAGTGGTGCTCGCCGACGATGTTCACAGCGCCTTCGAAGTGGCAGAGAGAATACAGGACAGGGAGGGACGCTTTTTCGTGCATCCCTTCGAGGGTGCTGGCGTCATTCTCGGTACGGCGACGGTCGGTCTGGAGATCTGCGAGCAGGTTCCGGAGCTGGACGCTGCCATCGTGCCGATTGGCGGCGGTGGCCTGTGTGCGGGCATTTCGAGTGCGGTCAAACAGATCAAGCCGGGGTGTACAGTGATCGGCGTCGAGCCGGTTGGTGCTGATTCGATGCGCCGCAGCTTCGCCACCGGCAGACCTGAGACAATAGAGAAAGTGGAGACCATTGCCGACAGCCTCGGAGCACCGTTTGCGCTGCCGTTGTCCTTTGAGCTGTGCAGGGATAACGTCGATGAGCTCGTGCTCGTCAGCGACGACCAGTTGAAAGACATGATGGGCGTATTCTTCAGAGAGCTGAAGATCGCCGTCGAGCCTGCCTGCGTCGCCAGCACGGCGGCGTTGCTTGGCCCGCTGTCCGGACGTTTTGCAGGGAAGAAGGTCGTCCCGGTCATGTGTGGCAGCAATATCGACTGGCAGACATTCGCCGGGTACGCGAACCTGGACGCCAAATGCTGATCGACGAGCTCAAATCCATTGTCGGGCCATCGGGCTGGAGCAGCGATCCGGACGAGTTGCTTCCGCACCTCACCGAGTGGCGCGAGCTATTCCACGGCAGAACACCCATCATGGTGTCACCCGACAGCGCGGAGCAGGTGTCGGCGATTGTCAGGGCATGCGCCGCGAACAACACGGCCGTGGTTCCACAAGGGGGCAATACCGGCCTCTGTGGCGGGGCGATTCCGGATTCATCCGGTGAACAGGTGCTGCTGTCACTGTCACGCATGAACGCCGTTCGCTCGATCTCGGCCGACGATTTTTCGATGGTCGCCGAGGCCGGTTGTATTCTCGCCGACGTGCGGGCCGCGGCGAGCCGGGCCGGCCGGTTTTTCCCCTTGAGCCTTGCCGCCGAAGGCAGTTGCCAGATTGGCGGCAATGTTGCGACAAATGCCGGCGGCATCAATGTACTCAGATACGGCAGCGCCCGAGAACAGGTGCTGGGGCTCGAAGTCGTACTTGCCGATGGAGCGATCTGGCACGGCCTCAGGGCGCTCCGCAAGGACACTGCCGGATACGATGTCAAGCAACTGTTCATCGGGTCCGAGGGGACGCTCGGCGTGATCACGGCGGCAAACCTGAAGCTCTACCCCGAGGTCGGCAATACCCGGACCGCGTTGATCGCCACGGAAAGCCCGAAGCATGCAGTCGACCTCCTCGGACTGCTCCGCGATCTGCTGGCGGATCGGGTACAGGCATTCGAACTCATTCCGGATCGGGCGATTCGTTACCTGAGGCGACACCTGCCGGCGATACGCATACCGTTTTCGCAAAGTCATCCCTGGTATGTGCTGCTCGAGGTTTCGTCCGGCGTCGAGACCCAGGCGCTCGAGACGACCCTCGCTGCGGCGATCGAACAGGGGCTGGGCATGGATGCGGTTATCGCCAAGAACGTGTCCGAGCAGGAGGAACTCTGGCGCATGCGGCACTCGATTTCTGAAGTTCAGAAGTTCGAGGGCGCCAGTCTGAAGCACGACGTGTCCGTGCCGGTCGGGAAGATCGGCGATTTCATCGAACAGGCGCAAAAGGCGGTCTTGCGGATCATGCCGGACGCGAGAATCGTCGCTTTCGGGCACGTCGGTGATGGCAATGTGCATTTCAATATCAATCAGCCCGAATCATGGGAGGGCGACCGGTTTCGTGAGGAGGCGGCCGGTCTGAGCAAGGCGGTCTACGACGTGGTCGGCATGTTTGACGGCAGCATCAGTGCCGAACATGGCATCGGCCAGTATAAACGTGAGATCCTGAGGCAATACCGCAGCGAAGCGGAGATTGCCCTGATGAGATCCGTCAAAACCGCCCTGGACCCCGGCAACATCCTGAATCCGGGAAAAGTGCTTTGAATTCAGAGCTTCCGCGGCCGGAATATGACGACCAGTTCCCATGGCCACGGTCTTGTGCAAGCTAGAATAGACGGCTTATGAGCGCCGAATCCGACAATCTCGAGCCCCTGTATGCGAGGCAGCTCTCGGAATTCGCGGCGCAACTGCAACAGCAGGCGGCCGACGAATCCTTGCTGGATAACATTCACGCCGCGATTCGGGCGCTATTGTCAGGCAACGGCAATGTCGAACCAGACATCCGCCGGGTCCTCGAAGAACAACACAAGGCGGGTAACCTCCGCGAGGAAACCTACGAGCTGGTTCGGCGCATGCTCGATCGAATAGTGACGGAAGATCTTGACACGGCGCCCCGCGACTCGGAGTCAGACGATCAGAACAACGACCTATTCAGGGACACGACCGTCATCGAGGGGGACGCGGCGGACGAGGAATCGGCCGAAGACAGGTTGCAGGTCGGCTCCGTCTTGCGTGACAGATTTCTTCTGCAGGAGAGAATCGCCGGCGGCAGCATGGGCGTCGTATACAAAGCGCTGGATCGTCGCCTTGCGGAAGCGGACGACGTTGACCCATGGGTCGCAATCAAAGTGCTGACGCCGAAGCTCGCACGCAGTCGACAGGCGTTGCGCGCCCTGCAACAGGAAGCGGCCAAGGGCCGATGCCTGTCGCATCCGAACATCGTTCGTTTCATCGACCTCGACCGCGACGATGAACTGTACTTCATCATCATGGAATGGCTGGACGGCAGGTCACTGGCCGGCATACTCGATGACGCCCGCGGCAAGAGCATGGAAAAGGAGACGGCCCTCGACATCGTCAGGCATGTCGCCAAAGCACTGGACTATGCGCATCTCAGGGGCGTCGTACATGCGGACCTGAAGCCGGGCAACATCATTGTATCGTCTGAGGGCTCAGTGAAGCTGGTCGACTTCGGAATCGCTCGTGTCCGGCAGAAACAGGGCAACGGAGAGGCGGGTTTCAATCCGGGGGCGCTCGCCGCCAAGACACCGGCATATTCGAGTATGCAGGTCCTGACCGGTGAGGAACCCGACACTTCGGACGATGTCTTCTCGCTCGCCTGCCTGATGTACCGCTTGATCGCCGGCTACCGTGTCTTCGGTCCGCGAAACGCCGCGGAGGCGGCAGATGAAGGCATGGAGCCGCAACGGCCGCAGGGCCTGAACGACACCGAGTGGTTCGCCCTGCGCAAGGCGCTCTCTTTTTCGCGCGAGGCGCGATATGCATCTCCGAAGGCGTTCATCGAGGGCTTATCCACGCCGGTCTCCCTGAAAGAGACGCAGCGGATGTCGGACGGCCATGAACCGGACGACGAGCGGCGTCGCATCTGGCCCTATCTGGTCGCCGTGCCGGTTCTGGCCGCCGGCGCGCTGGGGCTGTATCAGTCCGGGATACTGGAACGGCCGGCAGCCGGTCCCCGGCCGGGGACGCCGGTTTCCGCGGTGCAACCCGAGAGCACCGGACAACCGCCGCCTGTCGAGGCACCGGCCGTCGAAACACCGGATCCCGGGGAGGCGGCTGTCGCCGACGGGCCGGACGAGCTAGGCGGGCCCGTCGAAGTGATCGATCAATCGAGCCTTCCTCCGGCAACGGCAGAATTACTACTCGCGATTCCCGGGACCGCAAGGACCGAGTTGAATCTGGTCCTCAGGGAAAACGAGCAACCCGCGGTGATCGAGCTGGTGCGCGACACCAATGTCGCCGATGCGCTGGTCGTGAGACTCGAAGAGGTCGCGTTCAGCGGCAACCGGTCGCCGTGGGAGTCAGGCCAGTATCGGGTTTCCGGCGACAGCATGGCGCGTTTCCGGCCCGCACAAAAAAGGGCCCGGATCGAGGTGTCGATGACGCCGGATCCGTTGCGCGAGCCGGATCGTCAGGTATCGTTACTGGTCCGGGATTCAGAGAATGCCGAATCCGAGTTCGCGCTGATCAACCTGAGCCTGGAAGACGACGATCAGCGACGATTCGAGGCCGGTCTCGGCTCGAACACCGTGGCGTTCGCGGTGGGGCAGGTGTCGGTGCGCGAACGTGATCCTGCCGTGCAGATCGACGTCGTTCGCTTCAATCCCGATCAGACGACACTGGCCGTCGACTACCTGTTGCGCGAGGTTACCGCGACGGAAGGGGCAGACTATTTTGTGCCGGGCACCAAGACGATTCAGTTCGGGCCCGGGCAGCGCTCGGCGCGAATACTGATTCCACTCGTGCAGGATTCGCAGCCTGAATCCGACGAAGCCTTCGTGCTGGAGATGCAGGCCCCCGAATCGCATACGGCCAATGCAGACATTTTTCGTCGAATCGCGGTTATGATCAGGGATGACGATTCGACTCCACAATAACAGCCAGCAGACCCTGAACACTTAGAGCGATTTCCATGACCGAAATAGAACTGCGCCGGTATTCGCGCGTCGTGGTCGATGGCGTCGAGCAGGCGCCGAGCCGCGCCATGTTGCGTGCTGTTGGGTTTACCGATGCGGATTTTTCGAAACCGCAGATCGGCATCGCGTCGACCTGGAACATGGTCACGCCGTGCAATATGCATATCGATCAACTGGCCAGAGAGGCCGCGAGCGGTGCGGATGAAGCCGGTGGCAAGAGCCTCATATTCAACACGATCGGTGTGTCCGACGGCATAGCCATGGGTACGCCCGGCATGCGCTATTCAATGGTGTCCAGGGAGATCATCGCCGACTCGATCGAGGCGGTCGCGGGAGCGGAGGGATTCGACGGGCTGGTGACGATCGGCGGCTGCGACAAGAACATGCCCGGCTGTGTCATGGCGATGGCGCGGCTGAACAGGCCTGGCGTGTTCGTCTACGGCGGTACGATCAAACCCGGTGCCGGGCGGCAGGACATCGTCTCCGTGTTCGAGGCCGTCGGCGCCCTGTCAGATGGCAGGATCGATGAGCGGGAGTTGCTTGAAGTCGAGCAGTCGGCCATTCCCGGGCCCGGTTCATGCGGCGGCATGTACACGGCAAACACCATGGCCTCGGCGATCGAGGCGCTCGGCCTGAGTCTGGCGAACAGCTCGGCGCAGGAGGCCGAGTCGCCGAGCAAGATCGCCGACTGTCGCCGGGCCGGGGCAGCCGTTTTCAAGCTGATCGAGAATGATATCAAGCCGCGCGACATCCTGACGCGTGAAGCATTCGACAACGCCATTACCCTCGTCATCGCGTTGGGCGGCTCGACAAACGCCGTCCTGCATCTGCTGGCGATCGCCAGAGAAGCCGGCGTTGAACTCACGCTCGACGACTTCAGTCGTATCGGCGCAAGAGTGCCGGTACTCGCCGAACTCAAGCCGAGTGGCCGCTTCCTGATGTCGGAGCTCATCGAGATCGGTGGCATCCAGCCACTGATGAAGCGCCTGCTCGAGCGCGGGCTGCTGCATGGCGATTGCCTGACCGTGACCGGCAAGACCGTGGCGGAAAACCTGGCGGACATCGCCGATTATCCGGACGGCCAGGAAGTCATTCGAGACTTCGACAACCCGGTCAAGCCGGACAGCCACCTGGTCATCATGTACGGCGACATCGCACCCGATGGCGCCGTCGCGAAGATCACGGGCAAGGAGGGAAATCGCTTCGAGGGGCGTGCCCGCGTGTTCCATTCCGAGGAACTGGCGCTGCAGGCAATCCTCGGTGACGAGATCCGGTCCGGCGACGTCATCGTGATCCGCTACGAGGGGCCGAAAGGCGGTCCCGGCATGCGCGAGATGTTGAGCCCGACCAGCGCGCTCATGGGCAAGGGACTGGGCGCGGAAGTCGCCCTCATCACCGACGGGCGCTTCTCCGGCGGCAGCCATGGTTTCGTGGTTGGTCACATTGCCCCGGAGGCAGCGGTCGGCGGGCCGATCGCACTGATCGAAGAGGGCGACCTGATCACGATCGACGCGCAACAGCGCCGCATCGACCTCGCGGTCGATAGCGCAGGGCTCGATGAGCGCAGGAAGAAATGGGTCAGACCGGCGTCCGCCGTGACCACGGGCGTATTGGCGAAATACCGCGCCGAAGTGTCGTCTGCGTCCCAGGGCGCCGTGACCACGGCGCCACCCTGGGAGGAATAGTTGCATTGGTACTTGACCTGACCCGTCAGGTCCGATTTACTGCGCCTGTAGGTATGAATTGCATCTGCGTAATGTGCCTGTACGCCGAGACGATCGGTGTCAAAAACACATAAAACAAATGGCGCGCCAGAGGTGCGTGGGTGCAACTGGCAGTAGTAACGGCTGACAAAAAACCGGCTATTGTCCGTAAACCCGCAAGGATTTTCCGAGCGGGTTTTTTTTTGGCGAAACAAACGATGAGTTCGATGGAAGAATCAAACGACGAAGCCCGATTTGCGGACAGTGCAACCCTCGGTGCGCCCGATGCGGTAGCCACATCGGAATGGGTGGTCATGAAATTCGGCGGTACGAGCGTGTCGTGCGCCGACAACTGGCAACGGATTGCCGAACGCATTCAAAACCGCCTCGACGACGGCTTTCGAGTGGTTATCGTTCACTCGGCGCTTAAAGGTGTATCAAACGCTCTGGAAGAGATCCTGTTTACGGCGATAAGCGGAGATCCCTCGGAGCGATTCGAGCAGGTCAGGCAACAGCACTACGATCTGGCCGATACGCTGGGGCTTGACGGGCACGCCCTGCTCGATGAAGCCCTGAAGGAACTCGGGCAACTGATCTCCGGTGTACGCTTGGTGCACGAGGTCAGCCTGCGGGTCCGGGTCCGCGTCATGGCGCTTGGGGAAATCATGGCGACGAGGCTGGGTGCGGCGTACCTTGAAGGCCGGGGCATCGACGCGCACTGGCAGGACGCCAGGGACATTCTGACGAGCGAGACCCGGGCCAACCGCTCAGCTACGCAAAGCTATCTGTCGGCGACCTGTCCTTACGATTCCGATCCCGATCTCGCCGAAGAACTAGGAAGCCACGGCAAAGTCATCCTGACGCAGGGTTTCATTGCCAGGAATGCGCGACGCGAAACCGTCTTACTGGGACGCGGCGGATCCGACACGTCGGCCGCCTATTTTGCGGCACGATTGCAGGCGAGGCGTCTTGAGATCTGGACCGACGTACCGGGGATGTTCACCGCGGACCCGAGGCTGGTGCCGTCGGCACGGCTGCTGGTCGCACTGCATTTCGATGAGGCACAGGAGCTTGCGTCCACCGGCAGCCACGTGTTGCATCCACGGTGTTTGTCACCCCTGCGCCGGCACGGAGTCCCGCTGTTCATTCGTTGCACGGCGGCACCGCGAATACCCGGTACCGTCATATCCTCGGTCACCAGCGAGACGGAACCGCAGGTGAAGGGTATCGCCTGGAGAAATGGATTGACGCTGGTTTCGATGGACGGCGTCGGCATGTGGCACGAGGTCGGTTTCCTTGCGGATGCGTTCTCCTGTTTCAAGAGTCACGGCGTTTCCGTGGATCTCGTGTCGACATCGGAGACCAACGTCACGGTCTCCATTGACACCGTCGACGGCATGCTGGCGGAGGACACGGAGCAGGCACTTGTAACGGACCTCGCGCCACTTTGCCGCGTCGAAGTCATCAGAAACTGTGCGGCAGTCAGCCTGGTCGGCAGAAAAATCCGCACGATACTGCCTCGCATCGCACCGGCGCTCGAAGTCTTTGAGGAAGAGAAGATCCATCTCGTCTCTCAGGGCGCAAACGACTTGAACTTCAGTTTCGTCATCGAACAGGAGCAGGCGCCACGGCTTGTCAGCAAGCTTCACGCCTCAGTCATCCGCAAGTCGGGCGGCAGCCCGGCATTCGGTGCGAGCTGGGAAGAAATTTTTCAGAGAGAATCGGCAGACGTCGATCGCGAGCCACCATGGTGGCTGCAGAAAAGGGACAATCTGCTCACACTTGCGAACGAGCACTTCAACGCTTATGTCTATGACGCCGACAGCGTGAGGAGTGCGGCTCAAAGCCTGTTGAACATGCGCTCACTTGATCGCGTGCTGTACGCAGTCAAAGCAAACTTCAATGCTGAACTGCTCAAGACACTGGCCGACGTCGGCGTCGACTTCGAATGCGTCTCCCCGGGAGAAGTCGAGTGGCTGTTCGAGGTCCTGCCGGATCTCGACAAGCACAGGATTCTGTTTACGCCGAACTTCGCCCCTCGATCAGAATACGAATGGGCTGTCGAGAGGGGATTACAGCTGACACTGGATAATCTGCACCCGCTGCAAGCATGGCCGGAGATTTTTGACGGCCAGGAACTTTTTATTCGCGTCGACCCTGGGCAGGGTCGCGGTCACCATGAACACGTGAAGACGGCCGGCGTTCATTCCAAGTTCGGCATCCCGAGGTTCGAAGTCGACGAGCTCGTCGAACTTGTCGACAGAGCGGGTGCCGAGGTGATCGGCATACACGCGCATAGCGGCAGCGGCATACTCGACTCCGACAACTGGCGATCGGTGGCGGCCGAGCTGATCAAGGTTGCCGAGCGATTTCCGACCGTCGAATACCTGGATCTCGGCGGCGGACTCGGCATCGCCGAAAAGCCGGGCGACAAGCCATTCAATATCGACGAGCTGGACGGAACGCTCGCCGAGATCAAGGCGGCATACCCGAAATATCAGCTCTGGCTAGAGCCGGGCCGGTTTCTCGTCGCCCAGGCCGGCGTATTGTTGACCCGAGTTACGCAGGTCAAGGGCAAAGGGGACATGCGTTACGTGGGTGTCGGAACGGGAATGAATTCGCTGATTCGACCGGCGCTCTATGGTGCCTATCACGAAATCGTAAACCTGACGCGGGCCGACGAAACAGCCACCCAGTCAGTAACGGTCGTCGGCCCCATTTGCGAGACGGGTGATCGGCTCGGCAGCGACCGCTTATTGCCGCCGTCCAGGGAAAACGATGTCATCCTGATAGCGAATACCGGTGCCTACGGTTTTGTGATGAGTTCGAATTACAACCGGCGCAAGGTCGACACGGAGGTCGTCATCTAAGATTCGTGTCGTGCCTTTAGTTTCGAGGAGACGTCGGCAAGGCTGATCCCTTTGCTGGCGAGTAACACAAGCAGGTGATAAACGAGATCGGCGGCTTCCTCGAGTTGCTCGTTTCGGCTCGCGGTTGTCGCAGCCAACACGAGTTCAATTGCCTCTTCGCCCATCTTTTGAGCAATTCGTCTATCGCCCTCGGCAAATAGCCGGGCGGTATAGCTCTCGCTTGGTCGATGTTCCATCCGGTCTCGTATTATGAATTCAAGCTGACCGACAAAACCAAATCCCGGGAGCTCGGCATCACGATCGAAACAGCTGAGCTTCTCCAGGTGGCACGCGGGTCCCGTGGGGGCCGCCGTCACCAGTAGCGCGTCTCCATCGCAGTCTAGCTCGATATTGTGTAGCTCAAGTCTGTTCCCCGACGTTTCGCCTTTGGTCCAAAGACAGTTTCGAGACCGGCTGTAGAAGGTTACCGATTCGCTCGACAGCGTCGCGGCCAGTGCTTCGGCGTTCATGTAGCCGAGCATTAGTACGCGTGCGGACAAAGCATGCTGGACGATCGCCGGCACGAGACCGCCGCCCTTTTGCCAGTCGATTTTTTCGTGAAGCGACGTCATAGGCGCATTTCGATGCCCGCGTTATTCAAGAAACGCTTTAATGCGGGAATTTCGATCTCACAATTGTGAAAAACACTGGCTGCCAGCGCGCCGTCAACCGAGGCATTGTCAAAAACATCTCTAAAGTGCTCGGGTTCGCCGGCACCGCCGGAGGCGATCAAGGGCACTTGGCAACTGCTACGGATTTCTGAAAGCTGTCGACAGTCATATCCGTTCTTTACGCCGTCCTCGTTCATGCAGTTGAGGACGATTTCGCCTGCACCTCGCCCCTGCGCTTCAATGACCCAGTCAACCGTACTCCGATTCGCTGCACGGGCTTTGTCAGGGTCACCGGTGAATTGATAGACCTGCCAATCGTCTGCTTCCTCACGGCTATCGATACCGATAACGACACACTGTGTACCGAATCTGCATGCCAGATCCGAAATGAGGCCGGGATTTGCGAGGGCGGGCGAGTTAATCGAGATCTTGTCGGCACCCTTGTTCAGAGTGTCTTCGGCATCCTCAACAGTCTGGATGCCACCGGCGACGCAGAAGGGAATATCCAGCACTGAAGCCACCATGCTGACCCAGTTCCGGTCGACGGTGCGAGCGTCCGGACTTGCAGTAATGTCGTAGAACACGAGCTCGTCGGCGCCTTCTTGGCAATATCGCTCAGCCAGCTCGACGATTTCGCCGACGACCCGGTGATTTCGAAACTGGACGCCTTTGACGACTTTACCGTCGCGGACATCGAGGCAGGGAATTATGCGACGCGCAGGAATGGCTCCAGCTCCTCTGATTTGATCTTTCCATCGAGTAGTGCCCGGCCGGAAATAGCGGCAGCAGCGCCGAGATCGTCGAGTTCGCGCAGGTCAGCCGCGTGTCTGACGCCGCCTGAGACCTGCAGGCAGATTTCGGGATAGCGCGCAACAAGTTCCCGGTACAACGCGAGGTTCGGTCCGCCCATGGCGCCGTCACGGCCAACGTCCGTGCACAGGACATGTCGAATGCCGTGCGCGAGATATCCCTCCAGACACTGCCACAGGTCTATGCCTCCCGTTCGGGTCCAGCCGTGCGTGACGAGGGTAGGCGAATCGTAATCGTCAACTCTGACATCAAGTGCCAGGACGAGTCGATCCGGCCCGAATTCACAAAGCCATCGTCTTACCGTTGCCGGATCGGTAACGGCCAGACTGCCGATAACACAGCGCGCTACTCCGGCAGTAAACCAGGCAGAAGCAGTCTGCCGGTCGCGGATGCCGCCACCGAGTTGCATGACCAATGGCGTCTCCGATGCGATGGCGGCGACACAACCCCGATTTTTCTGCTTTCCGCATCTGGCGCCATCCAGGTCGACCACATGGAGGTCTTTAAATCCCATTGCCCGATATTCGCGAGCGACCGCAGCCGGATCATTGCCATAGTCGGTGCGCTTCTCGAAGTCGCCCTGGAACAACCTGACGCACTTCCCTGCCTGCAAATCGATTGCCGGTATGATTTTCACAAATCAAGCGCCAGAAAATTTGCAAGGAGTCGTGCACCGGCAACCGATGACCTTTCTGGATGGAATTGCGTTGCACAGAAGTTCTCGTGCGCCAGGACTGCCGTGAAGATGCCGGTGTGATTTGCGGTCGCGAGCGAATAATCCGAGACCGGCAGCGCGTAGCTATGCACAAAATAAAAGTAGCCGCCATCGTCGATGCCGTTCAACAGTGGATGTTGTCGTACAAGGGAAGTTTGACTCCATCCCGTATTCGGCACTGGCGTGTCCGGACTTGCCGACAATTTCTTCACGGTACCAGCAAAAACACCGAGGCATTCTGCGCTGTCTTCCTCCGAGGCCTCGGCGAGCAGTTGCATCCCCAGGCAAATGCCGAGGACCGGTTGATCAAGCTCGGGAATCAATTTATCCAGCCGATGTCGCTTCAGGCGCCGCATCGCGTCGGCGGCCGCTCCGACGCCGGGTAGTATGACGCGACGTGCGTTGCGGATAATCTTGGCATCCGTGGTCAATACAGCGTCCACATTGAGCCGTCTTAAGGCGAATCTGAGCGACGCGATATTTGCGCCGCCGCTGTCGATGATTGCCACGCCGTTGTCTGACATGTCAGCTCAACGTTCCTTTGGTGCTCGGCAGCTCTGTGCCCTCATGGCGTATTGCCTGACGCAATGCACGTCCCACCGATTTAAAGCACGCCTCTACCATGTGATGCGCGTTTTCGCCGCTGACCGCGATATGTAGCCCAGCACCGACCGAGTCTGCGAAAGAGCGAAAAAAGTGCTTGACGAGTTCGGTTGGCAAACCACCAACCCGCTCACGGGAAAAATCACCCTCAAAAGCAAAATACGCGCGACCCGACAAGTCCAGCGACACACGGCACTCGCTTTCATCCATTGGAAGAACGAACCCGTATCGCCCGATGCCTCGTTTGTCTCCCAGGGCGCGGCGAATGACCGTTCCCAGACAGATGGCCGTGTCTTCGACGGTATGGTGTTCATCGATGTTTAGGTCTCCCGAGCACCTCATGCGCAGACTGAATCCGCCGTGCCTCGCGATCTGCTCGAGCATGTGATCGTAGAAGCCGATGCCGGTGTCGATGCTGATCAGGCTTTCGTCATCCAGGTTGACTGCCGAATGAATAGCAGTCTCTCGCGTATTCCGTTCGAGGCTGGCTTGCCTGATCCCGCCGTTTAATGTCCTGCTGATGGTTGCCCAGTCCTGGTCAGCGCCGTCCGAGATCAGGAATCCCCGTAGTCCGAGCGCGTCGGCCATCTGTAAATCGGTATCTCGATCGCCGATGACTGCAGATTTTTCGGTATCGATATCCGTCCTGGCCAGATAGCGTGTCAAGAGTCCGGTCCGAGGCTTGCGGCACTCGCACGCATCTTCGGGAAGGTGAGGGCAAACGAATATCTCATCGAACACGATGCCCTGAGACTCGAACAGCGATAGGACGAAGTCCTGGCATTCCCGAAAGTTCCGTTCGGGAAACGAATCCGTGCCCAGTCCATCCTGATTCGTCACCATGACAAGCCGGTAACCCGAATCAGCAAGTTGATTCAGAGCCGGCACAACGCCTGGAACGAGTCGTACCTTGTCCAGCGAGTCGACCTGATGATTTACGGGCTCCTCGATTAGTGTGCCGTCGCGATCGATGAAGAGTACTTTGTCCGCCATTAGCTATCGTCCTCATGCTGATTCAAGGCCGAAAGCAGACGACTGTTGTCGTCCGGGCTGCCGACGGTTATTCGTGCGCAGTTCTCAAGCCCAGGGCTACCGTTGAAGTCACGAATCAGGATCCTTCTTGATTGCAAGCGACTCTGAACCTCCCCGAGGTCGCGAAACTGCACGAGAAGAAAGTTCGCTTCGCTGGGCCAGACTTTTTGAACATCCGGGTTGGTTGCCAGTTGATTACGAACACGTTCGCGCTCCGCGACCACTACCTTGATGCGATTTTCGGCCGATTCGCTTTGGTCGGCAGATAACGCCTGCATCACACATTCGATTACCGGTGTAGCCAGTGCATATGGCGCGAGCACGCCGTTCAGCATTCTGATCAGCGCAGTGCTGCCGATGACTGCGCCACAACGCGCGCCTGCCAGCGCCAGCGCTTTCGACAGTGTGCGGAGTACGACCAGGTTTTCGTATACGCGAACCAGGCCGGCCAGGGACCCGGTATCGCTGAATTCGATATAAGCCTCGTCGACGACAATGATGGATTGGTCCCGGCGTGCTTCCAGCAAGCGGATGATTTCCGACCTTGGCACGACGTTGCCGGTTGGGTTATTCGGCGAACAGACAAAAATAAGTTTGCTCGATGTCGCGCAGCTGGTCGTTATTGATTCTGCATCAAGGGCAAACTCCTTTTCGGCTAGCAGCGGGCAGCTGACCGTTGCCGCACCCTGAATGGCCGCATACACTCGATACATGGCAAACGTCGGCGGCGTAACAACTATGCTGTCTTCACCTGCACGGCAGAATGTTCGAATGAGCAGATCGATTGCCTCGCTACTGCCGCGTGTTGCAAGAATGTTACCTGGGGACACGCCAAATCGATCGGCCAGACGGGACTGCAGTGCCGCCGGTCGTATCTCCGGGTAGCGGTTGAGCGTGTTGGAGCTTTCGGGTGCCTCGTTCGCATGAAGGCGCAATGCGCCGTCCACCTGCGCTGCCGTCTCGTAAGAATGCAAGTCCCGCATTTCCGGCCTGGCAAGGTTTTCGATGCTCATGTCGCCTGCCTCCCGATGCCATTCAGGCGCCTTCGAACCGCTTCTGCGTGGGCATCGAGACCTTCGAGCGCGGCCAATTCCCTGATCGTGCCAGCGATCGACCGGAGCCCTTCCTGTGAAAGCTCCTGTACTGTCATCTGGCGCAAGTACTGGTCCACGCCAAGGCCGCTGTAACTCCGCGCGAATCCGCAGGTCGGCAGAACATGATTCGTCCCGCTGCAGTAGTCACCCGCAGATTCAGGTGACCACGGACCGAGAAAAACGGAACCGGCATTGCGGATTGACGGCAATGCGTCACGCGGATTCTCTGTCTGGACAATTAAGTGTTCGGGTGCATAGGCGTTGCTGATGTCAATAGCCGTTTCGAGGTCTGGTGCGAGAATCAATCGGCTGTTTCCGAGTGCCTTCTCGGCAATATCACGGCGCTCCAGTACGTTTAATTGATCGGCAACTTGACCATTAACGATGTCCCCAAGTTTCCTGTCTGTAGTGATGAGGATGACCTGCGAATCCTCGCCATGCTCGGCCTGCGACAACAGGTCGGCGGCTACGTATTCGGCGTTGGCTGTTTTATCGGCGATAACCATAACTTCCGACGGTCCCGCCGGCATATCGATGGCGGCACCGTTCGGGTCACCCATTACCTGTGTCTTTGCCGCGGTAACCCAGGCATTCCCCGGTCCGAAAATCTTGTCAACTTTCGGTACCGACTCGGTCCCGTATGCCATCGCGGCAATCGCTTGGGCGCCACCCACTTTGAAAACGGAGTCGATGTCGGCGCGTTTCGCGGCGACCAAAACGGCTGGGTCCGCGCGACCATCCGGTCGAGGCGGCGTGCACATGATTCGTTCCGGGCAAGCGGCTATTGCCGCCGGAACGGCGAGCATGATTGCAGCCGACGGCAATGGAGCCGATCCGGCCGGTACGTAGAGGCCGACGGAATCAATTGGGCGACTCAGGCGTTCGCAGCGAATGCCGGGCATCGGTTCAATGTCGATTGGCCTCGGTAACTGTGCCTCGTGAAAACGTTTCACATTGCCGATTGCGAGTTCGATCGCCTCGATTGCGGTGGGAGAGAGCGCATTCTCAGCTTGATGGAATTCCTCTTTACATACTTGCAGGTCGTCTAAGGCGACTCTGTCAAGCTGACTGGTCAATTCGATCAGGGCGACGTCACCGGTCCCGCGAACTTGTTTGATGATGTCATCGACAGCATTGCGAATCGACGAGTCGGAGCGAAGGGCAGGGCGCCGCAACAGACACCGTCGCTCGTCCGCGGTTAGTTCAGTCCAGGTGACAGTGTCCAGGCTCATGCCAGCATCTTCTCCACTGGCAGCACGAGCAGGGAGCTTGCACCGGCGCTCTTGAGGTTCTCGAGCGTTTCCCAGAACACGTTTTCGCGACAGACGGCGTGCACGGCTACTTTGTCGCTGTTACCGTCCAGCGGAATGACGGTAGGTGATTCGGAGCCAGGCAGCAGGCGCGTGATTTCCGGAAGAGCATTCCGCGGCGCGTGCAACATGATGTATTTGCTCTCGCGAACCTGTAACACGCCGTCCAAACGCTGAAGTATTTTGCTTACCCAATCTTTTTTCGGCTTCGACAGGCGCGCCCGCGTCTGAATGATGACTGCTTCGCTTTCCATCACGGTCTGAACTTCGCGAAGCTGATTGGCCGCGAGCGTTGCCCCGCTGGACACGAGGTCGCAGATAAAATCGGCCTTGCCGAGTTTTGGCGCAATCTCGACCGCGCCCGAGAAATAAACTATCTCTGCATTGATGCGGTTTTGATTCAGATAATTCTGCAGCGTCTCGACATAGCTCGTGGCGATGCGGCTGTTCTCGAGGCACTTCGGTTCTGCATACGCTGTCCCGTCGGGCGCCGCTATCGCCAGGCGACAATGGCCAAAATCGAGTGCATATACCTGATCGAAAAGCGCTTCGCCCCCGTTATGCCTTCTCGCGAGGCGCTTTTCCTCGATGATGTTCAGGCCGGCAATGCCGAGATCGCAGACATCGTCGCTCACGAGGCCGGGTATATCGTCGTCGCGGACGAGCAGTAGGTCGACCGGCATGTTCTCGCCGAAGCAGAACAGCTGGTCTTTGCTCTTCGTGAATTTGAGGCCACAGCGTTCCAGCAGATCGAGCGAGTGATCCGTAAGGCGACCGGTTTTCTGCACCGCAATCTTTATGCGCTGCTCGGGGGTTTCCATGTTGGGTTCCTTAATGAGAGGGGTGAGGCTTGCGGGTACTACCCCTTTTGCTCAGGCGATCGAAGACTTTCCTGTATCCGCCGAAGCCGTCGCTCAGGAATCGCGCGACCCGGCCAATGGTCGTGACGCTGACGTCGGTCAGGTCATGGATGCGTCGATAGGGCAGGCCCTGTTCCAGACATTCGACGACCTGCCACCGGTCAACGAGGGCCTGAAGCTCGGCGGGCGTGCACAAGTCCTTGAAAAAATTGCGGCATTCCGGGACGTCTCGAAGACTGATGACAGCCCGGAAGAGCGCATCTTCGGCTTTGCTCTGTCGCCTTGCGGAATCCTGCCTGTTCGGTTTCATCGCTTGAGTTCATGTAATAATGTATTAGTACGTTAATACACTATGACAAGGGACGCAAGCCCTTGTTTCCGCTTTTTCGAAAAAATAATGTTCCGGTTGGTTTCATCCGTGACTGACTTTTCTGGCCTCCCGGCTTGACGTCGCCGACTTTTTGCCAATAGACTGCGCGGAACTCATCGAGACCGGCTGAGGGATAGGCCCAATGATGCCGGGGCAACCTTCAGGACCAACCATCCTGAAAAGGTGCCAACTCCTGCGGGGTGTTTAGCTCCGAAAGATGAGTGCGCGTGCAGCGTGAAGCCGATATGAATTGGCAAGCGAAGGGCACGGCACCCTCCCTGACGGTTTCCGCAGGGTTCCGATGAGAGACATGCGACTTCGTCGTGACATTGGACAAGCGGAGACTGAATCATGAGTTCCAGGACGCAACCGGCAACCATTGCTGTTCGAGCTGCTATCGAGTCGGACAGACAACACGGTGCCGTGGTGCCGCCGTTGTACCTGTCATCGAATTTCGCCTTTGCAGGCTACGATGACCCGCGGCAATACGATTACACGCGCAGTGGCAATCCGACACGGGATGCGCTCGCAGACGCGCTAACGGATCTCGAGGGCGGTGCCGGGGCAGTGGTGACTTCGTCAGGTATGGCGGCAATTACCCTGCTTGTGCAGCTCATGAAGCCGGGCGAACTGCTGATTGCACCGCACGACTGTTACGGTGGCACGTACAGGCTGCTCGACAGCCTGTCGGCCAAAGGCCAGTTCGAAGTTCGGTTCGTCGATCAAAACGACGGTGCAGCACTAAGGAATGCGATCGCGCTTAGCCCACGCCTGATACTCGTCGAGACGCCGTCCAATCCGCTGCTCAGGATCGTCGACATCGAGCACATCTCGAGACTCGCAAAAAGTAGCGGCGCACTGCTAGCCGTCGATAACACCTTCCTGTCTCCCGCGCTGCAGCAGCCGATATCGCTCGGCGCCGACATCGTCATTCATTCGACCACGAAATATCTGAACGGTCACAGCGACGTGGTCGGCGGCGCCGTCATCGCCGCGACAGAGGAGCTTGCCGAGGAACTCGGCTACTGGGGAAATTGTCTCGGAATAACCGGTGCGCCGTTCGACAGCTATCTTACGCTTCGTGGCCTGCGCACACTGCACCCGAGGCTGCGCCAGCATGAGGAGAATGCCCTCAAGCTCGCGACGATTCTCGATAACCATCCTGCCGTGCGGCGGGTTTACTATCCGGGCCTCGCCGATCACCCGGGCCACGATATCGCCGGGCGACAACAACAGGGCTTCGGGGGCATGCTCAGTTTCGAGCTCGAGGGAGGCGAGGCGGCCATAAGCACATTCCTCGATCAGCTGCGGCACTTCTCGCTGGCTGAATCTCTGGGCGGGGTCGAGAGCCTCGTCTGTCACCCGGCATCGATGACTCATGCACCGATGAGCGAGCAAGCGCTGGCAGAGGCAGGCATCTCGCAGGACCTGATTCGCTTATCCGTGGGTATCGAAAGCGACGAGGATCTGGTTGCCGACGTGCTTGACGCACTCGAGGCAACGACCAATACAGTCGAATTGAGTTCGGTCGCCTGTGGCTAAGCGACTTTCTTCGTGATGCTTTCGGTCATTTCGGCCGTACTCATCACGCTGTCGCCCGGCACCGCCAGATCGGCCGTCCTCGCGCCGCCTTCGATAACGTCGTGGATGGCCGACTCGACCGCAGCGGCTTCTTCGTCCAGCTCCAGCGAATGCCGCAGCAACATCGCAACACTCGCGATGGTCCCGCAGGGGTTTGCGAGCCCCTGTCCCTCGATGTCCGGCGCCGAGCCGTGAATCGGCTCATAGAGGCCGCGCTTGGAGTCGCCAAGCGATGCCGACGGCAGCATGCCGAGCGAGCCGGCGAGCATCGACGCTTCATCGGTCAGGATATCGCCGAACATGTTCTCGGTGACGATGACATCGAAATGAGCAGGGCGATTGATGAGGTGCATCGCGGCAGCGTCCACGAGCATGTGTTCGAGCACGACGTCCGGGAACTCGCTGCCCATGACCTTGTTGGTCACGTCGCGCCACAGGCGCGATGTCTCGAGCACGTTGGCCTTGTCCACGGAACACAGCTTCAAGCCTCTCTGTTGTGCGAGTTTCGCCGCGACACGCACGATCCGTTCGATTTCGAATGTGTGGTAGCTGCACAGGTCGCTGGCGGAAGCTTCGTCACGCGACTTCTCGCCGAAGTAGATGCCGCCGGTGAGCTCCCGGACGACCATGAGATCGACGCCATGCAGCCGTTCGCGCCGTATCGGTGATGCGCCGGACAGCGCCTCGATAATCTGTACCGGTCTCAGGTTTGCATAGACTGCGAGCTCGCCGCGGAGCCGGAGAAGGCCCTGCTCGGGGCGCACTTCGGCGTTCGGGTCCGACCATCTCGGGCCGCCTACGGCGCCGAGCAGCACGGCATCGGACTCTCGGCAGCTTGCGATCGAATCGGGGGGCAGCGGCGAGCCGGTCGCATCGATGGCGGCACCGCCAATCAGCCGTTCGTCGATCCGGAAATTATGGCCGAATGTCGCGGCAACCTGCCGGAGAACCGAAGTTCCGGCATCCGCGACCTCGGGGCCGATGCCGTCGCCGGGCAGAACGGTGATCAGGGCGTCCAGGGCCGTGTCTCCTCGAACCGTCCTATGGCATCTTCGTGCTTTTTCAGGAAGCCGAGTTGATCAACGCCTTCGGTCAGGCAGTAGCGAGCAAATCGATCGATCGGAAACTCGACGGTGTCACCGTTGCCGACCGCAAGCGTTGCGTTCAACACGTCGATGTCGACATCGGCACCGGGATTGGACATGAGCCAGGCATGAGTCTTGTGGTCGACGATGATGGGTAACAAGCCGCTCTTGAGGGAATTGCTGCGAAAAATGTCGGCGATCTCGGTGCTGATCACTGCCCGAATTCCATAGTCGAGCAGCGCCCAGGGCGCGTGTTCGCGCGAAGATCCGCAGCCGAAATTGTGACCCGCTACCAGCACCTCGCAGCCTTTGGATTCGTCCCTGTTCAGGACGAAATCGGGGTTCACGGTGCCATCCGATCGAAATCGCCAGTCGTTGAACAGCCGTGCGCCCAGACCGTCGCGAGATGTCGTGGTCAGAAACCGGGCGGGGATGATCTGGTCCGTGTCGACGTCCGATTCAGGCAGGACCACGGTGCGGGAATGAATTCTGCGTATCGGTTCCAATGCAAACTCTACAGGTAAGGGCGCGGATCGGCGACCCGGCCTTCGATCGCGGACGCTGCCGCGGTTAACGGGCTTGCCAGGATGGTCCGGGCGCCGACACCCTGGCGGCCTTCGAAATTGCGATTGCTCGTACTGACGCTGAGTTGGCCACCGGGCACGGTATCACCGTTCATGCCGATACACATCGAGCAGCCGGATTCGCGCCACTCGGCGCCGGCGGCTTCGAAGATTGCGTGCAATCCGAGCGACTCCGCCTCGTGTTTCACCTGCTGTGAGCCCGGCACGACGAGCATCGCGACACCGGGTGCGATTTCGCGTCCGCGGAGTATCTCTGCCGCCATCTTGAGGTCGGACAGGCGGGAGTTCGTGCAACTGCCGATAAAGACGACATCGACAGGGGTCTCGGTCAGCGGCTTGCCCGGTTCGAGCTGCATGTAATCGAGCGCCTTGCGGAATCCCGGGTCTTCGCCGGCGTCGGGCACCGGATTGTTGACCGGAATGACCATGCCGGGATTCGTGCCGAAGGTGACCATTGGTCCGAGCCTGTCGCCGCGGATATTCACCCGCCGGTCGAATTCCGCGCCCGGATCGCCGGGCAGTTTACGCCAGCGGATGACGGCCTCGTCCCAGTCGGCGCCCGATGGCGATCGAGGCCGGCCTTCGAGGTATTCGAACGTCGTGTCGTCAGGTGCAATCATGCCGGCCCTGGCACCCGCTTCAATGGACATGTTGCAGATCGTCATTCGGGCTTCCATATCGAGGCCCGAGATTCCGTCGCCGCGGTACTCGATCACCTGTCCGGTTCCGCCGCCGATGCCGATCTTTCCGATAATGGCCAGAATGAGGTCCTTGGCGGTAACTCCTGCCGGGAGTCTGCCGCTGACTTCAATGGCAAGCGTTTCGGGCTTGCGCTGCAGCAGACACTGGGTTGCCAGCACATGACCGACTTCGGTTGTGCCGATGCCGAATGCGAGCGCGCCGAACGCACCGTGAGTGCTCGTGTGACTGTCGCCGCAGACGATTGTCTTGCCGGGTTGGGTCGCACCGAGCTCCGGGCCGATCACGTGCACGATGCCCCGGCGATCGCTGTCGAAGCCGAGCAATTCGATACCGAAGTCACGGCAGTTTTCCTGCATTCTCAACACCTGATTGGCGGCACCTTCGCCGACCACGGACAGGTCCGTGAGACTGCCGACCGGCGTGGTCGGTGTGGAGTGGTCGAGCGTGCCGAGCGTCAGATCGGGTCGGCGTACGGGCAGGGCGTTGTCACGCAATAGCGTAAACGCCTGCGGCGTCGTTACTTCATGAACCAGATGCAGGTCGACGTAGAGGATCGCCGGGGTATCTCTGGTCTCTTCCGCAACGACGTGCTCCGACCAGACCTTGTCGAACAGGGTTCGTGGATTACCTGCACCCATGCAGGCTAGTTACCGCCGGCGGCGGCCGCTTTCTGTGTATCGAGAGTCTCGAGCCAGCCGTGGCGATCTTCCGTCTCGCCGTTGAAAAGCCCGAAAAACGCGTCCTGTAGTCGCCGGGTCACCGGCCCGCGGCACCCGTCGCCGATCTCGATCCTGTCGACCGATCGAATGGGAGTGATCTCGGCTGCCGTGCCGGTAAAGAACATTTCATCCGCGAGATACAGCATCTCGCGCGGTATCGCCTGCTCGCGCACCTCCATCCCGAGTTGAGCGGCCAGTCGCGAGACCGTGTCACGGGTAATGCCGGTAAGAATGGACGACGTCGCGGGCGGCGTGATGATCCGTCCATCGCGGACGATGAAAAGATTTTCGCCCGCGCCCTCGCTGACCAGCCCGTCGGTGGACAGTGCGATGCCCTCCGTGAAGCCCAGGCGCTTTGCTTCGATGCTGATCAACGTACTCGACAGGTAATTGCCGCCGGCTTTGGCGAGCGCCGGCACGGTATTGGGCGCGACGCGTTGCCAGCTCGATACGCAGACATCGACGCCCTTTTCCAGTCCATCGGCGCCGAGATAGGCGCCCCATTCCCATGCGGCGATCGACACATCGACCGGGTGGTCCGGTTTCGGGGCGAGCCCGACGTCGCCGAGCCCGCGAAATACGATTGGCCGGATATAAGCACCGTTCATTAACTCGTTGGCGAGCACCACTTCCTTGCACACGCCGATCAGGGTCGGAATGTCGTAGGGAACCGGAATCCGATGTATCAGGGCAGAGTCAAACAAACGCCGGATGTGATCCGTCAATCGAAAAACTCTCGGGCCATCGGGCGTCTCGTAAACGCGGATTCCCTCGAATACGGAAGAGCCGTAGTGCAGGGCGTGTGCCATGACGTGCACTGTCGCCTGATCCCACGGAAGCATCTGGCCGTTATGCCAGATCAGTTTGGCGCCCTCGAAACTCATCAGATGCGATCTCCAGACCTTGTAAGCTTACGCAAATCTAAATCGTCGCGCGAGTCACATCATCGATGTCACGCGTCGTGTCCAGGCCCCGCTCGCGGCGTCTCAGGATCCGGTTGATCACTTCGAGGTACGCGCGGCTGCCGGCCTCCACGATGTCGACGCTGACGCCGTGACCACGGTAGCTGTCTCCGTTGTACTCGACGGTGACGACCACTTCGCCCTGTGCATCCTCTCCGACCGTGGCGCTGTGCAACTCGAAGTTCTTGAGCGTGAGCCGGACACCGGTCGCCCTTTCGATGGCGTTGAAGGCGGCGGCAACGGGGCCGTCAGCCCGTGCTGACTCACCGACCTCGTCACCGTTGTCGTTAAGAAGGCGGATGACAGCCGAGGCCGGACGATCGGTTTGCGAGCTTACCTGCAGCGACTCGAGCGACCAGGGGCCGGCCGACGTGCTGTCAACATTCATGATGATCGCTTCGATATCGCCGTCGTACATGTCCTTTTTCTTGTCCGCCAGCTTCTTGAATTCCTGAAATGCTCGATTGGTTTCGAACTCATCGAGGTCGAATCCGAGATCCCTGACCCTGTTACGAAATGCGTGTCGCCCGCTGTGCTTGCCGAGCACGAGATTCGACCGATTGATGCCGACCTCGCCAGGGCGCATGATCTCATAGGTGGAATGGTGCTGAAGCATGCCGTGCTGATGAATGCCGGCTTCGTGAGCGAAAGCGTTTTCGCCGACTATCGCCTTGTTCCTCGGTATATGCATGCCGGTGATACTCGACACCAGCCGCGCTGTCGGGTAGAGACGCGTCGTGTCCACAGCGGTCTCGAGGTCGAAGTATTCGGCGCGCGTCTTCACGGCCATTACGATTTCTTCCAGCGAGCAATTACCGGCACGCTCGCCGATGCCGTTGATCGTGCACTCGACCTGCCGTGCACCCGCGGATACTGCGGCCAGGCTGTTCGCGACAGCCATCCCCAGGTCGTTGTGGCAGTGGACGCTGAGCACCACATCGTCGATTCCGGGAACGTGTTTCTTGAGGTATCTGAAGAGCTGGTCGAACTCGCCCGGTACCGTATAGCCGACCGTGTCCGGAATGTTGACGGTTGTTGCGCCGGCCTCGATGGCGGCCGCGACGACTTCGGCGAGATAGGCCAGTTCCGTTCGAGACGCGTCTTCCGGCGAGAATTCGACGTCCTCGCACAGGTCCCGTGCCATGCTGACTGCGCTTGCCGCGCTCCTCAGGATTTCTTCCTTCGCCATCTTCAGCTTGTGCCGGCGATGTATCTCGCTCGTCGCCACGAAGACGTGGATGCGATGGCTGTCGGCGCCCTTGACCGCGGCATGGACTTTCTCGATGTCCTCGGGGTTGCAGCGAGCCAGTCCGCAGATCGTCGGCCCGTGATTCTCGTCGGCGATCGCCCTGACCGAATCGAAATCGCCGGGAGAGGCCGCCGGGAAGCCGGCTTCGATGATATCGACGCGAAGATCGGCGAGCGCCTTGGCAACCCGGAGTTTCTCCCGGATCGTCATGCTGCAGCCGGGCGCCTGTTCGCCGTCACGCAGGGTCGTGTCGAAAATCCTGATGCGCTCTTCCGTCATATCTAGTTCTCCAACCAGTCCATGCGGCTCCGGAGGTCTGCGCCGACCTTCTCGATCTGATGCGCCAGATCCTCGTTCATCATCCGTTTGTACTCTCTTTGATCGTTTTCGTTCTCTGCGATCCACTCTCTGGCAAATGTCCCGTCCTGGATATCGGTCAAGACCTTTTGCATCCGCTCGCGTACATGATCGTCCACCACGCGCGGCCCACGCGTTAGATCGCCGTATGCAGCAGTCTCGCTGATGAACTCATGCATCTTCCTCAAGCCCCCCTCGTGCAGCAGGTCGACAATGAGCTTCAGCTCGTGCATGCACTCGTAATACGCTACCTCGGGCTGATAGCCGGCCTTGACGAGCGTTTCGAAACCGGCTACGACGAGCTCCGTGGCTCCGCCGCACAACACCGCCTGCTCACCGAACAAATCGGTTTCGGTTTCCTCGGCGAAGGTCGTTTCGATGACCCCGGCGCGCGCACCCCCAATGCCCTGCGCATAGGCAAGGGCGAGCTTCAGGGCTTCGCCGCTGGCATCCCTGTCCACGGCGACCAGGCACGGCACACCGTGGCCCTCCTCATATTGCCGCCTGACCAGATCGCCGGGTCCCTTGGGCGCGATCAGGACGACGTCGAGATCGGAACGGGGATCGATCTGATTGAAATGAATATTGAAGCCGTGCGCAAACAGAATTGCGGAGCCCCGGCCCAGTTCGGATTCGACCGACCGATACAGAGATCCTTGCACGAGATCGGGCGTGAGGAAGGCGACAATCGCCGCGCCGTCGACCGCGTTTTCCGGCTCCGCAACCCGAAGCCCGTCGGCTTCGGCTCTTGCCCAACTGGGGCCGCCGGGCCGGAGTCCGACGACGACATCGAAGCCGCTGTCTTTCAGATTCAGCGCGTGGGCGCGACCCTGACTGCCGTAGCCGAGAATTGTGATTCGTTTGCCTGCAACGCATGAAGTATCGACGTCTGCCTCGGAGTACATCTGCATTTACTGTTTTCCTTATCGACCTGCCGACAAAAAAAACCCCACCATCCAGTCGGGATGCGGGGTCTGCGTGTCGGTTTGCCGTTACGACCGCTACCCGCGACCTCTCCTCAGGAGTGCCTCGACGAGCAGCACCGGAATGACGGTAAGCCGGTTTGTTGTTATCGATTCCATGCCGCGGATCATGTTGTATGGCTTTCTGGATGTCAACAGCCCGACAAACTCCGATCGATCAGTTACTTGTGATACGAAATCAAGTGCCGGTCGATGCTGCCATGGGCAGGGCCCGGATATAATGTGAATTCTGGATAAATCACATATATAACTAAGAAACAAAAGAATAATCTGACCAGTGGTTCGACGTGACGTATCGGAGTATTCTGCGGCGTCTGTTCACACAGCATCGGCAACGGGACACACCGCGCTCATGGATTTCGACTATTCACCCAAGGTCGCCGGGCTTCGCTCGACGCTCTCCGACTTCATGCAGGCGCATGTTTACCCGGCGGAGCGAGAATACTTCGAATCCGTGAACGGCGGGGACACGCGCTGGTCGATTCCTCCGGTCATGGAGGAACTGAAAAAGAAAGCAAGAAGAGAAGGTCTCTGGAACCTGTTTCTGCCGGACAGCGACTACGGCGCGGGCCTGAGTAACCTCGAGTACGCGCCGCTTGCCGAGATCATGGGTCGCTCCCTGATCGCCTCCGAGGTTTTCAATTGTTCGGCGCCCGACACGGGAAACATGGAAGTGCTGGTTCGCTATGGCACGGAGAGCCAGAAGAAAGAGTGGCTGGAACCACTGCTCAACGGCGAAATCCGTTCGGCATTCGCGATGACCGAACCGGATGTCGCGTCGTCCGATGCGACCAATATCCGCTCGTCGATCGATCGTGACAACGATACCTTTGTTATCAACGGACGCAAATGGTGGACCTCAGGCGCAATGGATCCGCGCTGCAAGATTCTGATTTTCATGGGCAAGACAGACCCGCAGGCGGATCGCCACCGCCAGCAATCGATGGTCCTCGTGCCGATGGACACGCCGGGGGTCTCCGTGATCCGACCGCTGACGGTCTATGGTTATGACGACGCCCCGCACGGACACGCCGAGATGCTGTTCGAGAATGTGCGCGTGCCTCGAGAAAACCTGTTGCTGGGCTTGGGAAGAGGATTCGAAATCGCGCAGGGTCGCCTGGGCCCGGGCAGGATTCACCACTGCATGCGGCTGATCGGTCTGGCCGAGCGTTCGCTGGAAAGCATGTGCGCCCGAGCGGATGCCAGAGAGGCGTTCGGCCGGAGGTTGTCGCAGCAGGGTGTGGTCCGGGAGGCGATAGCGGAATCGCGAATCGAAATCGATCAGGCACGGCTGCTGACGCTGAACGCAGCCGACATGATGGACAAGGTCGGCAACAAGGCTGCCCGTTCGGAAATTGCCATGATCAAGGTCGTCGCTCCACGGATGGCGCTGCGTGTCATCGATCGGGCGGTTCAGGTACACGGTGGCGCCGGCGTCAGCGGAGATTTCGGCCTCGCCGCTTCGTGGGCGGCGGCACGCACGCTCAGGCTGGCCGACGGTCCCGATGAAGTCCACCGCGTATCGATTGCAAAATTGGAGTTAGGGCGTCACAAGGGCTTTTAGCATGGGTCACGGACGCTACAGCTTATGTCGCTCTTGGGCTGGCTAAGGCTAGGTCTTGTGTTATTCTTGACGCCCAGTAATTCTGGACTCAGAAGAATCCGCCGGTGGGACTATAAGCTACATATGGTCTGGGCTATAGAATAGGAATAAAGAGCCAAAAACCGAATTCATCGCCGCGGCGAGTGGAGAGGGTCGCGTGCGCAGCCGGGGTTACTGTGTGACCGTAATCCTACGTTTTTTGTGCAGGTATCCAATGCTTATTGCGCATCCTTCTCCTGAATTTTCAATAACCAAGACTCGATCTATTTAAGGAGTGTTCATGAAACGGTGCAAAACGAGCAGTCGGCGGACGGCAACGGTGCTCATTGCAGCAGCGGCCGTCACGGTTACCGGCGGCGTATTCGCCCAGTCTGTGGACCAGGTATTGCAAGCGGATCTTCGGCGCTTGAGTCTGGCTCAGGCTTCACAGGAGCGAATTAACCAGGTGGTTGAGCGCACACGCTCACTGGAAGATGAATACCGTGCGATCAACAAGGAAATCGACGGCCTCAAGGTCTACAACCGGTTGATGACGGCGCAAACCAACGGCCAGCAGGCCACCCTGGATGATATCTCCCTGTCCATGGAGCAGGTCGACGTCATCAATCGTCAGATATTTCCATTGATGGAAGGCATGATCGATGGGCTCGATCAATCGATCGCGCTCGATATCCCGTTCCTCATGGACGAGCGGAACGATCGCATCAACACGCTCAAGGAGATCATGCAGCGTTCGGATGTGAGCGTCGCCGAGAAGTTCCGGAAAGTGATGGAGGCCTACCAGATCGAGAACGATTACGGGTCATCAAGCGAGACCTATCGTCAGTCGCTCGAGATCGAGGGGACGGTAAGGGACTACAACATGCTCCGCATCGGGCGCATCGGGCTCTACTTCCAGTCCGACGATTCCCGTATCACCGGCGCCTGGGACCCGGAGCTGCGTGCCTTTGTCGTTCTGGGCAACGAGCACCGTAACGAAATCAAGAAGGGCATTCGCATGGCCAAAGACCTGATCGCGCCGGAGTTGCTTTTGCTTCCGGTGCCTTCCGCCAAACCTGCCGGGGAGACTTCATAAATGAAACGCATAGCAATAATAGTCGCCACCGGACTGTTGGGTTTCGGCGTGGCACAAGCCCAGGAAGCGGCCAGTAGCATGGCCGAGCTGCTGCAACAGATCGAGCGTGGCCAGGCGCGGGATTCCCGGGAAGCCCGGCAGCGTGAAGCCGAGTTCGCACGGCGCAGAAACGAGCAGCAACAGCTGCTGAATCAGGGGCGGGCGGAGCGTGCGCGACAGGAACGCGCCAGCCAGCGACTCGAGCAGTTGTTCGAGGAGAATCAGACCAAGATCATTGCAGCACGTCAGGCGCTCGATGAACGCCTCGGCGCCCTGAAAGAGCTGTTCGGCGTTCTTCAGACCGTCTCGGGCGACACTCAGGCGCGCTTCAAGGGTTCGCTGACGGACATCCAGTATCCCGATCGCTCCAAGTTTCTGGTCGCACTCGGCAGCAAGATGGCGGCAGCCAGCGAGCTTGCCTCGATCGAAGACATCGAGAGACTCTGGTACGAGCTGCAGCGCGAGGTGACCGAGTCGGGCAAGGTCGTCAAGTTCAATCAGGAGATCACCACCGCCGACGGCGAGATCATCAACGCTGACGTCGTTCGTGTCGGCGTCTTCAATATCGTTTTCGAAGACGGCTATCTGCGATACGACGAGAGCACCGGCAACGTCAGCGAGCTGCAGCGCCAGCCGGAACAGGCGCGGTACACGGGTTCGACCGAGGACATGGTGGAGTCGACTTCGGGGCCGGTCACATTCGGGCTCGACGTGACCCGCGGCGGCATCCTGGCATTGCTGGTCGAGTCACCGACCATCGGCGAGCGGGTCAATCAGGGTGGCATCGTCGGCTACTGCATCATCGGGCTCGGCATCATCGGCCTGTTGATCGCTGTTTGGCGCTGGGTCGCGCTGTCGACCGACGGCCGTAAAGTGGCGGCGCAGTTGAAACGTGACTCGGCCAGCACCGATAATCCGCTGGGTCGGGTGCTTGCGGCTTACGAGGCGAACCAGAACGCCGATACGGAGACCATCGAACTCAAGCTGAGCGAGGCGGCGCTGAAGGAGATGCCGGCATTGACCAAGGGATTGCTGTTCATCAAGGTCATTTCGGTGGTCGCGCCGCTGATGGGCCTGCTCGGCACGGTGACCGGTATGATCAAGACCTTCCAGGTCATCACGCTGTATGGCGCGGGTGATCCGAAAATGATGGCCGGCGGCATATCGCAGGCGTTGATGACGACCGTGCTCGGTCTTTGCGTGGCGATTCCGATGGTGCTGATCCATACGCTGGTCAGCGGACAGAGCCGCAAGATCATCAACATTCTCCACTCGCAGAGCGCCGGCATGGTCGCTCAGCACTCCGAGCGGCATCACTGACGCGCCGCCGGGGAGCCGAAATGATTTGGTTGAGTGACGCCTTCGTTGCCATCCGTGACTTCGTGGAGCTGGGTGGCCCCATCTTGCGAGTGATCGCGATCACGATTTTTCTGATGTGGGTCTTGATCATCGAGCGATTGATGTATTTCCGCTCGTCGATGAAAACCCTGTCCGACGAAATTCACGATATCTGGGAGGCGCGCAGCGAGCGCAAGTCCTGGAACGCGCACATGATCCGCGAACGCATGATCTCGCAGTTCTCAATGGCAACAACCGGCAGCATTCCGATGATCCAGACGCTCGTGGCCCTGTGCCCGCTGCTGGGGCTCATGGGAACGGTAACCGGCATGATCAAGGTGTTCGAGGTCATGGCGGTTTCAGGGTCCGGGAATGTGCGCGCAATGGCGGCCGGTGTCTCACAGGCTACCGTGCCGACCATGGCGGGCATGGTCGGGGCTCTCTCGGGAGTCCTTCTTGTCACATTGCTCAGTCGCCGCGCGACGCGTGAGGTCGAGTTCCTCGAAGACTCACTCACGATGGACCACTAGAAGGTAAAATCAAATGCGTAGAATTACCGCAGGAATGCAGGAAGAGGAAGAAAATGAAATCAACCTGACCCCCATGCTGGACGTTGTTTTCATTATGCTCATCTTCTTCATCGTAACCGCATCATTCATCAAGGAAGCCGGCATCGACGTCAACCGGCCCGACGCGCCGACGTCACAACGGGTCGAAGACGCCAATATCCTCGTCGCCATCAGCGCGAACGACGAGATCTGGATCGACCGGAGACTGATCGATCCACGCGCGGTCCGCGCCAACATCGAGCGCCTGCATGCGGAGAATCCGAAGGGCTCCGTCGTTATTCAAGCGGACAAGAAATCGACCAACGAGATGCTGGTGGTCGTGATGGATGCATCCCGGCAGGCAGGGGTGTATAACGTGTCCATCGCCGCCAATCCCGACTAGGAACTGGGCGGCATACGCGGTGTCAAATTCTATTGCAACGCTAGACACTTCGCACGGGAGACCTGAACCATGTTAGGCAGATATGTATTCTCCATCGTCACGGGGGTCCTGGTCACTCTGAGCCTGTTGTTCGTGATGCATCTGCTGATCGAATTCGGCGAGAGCGCGCTGAGCAAGCCGCGCGACCGGCACATGCTCGAGTTCGTTCGGGTCAAGCGCAACGAAAACCTGAATACCGAGGACTTTGCGCCGGAGAAGCCGCCGAAGCCGCCGGAGGTGCCGCCCGAGGTGCCGCCGCAGGATCTGGACAATGTCGATCCGAATGCGCCGACGATTAATGTCCCGCCGCCGCCGGTGGCCGCTAACGTGGATATCGGTGGCCCCGGAGCCATGAACATTGCGGAAGGCGACTACCTGCCCATCGTCCGCGTCGCACCCGTCTATCCGGCGCGGGCCCTTTCCCGCGGCATCGAAGGCTACGTCGATCTGTCATTTACGGTGACAACGACCGGAACCGTAAAAGATCCCATGGTCATGTTCTCGACCAGCAGCCTGTTCGAACGGGCCGCTCTGAGAGCGGTGCTGAAGTTCAAGTACAAGCCACGCGTGGTCGATGGTCAACCGGTGGAAGTGCCGGGGGTCAAGACCAGGATCACCTTCAAGATCGTGGAATAGCCGGGAGACGCCTGACAGTTTTCAGAGTGCGGGGCTCAGCAGGGAAATAGTCGAGATGAATAGTAAATCCGGAGTTTCGAAGAAGCTTGGGCTGTTGTTGCTTGCCATGGTTTTCGCGGCCGGCGCCGTGTATGCACAGGACGATGAGAGGGCGCAACGGGACCAGCAGAAGACCAAGCAGGCGCAGGCGGTCAGCAAGGCAGTGTACGACAAGATCCAGCAGGCGCAGGAGAAGGTCGATGCAGAGGACTATAACGGCGCGCTGCGGATTCTGAATAATCTGAACAGGGGCGACAAACTGACCGAGTATGAGAGGTCGAACATTCTCAATTACATCGGCTACGTCCATTACAACATGGGCAATACCGTGGCCGCGATCCAGACTTATGAGGAGATGCTCCGCATCCCGAGCCTGGAGGAGCAGATCAGAAAGCAAACGATCTATACGATGGCGCAGCTCAACACGATGGAGGAACGGTACCGGCGGGCGATCGACCTGCTTGATCAATGGTTCGTGCTGGAGACCAATCCCGCGCCGGAGCCGTATATCTTGTATGCACAGAACCTGTACCAGGTAGACCGCCACCGGGACATGATCAAGCCGATCGAGACGGCCATGGAGGTCGCGAGGAAGCGCGAGAAGCCGATCAAGGAAGACTGGTGGGTCCTGCTGAATTTTGCCTATTTCCAGCAGGAGGACTACCGCAAGGTCCGCGATATCCAGAAGATCCTGCTCGTCAGCTGGCCCAAGAAACGCTACTGGTTCTCGCTGGCCGGCGCCTATACGGAACTTGGAGAGGAGAACAATCTGGTCGCGTCCTACGATGCCGCGCATACGCAGGGATTGCTGGAAAGAGAGTCCGAGTTGGTGACCATGGCGCAGCTTTATCTGCAGCAAGAGGTCCCGTACAAGGCGGCAACATTACTGGACGCGGAAATGGAAAAGGGCAGGGTGTCGCGAAATGCCAAGAACTACAGATTGCTGTCGCAGGCCTGGCAACTCGCACAGGAAGACGAGAAGTCCATTCCCGCTTTGAAGGAAGCAGCGAGGCTCAGCAACGAGGGTGAACTGGATCTCAGGCTCGGCAACGCTTATCTGAATCTCGGTCGATATGGCGAGTGCATTTCGGCAGTTCGGGCCGGTTTGAGAAAAGGCGGCATCAAGAGCCCCGATAATGCTCAGATTTCTCTGGGCATGTGCCTCTATAATCAGAAGAAGTATCGTGCCGCGATCAACGCGTTTCGTGAAGCACGCAAGACGCGACGTTCTGCCAGGATCGCCAATCAGTGGATCAAGGTGATCAATGCCGATATCGATCGCAACGAGCAAATCGCGCTGGCTGAGGCGGCAGCGCGCAAGCAGCTTCGGGAGCTTGCCAAGCGCCGCGAGGCCAGTGGCAGAACCTGATCACGGGCGGATCAGCCGGCATCACACCACGAGCTTTGGAGACGTTGACCGGACTCGGTCGACGTCTCTACAATGGCGCCCCTTTTCCGGAGGCTCCGACGCAGCATGCCGAAGGTCACGTACATAACGCCGCACGGCGAGCGCATCGAAGTTGAAATTGAAAACGGCTATACGGTGATGGAGGGGGCGATCAACAATAACATCGAAGGCATCGTTGCCGAGTGCGGTGGCGCCTGCGCCTGCGCGACCTGTCACAGCTACATCGACGAAAGTTGGCTGGACAGCCTGCCCGACATGGATGACATGGAAGACAGCATGCTCGATGCCGCCTACGAAAGAAAGGACAACAGTCGGCTGACCTGTCAGATCGAACTGAACGACAGTCTCGACGGCCTGATCGTGCATGTGGCGGACAATGAAGCCTAAGAGTAAATCTAATAAAAACAAGGGGTTAAGATGACCGTGCAGTCGGGAGACAAGATGCCGTCCGGCGAGTTCGGCGTGATGACCGATAGCGTGCCGGCTTCGATTTCGACGGTTGATCTGTTCGCCGGCAAGAAAGTCGTGCTGTTCTCCGTGCCGGGGGCGTTCACGCCGACTTGCTCGAACCAGCACCTGCCCGGTTTTGTCGATCGTGCCGATGCCATTCTCGCCAAGGGTGTGGACACGATTGCGTGCATGGCGGTCAACGATGCGTTCGTCATGCATGCCTGGGGAAAAGACCGCGGCGTCGGTAGCAAGGTTTCAATGCTCGCCGATGGCAACGGTGATTACACGAGAGCACTGGGACTCGAGACGGACGCCTCGGGCTTCGGCATGGGGATGCGCGGCCGGCGGTTCGCGATCATCGTCGACGATGGTATTGCGACGCATGTCGCCGTCGAGGAACCGGGCAAATTCGATGTGAGTTCCGCCGAAGCGATCCTCGCTGCGCTCTAACTGGAAAAAGCGGCCTGCAGCTCGGGCACGACCTGAAAAAGGTCGCCGACCAGCCCGATGTCGGCCACTTCGAATATCGGCGCGTCCTCGTCCTTGTTGATCGCAACGATCGTGCCCGCATCCTTGATGCCGGTGAGATGCTGGATCGCGCCGGAGATGCCGATGGCGATGTACAGCTGCGGCGCAATTATCTTGCCCGTCTGGCCGACCTGCATTTCGTTCGGCACATAGCCCGCATCGACGGCTGCCCGTGATGCGCCGACTCCCGCGCCGAGCGTATCGGCCAGCTTGAATATGATGTCGAAGTTCTCGCTGCTGCCCACGCCGCGACCCCCCGAGACGACTTTGGAAGCCGTTTGCAGGTCGGGCCGATCGGACTTGCCGGCCTGGAGCTCGACGAAGCGCGTATGATCCGGAATGTCGACGTCGGGAGAGACCTGCTCGACCGCCGCCGAATCTCCGCTGCCCCCGACCCCCGGGAAGGAGGCCGTCCGCACCGTTGCGACGACCGTCTTGTTGCCCGGCGCTTCGACCGTGAGCACGGCGTTGCCGGCATATATCGGGCGCTTGAATCTGTGGCTGTCGACGACGGCCATGATATCGCTGATCTGGCTCACGCCCAGCAGGGCGGCCGCTCTGGGCATCAGGTCTTTGCCGAAGGTAGTCGAGGGCCCGAGCAGGTGCGTGTAACCGTCCGCGATCGCGACAAGCTGCGGAGCGATGACGGCAGCCAGGGGATACCGATTCGCAGGATTATCGACAAGGAGCACCCTGCTGACTCCATCGAGCCCGGCAGCTTCGTTTGCGATATCGGCGCCGTCTTCGGCGAAGACGGCCACATCGATGTCGGCCTCGGCAATTGTGCTTGCGCATGCCAGACACTTTGCGGTGCTGGGATTGAGTGACGATCCATCATGTTCTGCAATTACCAGTATCTTCGACATTACACCAGTCCCTTGTCTTTCAGCGCGGCAACCAGTCCGGCGACGTCTTCGACAATGATGCCCTTCTGACGTTGCTCCGGTGGCTCGAATGCCACCTCGGTAATCGATGCCGCGACATCGACACCGAGATCCGCCATGCTGATCCGGTCGAGCGGTTTCTGTTTCGCCTTCATGATGTCCGGCAACTTCACGTAACGCGGCTCGTTCAGGCGAAGATCGCATGTCACGACAGCCGGCAGGTCGATGTCGATTGTCTCGAGTCCGACGTCCACTTCACGTGTGACCCTGGCCGTTGAATCATTCAATTCGATTTTCGATGCGAAAGTCGCCTGCGGACGCCCCCACAGGGCAGCCAGCATCTGGCCCGTTTGATTGTTGTCGTCGTCGATAGCTTGCTTGCCGAGCACGACAAGCCCCGGCGATTCGCGGTCGATCAGTTCAAGAAAGATCTTTGCCCCGGTCAGCGGGTCCGCGGACCGGTCGGTCTCGACGAGAATGGCCCTGTCGGCGCCCATTGCAAGCCCGGTCCGCAGTTGTTGCTGGCACTCGTCGCCGCCGATCGAGACGACCACGACCTCGTTCGTTTCGCCACGTTCCCTGATCCGCAGCGATTCCTCGAGTGCAATTTCGTCGAACGGATTGATGCTCATCTTGACACCGTCGATGTCGACGCCGGAGCCGTCGGTTTTGACGCGGACACGCACGTTGTAATCCACGACACGCTTCAGGCCAACAAGTATCCGTTCCACGAATCGTTCTCCTGGTTACAAAGGAAATTCGAACTGGTTGCCGCCGGCCGCCGGCCGCGGGCGGCATATTGTCTCCGAGGACAATCCACTGTACAAGGTTGCCATGCCCGACTATTCGACTTTGATCAGTACCGGCGAACTGCGGCGGCATCTCGACGAGCCTGCCTGGCGGGTCGTCGATTGTCGTTTCGATCTCATGCAGCCGCCCAGGGGTCTGGTCGAGTACAGACAGAACCACATTCCGGGAGCCCGGTACGCCGACCTCGACAAAGATCTTGCCGGGCGCGTGACCGAGTCCAGCGGCCGGCATCCGCTGCCGTCGCCCGCCGCATTTGCGGATACGCTGAGCGGCTGGGGCATCGGCAACGACTCACAGGTCGTCGTCTATGATCATGCAGGCGGCGCGATAGCTGCCCGCCTGTGGTGGATGCTGAATTGGGTCGGCCATGAACGAGTCGCGGTACTGGACGGCGGCTACAGGGCCTGGCGTGCGGCCGGTTATCCGGTGTCCGATAGCGTCGACAGAGTCGCCCGGACGGATTTCGCCCCGCACCCTGACACAGCACTCGTCATTTCCACTGACGAACTCGTCTCGCTGCTGGAAACCGGAATGGCACCGGTGATCGTCGATGCCCGTGACAGCGACCGTTACGCGGGGCAAAGGGAACCGATCGATCGGCGTGCCGGCCACATTCCCGGCGCCGTCAATCACCCGTTTTCGGAGAGCCTGCAGCCTGATGGTGCCTGGAAGGGCCCGGATGAACTGACAGCCGGCTGGGGCAAGGTGCTGGCAGACCAGGCGAGCTGGGTCGGCATGTGCGGGTCCGGCGTTACCGCCTGCCACCTGGCCCTGTCGGCGCGCCTGGCGGGCGTTCCTGCGCCGCGCCTCTACGTCGGCTCCTGGAGCGAATGGATCAGGGACCCGGATCGACCGGTCGCGGCCGGCCCGGATCGGCGTGAATGACTGCGGACATGCGATGAACTTAATGCGAAAATACCCGGTCCAATCCGGGAGACGAGGACCATCGACAGGGGCCGACCGGGCACATTGTCTGATAAAATAATGGACAAAAAAATACTTTTAAAACAACTAGTTATTATCCTTACTTTAGGTGTTTTATCGTCTATGATCCCGGCCCGGGCGCAGGACGTGGACCGCGAATTCGACCTCGACTACCGGGGCTCGGATTGCATCTGGATCCGGACTATCCGAGACTATACCGTCCTGGATGACAGGAACCTCCTGATCTGGTCCTCCGGCAAGCGGCCCTACTTTGTGCGGCTGGCGACACCGCCCTGGGGACTGAGGTCCACGTTCCAGATCGGGACCGTGTCCAGGGACGACCAGCTTTGTCCATACGGTGGCGACGAGCTCGTTTTCGGCTCCACTCGCCGGGACAGGGCGAGGATCGCTTCGATCCGGCGCGTAAGCAAGGACGAAGCAGAGTGGTTACTCGTTCGGTTCGGCAAGAAGGAACCGGCCGAACAACAGACCCCGGAACCCGAGCCTGTCGAGGGTGCCGAGGTCGAGGAGCTAGACTGAGTCGATTCGACGATCGTTCGGTCGATTCGGTCGCGCAATCCGCAATCTCCGTGCGGACCCGCCCGGCCAACCGAAAGGTTGGCCGGGTTTTTATTGGCCGGTATCCCATGTAGAGTCCCGCCATGCACGGAGCCCTGCACGGACTGACAGTCGTTGACATGAGCCGCGTCCTTGCCGGCCCCTGGGCAGGGCAGCTGCTGGCCGATTACGGCGCCGACGTCATCAAGATCGAGCGCCCCGCAGTCGGCGACGATACGCGACACTGGGGCCCGCCCTGGTTGCGGGATTCCGAGGGAAACGATACCGGGGAAGCGGCGTACTTTCAGTCGGCCAATCGCAACAAACGCTCGGTAACGGTCAATCTCGCGCATCCGCTGGGCCAGGAAATCATCCGAGAGCTCGTCGAAAAGAGCGACATCCTGCTCGAGAATTACAGAGTCGGATCGCTAGAGCGGTACGGCCTCGATGCCGAGACGCTCTGCGCAATGAATCCGCGGCTCATCTACTGCTCGATTTCGGCATACGGACAGTCCGGAGCGAAGTCCGGCGAGCCGGGCTATGACGCGATGATCCAGGCGGCGGGCGGGCTGATGAGCATCACGGGCGAACGCGATGCCGACGGCGGTCGGCCGGCAAAAGTCGGGGTCGCCATCGCGGACATCATGGCCGGGATGTACGCGACGACAGCAGTGCTTGCAGCGCTGAGGGCCAGACAAAAGAGCGGGCGCGGCCAGCAGATCGACGTGCCGCTGTTCGACAGTCAGGTGGCCTGGCTTGCCAATCAGGGCATGAACTATCTCGTGACCGGCGAGCCGCCGGGTCGTCTCGGCACCGCGCATCCCAACATCGTGCCATATCAGGCGTTCCGGACCGCGGATGGGTTCCTGATGCTGGCAGTCGGCAACGACAGACAATTTGCCGACTGCTGCGAGTTGCTCGGTTGCGCGGAGGTTTCTGCGGACGCCAGGTTTGAGACTAATCCGGCGCGCATCGAGAATCGCGACCAACTGATCGACATTATCGCGGAACGGATGGAGACGGAATCGAGCGATTACTGGCTGGACCGGTTCGGGTCACGGCATATTCCGGCCGGGCCGATCAACGATCTCGAGGATGTCTTTTCGGATCCGGTCGTAGCAGAGCGGGACATCGTCAGGAAACTGAAACATGCGCGGGCCGGCGAGGTGTCGACCGTTGCCAACCCGGTGCGGTTTTCCGGCACGCCGGTCGAATACAGGCTGGCGCCGCCCATGCTCGGACAGCACACGGCGCAGGTTCTGAAAGATGTTCTCGGCCGTTCCGACGACGAGATCATGAACTTGCATGATGCAGGAGCTATTTGATTGTCGGGCGATCCTGACACAGACTTGGGAGGTGTTTTTCAGGACTGACACATTGCCCGGTCGGCACGCCTAGATGTATCAGTGGTTATCTGACGCCGTCGACAACCGCAGCACTGTCATTACCGCGAGCCGACGGCTTGCGCGCGTACTGAAATCGGAGTACGACAATCAAAAGCTGGCTGCCGGCCGACAGGCATGGCTTTCACCCGACATCCTCTTTCTGGACGACTGGCTGACCCGGACGGCCCACGCCGTCCCCAGCGCATTACCAATTGTCCTGAGCGACACCGCCAGCAGCATTCTCTGGGAGCACTGTCTTGCCGCGGAGTCGGGCGATCAGCTGCTGAATGCAGCCAGTTTCGCGCGGCAGGCCAGGCAATCCTGGCAACGACTTCAGGACTGGAGAGTGCCGTTTGAGGAAGTGACACGCTGGGCGCGCAGCGACGACGAAAGACTCTTCGCATCGGCTGCCCGCGAATATCGCGGGATTCTTGAGGACAGGAATTGGATCGACAGCGCGCAAGTCGCGGGCGTCGTCGCGGAGCTCATTGTGAATTCGGCGATCCCGGCGCCGGAGTCGGTCACCTACGCGGGATTCGATCGCCTTGTCCCGACAACGAAACACCTGTTCTCGGTCCTGGCGAATTGTGGTTGTACGGTATCGGCAGCAGGAATGGATGAGCGCCGCGAGCAAGCGGACGTTTCGTCATTCGACGATACGCAGGCGGAACTCCGTGCCGCCGGTGCCTGGGCACGGCGTGAGTTAGCCGAAAACCCATCGGCAAAGATCGGCATCGTCTATCTCGCCCTGCATCAGCAGGCCGCGGCGGCTGAAAGATATGTCAGGGAAGGTATCGCGCCGGGCTGGCAATATGGTAGCGCTGCGCTTCGCAATGCGGTCAATACGTCCTACGGGCGGCGGCTGGCGGTGTACCCGGCAATTGCCGTGGCCCTCCTGGCGTTGCGGTGGCTGCATCGAGGCCTGTCTTTCAGAGAAATCAGCCCACTACTGAGATCGACCTTCATCGCCGGCGATTGCCGGGCCGGGAGATCCGGGCTGGAGCTCGGCTTGCGTGGGCTGCCGGACCGGTCATGGTCGCCGGGCGCCATTGTGCGCCTTTTCAGACAACGCTCCGGCGAAGCGGATGCGATCGAATGGGTCGAGTGCATTGAGCGGCTTGCAAGGATCCGCTCGGAGATGCCGAGGCAGGCGAGCCCGGTCGCCTGGGCGGAGACAATCGATGAGCTGATGCGCACGCTCGGGTGGCCCGGCGCCGGCACGCTCGCCTCCGACGAATTTCAACTCGTCAACCGCTGGCGGGAGCTGCTCAACGACCTTGCCGGACTGGAGATCGTAAGGCCGAAGATGACGTTCACGGAGGCGAGCCGACGCCTCGAAGGGCTGGCAAATGACAGTCTTTTTCAGCCCGAGAGCGAGTCCGCGATCGTGCAATTACTGGGTCCCCTCGAAGCTGCCGGCATGCGATTCGATCGTCTGTGGGTCGCCGGCCTCGATGCACATTCCTGGCCGCCGATGGCACATCCGCTGGCGCTGGTCTCCCGGCGGCTGCAGAGACGGCACTCGATGCCGGATGCGGCGCCGGACGACACGCTGGAATACTCGCGTCGCGTCCTGAACCGACTGGTGCACAGCGCTGAGCATGTACGGCTTAGCTGGGCGAGATCGATCGAGGATTCCGAAAACACAGCCAGTCCGCTGATCGCAGGATTCAGCGGGTCGAACGTGGGCGTGGCGGCGGATCCGGGCTGGCATGCCGCCAGGCTGGTTGCGGTCCGGGGATTCGGGTGTGCCGAGGCCGACAGCGCACCACCGGTCCAAAAAGACGAGACGCTTGCCGGCGGCGCCTATACCGTGCAGCGGCAGGTGACAAATCCCTTCTCGGCGTTCGCGTTCGGCCGGCTTCGCGTGACTGAAATCGATCGCGCCGCCGCCGGCCTGTCGCCGAAAATGCGCGGCAGCCTGCTCCACGCGGCCTTGCACGCGCTGTACGCGGACAAGCCGTCTCAGGCCGAAGTCCGTCAGTGGATCAGTAGCGACCCGCGGAGACGCATCAGGCAAGCCATCGATTCGGCGCTGCATGAACTGCTCTTGCATGCTGACGGAGTCCTGCGCCGAATACTCGAGCTCGAGCAAGAGCGGCTGTGCGCCCTTCTGTATGAGTTCATTGCCGGGGAGGCGCGACGGTCGACGTTTCAGGTGGAAAGTGTCGAGCGCGATCTCGAATACCGGCGATTCGGGCTGCAACTGAGGATCCGGCCCGATCGCATCGATCGTCTCTGCGACGATTCGCTGCTGATCGCGGACTACAAGTCCGGTCGCAAGAGAAACCTGGTGGACCGCTCCGGTGATATCAAGGAGCTGCAGCTCGCCGTTTATGCCTGCGCAATCGATGAAACCATCGGCGCTTTGGCACTGATCAATCTTGGCGGTCATTCCATCGACTACGACAGCGCGGGCGGCAGCGAGGAATGGGATTCCAGGCGCGCCGGGCAGTGGCCGGAGCGACTGTCCGCCTGGCGAGAGAAGGTGGCCCGGGCAATGAGACAGATTGCGGCGGGGGACTCGAGGATCAATCTCAATCTGGGAACGAGTGACGCGAGACCGCTGAATATATTGTGCCGCTTCGAGGAAAGAAGACGTGGTTGACGATGGCCGCCTGACAGCCTCGGACCGAAGCGCCCGCCGCGACGCCCTCGACATCACCCGGTCATACATTGTCCAGGCGCCCGCAGGCTCCGGCAAAACGGAGTTGCTGATACAGCGATACCTGAGACTGCTGGCGATCGTCAAGAATCCGGAGGAGGTCGTCGCGATAACGTTTACCCGCAAGGCAGCCGCGGAGATGCGGCTTCGCGCGCTTGCAGCTCTGCGGCATGCCGAAGGCGGTGAGGCGCCCGTAGAGGCACATGAGACGGTCACCTTCAACGCTGCCAGGGCCGTGCTCGATCGTGACCGCGAACTCGGCTGGAGTCTGACCGAGTTTCCGCACCGCATGCGAATTCAGACCTTGGACGGTCTGAATACCGGTATCGCGAGGTCCTTGCCATTCAGTTCCGCGCTGGGCGGCGCGCCGGTCACACTTTCCGATGCGGAAATGACTGAGATATACGGCGCGGCCGCAGAAGCAACCTTGGACTGGCTCGCGAGTTCCGACGTGCAGGGAGGCGCAGTCGAGCGAGTCCTGAAACACCTGGACAACAACACCGGAGCCTATGTCGACCATGTTGCGCGCATGCTCAAAAAGCGCGACCAATGGTTGCCGATAGTCGGCAGCGGAGAGCTGAGCAGCGGTGATGCCCGCGTGGTTCGCGAGAATCTTGAACGACGACTGCGCGATCTGATAACGGAACGATTGGAAGCAGTCCGGGCCATGATTCCCGAGGGCCTGACCGGGCGGTTGGCAAGTCTGGCAGCGTATGCCGGGGAAAACTCCCGGAACCGAGACGCCGAACACCCGCTGGCGGTACTGGCCGGCCGTGACGAGTTCCCGGCGGCGAGACCTGAAGCGTTGGCGTCGTGGAACGGTATTGCCGGTTTACTCCTCACACGCAAGGGCACCTGGCGCAGGACTGTAACAATAAACGACGGCTTTCCGCCCCAAGACGACGGTGAAAGAAAGGCGTTTCTCGAACTCCTCGCCGATTTGTACGAACTGGACGAGCTGCGAAACGGGCTGAACGGCGTACGGATGTTGCCGCCGGAAAATTTCAGCGACGAGCAATGGGAAGTACTGCTCGCATTGTTCAATGTCCTGCCGCTGGCGGTCACGGAAATGCGCCGCCTGTTCGCCGAACGCGGTGTTGCCGACCACATCGAGGTGGCGTTGGCTGCGGATAGGGCGCTCGGCAAAGCAGACGATCCGGGTGAAATGGCCCTCTTGCTCGACTATCAGATCAATCATCTTCTGGTCGATGAAATGCAGGATACCTCCATTGCCCAGTATCGTATGCTGGTAAAACTCGTCGAAGGGTGGCGGCAAGGTGATGGAAGAACGCTATTCTGCGTCGGTGATCCGATGCAATCGATTTACCGGTTTCGCGATGCCGAGGTAGGGCAATTTCTGGTCGCGAGAAATCAGGGCATCGGCGGAGTGGAGCTGCGTGCCCTGCTGATCCGGCAAAACTTCCGTTCCGGCGAGAACCTCGTTCACTGGTTCAACGAGACGTTTCCGCGGATGATGCCTGCAAGCGATGATATCTCGGTCGGCGCTATTGCCTATGCAGATTCCGTTGCTGTCGGCGAGCACGCGGGCGAGGGCAGGACCGAAATTCACCCGGTCTTCGGCAGCAGCCCTCTCCTCGAAGCGGATGCCGGTGTCGGTGTCGTTCGGGAGTGTCTGGACGGCGCCGAACAGGAAACGACCGCGGTGCTCGTGCGCAGCCGGTCGCACCTGCCGATGCTGCTCGCAGGGCTGCGACGAGCAAGAATCGAATACCATGCCGTGGAAATCGACAAGCTGACGGACCTGCCGGAAATCATCGATATTCTGGCCCTGACAAGAGCGCTGTGTCATTTCGGTGACCGGATTGCCTGGCTTGGCCTGTTACGTGGCCCCTGGGTCGGTCTGAAGTGGCAGGATATGTACGGCATCGTCAAAGACGATGCACACGGCACTGTCTGGGGCCTGTTGCAGCGGGAAGACCTGATTGCCCGGCTTGGTGACGGGTCGCGGTCAAGAGTGAACCAGTTCGTACGAACGATGAAACCGCACCTCAGCGCGAATGCGACTCAGTCACTGAGAGACCGGGTGGAAGCAGCCTGGTTTGCCCTGGGCGGGCCGGCAATACTCACCAGCGCAGAGGAAGTCGAATACATTTATCGATTCCTCGATGTTCTGGAGAGGTATGAATCTGCCGGCACTCTGGCCGACATCGCGGATCTCGAATCGCGCCTGGACGAAGAGCGTGTGTCGAACAGCGCAGCCCAGGGCTGCCGGTTGCAGGTCCTGACAATGCACAGGGCGAAAGGGCTGGAATTCGACCATGTAATCCTGTACGGGCTCGGCAGGATTCCCTCGATCAGCCGGAAGTCCGTCCTGAGCTGGCTGAACGTTCCGGGCGACGATGAAGCCGGCAACATGATCATCAGCCCGATCGGTCCGAAGTCAGTTCTCGAAAGCGATCCATTGCACCGGTTCATTGAATTCTCCGAACGTGAAAAAAATAACCATGAACAGGACCGGCTGCTGTACGTTGCCTGCACGAGAGCGAAGCGATCGCTGCACTTGATCGGGCACGTCGAGTTCACGGCCGATGGTATTCGACCCCCCCGCGCCGGCAGTCTGCTGCATCGAATCTGGCCGTCAGTGCATTCGGCTTTCGAGGACAGATTCAGGGCCGAATCCGGATCGATCGATGGCGAGGACCGGGAAATGCTGGTCGAACCAACATTGCGCCGGTTCTCGGATCCCTGGACATTGCCGGACGCACCTGAGCTTCCGGCACACCCTCAATCGTCAGCCGCAAGTGGCAGGTCTCGGGAACAGCAAATCGAATTCGACTGGGTCGGCAGCAGCGCCCGTCACGCAGGGACGCTTGTCCACCGGTGGCTGCAAAAAGCCGCCGACGGGGACCTGGAGCTCGAGTCCGACAATCTGGCCCGGCTACGGGCGATCAGTGAGCGCTGGTCCGACAGGCTTGGTGTGCCGTCGGCCGAAATCGGCGAAGTCTGTGATCGCGTCGACATGGCCTTACGAGGCATCCTGAACGATCCGAAGGGACTGTGGTGCGTGTACGGTGAGGGGAGGGCCGAGCTGCCCGTTACGGGGATCGTGGACGGCAGGGTAGAGTCTGTTCTGATAGACCGGGTGCGGATTGACGACGACGGCGTGCACTGGATCATTGACTACAAGACCAGTGCACACGAGGGCGGAGACCTGGACAGTTTTCTCGACCAGGAAGAGGAGCGCTACCGGGCGCAGCTCGAGAAATACGCGCGACTGTACGAGAGTCTGGCGGGCACACCCGTTCGGGTAGCCCTGTATTTTCCCCTGCTGCAGAGATTCCGGGAAGTATCGCGGGGCTAGCCTGAATATTGCACGAGACCGCCCGAGATCATTGACAACGTTATGATTTCAATACGGATGACGAAAACCCGAATGCTGACACCTTGTCGATTTCACTGGCTGTCCGGATTGTGGCCGGATCTCGTTGCGCCTGACTGGCTCTTCCCTCGAGCCATAGCCCGCTATGGCTCTCGGTCCAGAGCGGTGTCAGCCACAACGATCTCGCGCCCATAATCCCGGACTCTCGTGCAATGTTCAGGCTAGAGCTGCCCCTCTATCCGGAACTCGCGTCGGCCACGCGAATTGGGCGATCCCAGATACTCGAGCTGCCGCACGACGGCGGCGGGGGCGCCGGGCCTGGCCGCAACCTCGCCGATCAATTGATAGGTCCGGTCCGGCATGAGCCTGATGGTCCCGTCGAGCTCGAGAACGCCGCTGACGGCTTCCACGGCGCCGGAAATACCGTCGTCCGCGGTGCGAAATTGCGCGCGGTAATCGCCGAGCGTGGTGGGAGACAGGTAACGGGAAACGAGATTCGCGATACTGACGGTACCGGTCGCCCCGACCGGCAACCCCCCTTCGATCACGAGTTCCTCGAATCGGAGGCTGACGTCTCCCTCGACGCCGCTCAATGGAAACGCCCCGGCCAGTGAGACCAGTGACACCGCACCCGTGACATCCGACATCGTAACGTCGCCGCCGATGCCGACGGCGACCTCGGCGTCGAGAAACCCGGACGCCGGGTTGCTGCGGGTCGAGAATGCAAGCTCTCCGGCCAGCAAGGCGAGCGGCTTGAAATCCCAGGCGACGTTCGTCAGATAGATGCCGGCGGCCTGACCGCGTGAGGCGGTACCGCGCCAAACGGACCCGCTGATGCCGGCGAGCCTTAATTCCGGCGGCGCGAACCACCGGTAGGCGACCCTGGCAGGAAAGGTGACGACAAGCCCGATCACCAGGGTCACGATTCCCGCAAGTATCAGGCGCCCTCGATGTCTCACGTTCAGGATCTTTCCAGGGTCACGGTTGAATCGACGCGTCCCTCGCCGTCACGGGCATCGGAAAAACTGCCCCGGGAGACCTGCAGCCCGTATCGTGCGCTCAGGTCGCCGAGCCACAGAACCAGGTCGTCGAACGCAATGTTGTCGAATTCAACCCGGATGCCGTCACCGGCCGTTGGTTGACTGCGCTGCAGCGAGCTGGTCAGACCGCGCTCCCTCAGCGTGTTGTCTATGATAACGACCAGTGACTGGTTGGTTCCCGCGATCTGCGTTGGTCGCGCTCCCCCGTTCTGCAACTGACCTTTCAAAGGCCGGAGTTCGGCGAGCGCAAGCTTCCAGGTATCGACACTGAGCGAAAGTCTCTTCTGCCCGCGATCGAGGGGCATCCACAGACCGAGATAGACAACCGCAAGAATCAGAAACACTGCGGCGGTAAGTACGAACACACGCTCGCGGGCCTGCAATGAGTCGAACCAGCTCTTCATTCGGCGCTGGACCTTATTTGCATGCGGCTGCTCCAGCTCTCGCCTTGCTGGTCTGTCGACTGGATGGAGGCCTGGAATTGCCCGTTTTCGCCGACAACGCGCTGAATCCTGTCCAGCGTCGACACATCGGGCGCGCTCAGGCGAATGTCCACGACGCCGGCCCGATAACTGATCACCTCGATCCGCGCATCCGCGTTCTGGTGCAGCGCGCGGCTGAGCTGCTCGAGAGACTGGAGGAACAGGGGTGCTGTTCCTGCCGTCCCGGCCCTCGATTTCAGCGAGGCGACGAGCCGGGCAGGGTCCTCCACGGTGGCGCCGCCGGGTGCAAGCTGCCGGTATTCTGCCTCGAACTGCTCTTTCAGTTCGGCTTCCTCGTTTTTCAGAAGGACATAGTCGGTCGCTTTGGCGGCAATCCCGACAACGCCGAAGGCAATCAGCAGAACAGCCGCGTAACGCCAGCGATTGAGCAGGCCCGAGTATTCGGTGTTGGCGCCGAAATCGCCCTGCAGCAGATCGACGCCGGCGCCCGTTGCTACCGTGACTGCCAGTCGGGGCATGACGCCGTCGGGCAGCAGGTTGACGTCCACGCTTTCCATCTCGTGCCGGATGGCCAGCCAATCGTGCTGGTGACGTTCCTCGTCTTCCGGCTCGCAATAGACCAGTACATGTCTCGGCATTGCCGGCAACGCCGATTCGCCTTGCTCCGGGTCTTCGCCGGCCGCGCTGTCATCCAGCGCGCCTATCGCCGCCAGCGCATCACCCGGGCTGACGCCTTGCATGATGAGCTCGGTGTCGGCGCCGTCATTGATCATTACCTGGCCCTCGGCGACAAGCAGGCTGATCGTGCCCGGTATGCGCGCGAGCCCGTAATTCTCCGGAATCATCGACGATGGCTGAATGCCGGCTTCGGTCAGCCATTCGATCCATCCGGCGAGTCGCTCGCGACCGACGATGGCCACCGGGATATTTCCGCTGCTTCTTCGCGCGCCGGATGCAAAGTGCAGCTCGTCGATGTCCTCTGCAAGCTGTTCTTCGAGCGCGTAGGGCAGAGCCGCCTGGAGCTTCGCACCACCCCTGACCGGAATGTCGACGCAGGTGGTGAGAACTTCCGCGCCCGGAACGAGGACAATGACTGTACGATCCTGAACCTCGGCAGCGGCCGCGCTCAGAGGCCCGGTCACCGGCGTGCTACGGCGCGCGCCGGTCGCGTCGACCGCTATCCAGTGCGCAAGCTCGTCGGCAGTCTCGCCAATTCGAATGACCAGGAATTCCGCCATGCTCAGGTGGTTCCGAAGCTCCGCAGTATGGGCGTAACATTGCCCTGTGCTCCGCGCTGCAGCACACTGTACAAAGTGACCCTGACCTTGTCGATCCGCACCACGACCTTCAATTGAAAATAATTTGTCGATTCATCGAGCGTATTTAGCACATCCGGTGTGACCAGAGTCGAGAAGGCCGTCTGAATATCGGCAAATCCGGCGCCTTCACGTTCGGCGAGCAGGCTTTCGACATCCGTGCCGGAAATCTTTTCGTCCAGCGATTGCAGTACAGGCCCGGTTGCCGTATTCACGTTGACGCGGGTCCGGCCGGGAAGGGCCGTTATATGCGGACGCAGAATGCTGAAGGTCTGACGGTCCATGCCCTCCAGAGCCGCCAGTTCGCTTGCGCTCGTGAGGCTCTGGTTGGCGCTGCGGTAAGGCGGCGTCACGCCTGTATAGATCGCATCTTCGGCTCCGTCCGGAAACGCGGCATCGATGTTGGCGTCAATCCAATCGGCGGCCAGGCCGGCGAAGCGCGGATCGAGATCGAGAGCGCTCAATAATCGCTGAAAGCGTTCCAGCGATTCCTCGACGACTTCACCGTTGTCGTCGATCAGATTATTGACGTTAAAGCGACCTTGCAGGTCCTGGACATTCCCGGTCAGGTCGCCGCCGTCGATGGGAAGGCCGGGCAATTCGATCGCCCAGATTTCGCCGAGATGGTCCGTGTCGCTGTCCGTCAGGTCCTGATGGAGGATGCCGATTACCCAGCTTTCGGCGCCGAGTGCGACCTGTACCGCCTGTTCATGATTCAGAAGCACCATCGTGCGACGGATATCCAGCGCGTTGTCCCAGGCGAGGTTTGCGGCAACCATGCCGGCCAGCGCCGTGATGAGCATCGCGGTAATCAGCGCGACGCCGCGGTTTGTCCCGCGTCTTCTCACGGCGCGATCTCCACGATGCGCCGGATTTCGCCTTCATCGGCAAGCGTTAACAGGATTTCGACCGCCCTGGGCCTCTGGCGCAGGCCCAGCGGTCCCGGCATGGCCGGTGTCGGCCATTGTTCCGTCCAGTCGCCGCTGTCGAGCAGGTACCGAAACGTGAGGCTCTCCACGCCGTCGAGAATCGTCACGCGATAGGGCTCGTTGACCAGAGTGCGGTCGAGCACCGTCCAGTAATATCGCAGGAGTTCATCGTCTTCGAGCTTGTATGCCGCGCGCTGCAGCGTCCCGCGCGGCAATACCGCAGGATTGCTCCAGCCGCCATGCGTCAGTTCGAGCGCGAATTCCGACTGAATACCGGTCAAGAGGGCGGGATCCATCGAATCGCCGAGCTCGCCGCGCACCGGCCGCGGAGAAAGCTGAATAAAGTCCTGGCTGAGGAACCGCATACTCCTTTGAATGGCCTGCAAGCGGTCCATTCGTTCGTTGAGCATCTCCGCGCTGAGGATCGTCTGGCTCAATGCGCCGTATGCAAACGCCGCCAGGATGCCGAATACGGCCAGTGCGACCAGCACCTCGATCAGCGTGAACGCCTGCTGTACCCGAATCGTCATTCGCGTTCACCGACGGCGAGGGAGTTCCGTACCCAGACGAGATTGCTCTGGCCCGGCACGCCGGGCTCGCCGATAAAACCGGTGACCGTACGGATATTTTCCTGACCCTCCGGAAGACCGACTTGTACGTCGACGCGGAACAGGTTCTCGACGCCCGTTTCCGAAATCGTCGCGCGCCAGAGCCATTCGCGATCGGCGAAGATGACGTCACCCGAGGTCTCGCTGACTTCCGGCACGACGTTTGCGAGGCGTAACTCCGCGATCCTGTTTTGCGCAATCCAGCTCGCGTAGGTACGTTGTCGCATGGCGCTGCCGGCGTCGACCATCTGGCTGACTGCCGCGGCTACCGCAGCAAGCCCGAGAGCTGCTATGGCCATGGCAACCATGACCTCGATAAGGGTAAAGCCGCCCGATTTTCTAACGCTGCTCGTCGTCATCATTGCCCAAGCTGACCTCGCCGTCTGCCGACACGCTCAGGGAAACTCTGGCGCGGTCCGTCGAGCGGAGGAGTTCCAGATCGAATGGCGTCATGTCTCCACTGGACAGGATGAGAACGTGCGGCAGGTAACCCGCTTGAGCGTCTCCTTCATCGTCTTCGCGCGGGATGTCCGCCGCATCGATATCCAGGAGCACACGCCTGTCCTCCAGGAATAACTCGAATTCCGTATCCTCGGCCAAAGATCGCGGCCGCATGATATCGTCGCCGGAGATCTCACTCCACTGATCGGTCAGGGCATCGTACTCGACGAACCGGTATCCCGTTTGAAGAATCTCCAGTCCGAAGTCCCGGCCCTGGAGCGCAGCTTCGTCCGAAGCTGTTTCGATAAGCGTTGTGAGGCGCCTCGCTTCGTGGCGTAGATCTCGATCGTCGCCGACATTACCCAGGCCAATGACGACGACCGCGCTGATGATGCCGATGATCACGACGACGACCAGTACTTCGATCAGCGTGAAGCCGCCGTCGCGACTGGCCATATTATTCCAGGTCCCAGTTTCCTGTATCGGCATCGACACCTTCGCCACCTGGCCGGCCGTCCCGGCCGAGCGTGTAGACGTCGATTTCACCGTGAGTGCCCGGACTGAGATACTGATACGCATTACCCCAGGGATCCCTGGGCAGCCTGTCGAGGTAACCCCCGTCTTTCCAGTTCTTGATGTTCGGGTCGGCCGGTCTGGTCACCAATGCCTCGAGTCCCTGCTCGCTGGTCGGATAGGCGAAATTGTCCAGCCGATAGAATTTCAGCGCGTTCTCGATGCCACGCAAGTCCTGCTGGACCCTTGCGGCTCGTGCATCATCGATTCTGCCGATGACGTTCGGCGCCACGATAGCCGCCAGGATTCCCAGGATGACCACGACGACCATGATCTCGATCAGCGTGAAACCGCGTTGTGTCACTGTATTGCTCCGCGTTGACTCACAAGCAGATTAAACGCCAGTATATCAAACATGGGGTTAGGCCAAGATCGTAATCGCTCGAGGTTTGCCGTTCCGCGACGCGTCTCATCGTGGTGGTTGCCCGCCGTAATGATCGCTTCAAGCGGAGTCTTCGAGCTGCTCGGCGACCCCGGTCGCGCCGGTTTGCGCTTCGATCGCGCGGCAATTTTCGGTGGCCAGATCTGGCGACTTCTGAGTGGGCATTTCGTTCACCTCGGCACCAGTCATTACATACTCAACGGACTCGGACTCATTCTGGTGTGGTTGCTCGTCGGCGTGCATCTCAACCTCAGGCAGTGGCTGGTGGTCATCGCCGTATCGATTGCAGGCGTCGATGCGGGGCTTTTGTACTTCGACGATCAACTCGTCTGGTACGTCGGCATGTCCGGTCTGCTGCATGCAATGCTGGCTGCCGGCGTCGTCGTCGGGCTCAAGGCGGCGCCGCGTGAGATGGTGATCGTCGCAGTTGTCGTTCTCGGAAAAATTGTCGTCGAACAACTGGCGGGGCCCTTACCCGGCTCGGAAGAATCCGCGGGCGGCGAAGTCGTGGTCAATTCACATCTGTACGGGGTGCTGGCGGGCGCCATCGCCGCTGCTGCTATAATCCGCGTCCACTTCAGGCGAAATAAGAAAGAAGAATTGTGACGCTTGCTTTTGTTTTTCCCGGTCAGGGATCGCAATCGATCGCGATGCAGGCCGATCTCGCCGCCGACTTTCCGCAGGTCCGGGCGACCTATCAGGAGGCGAGCGAGCAGCTCGGCTACGATCTCTGGCAACTCGTGCAGGACGGCCCGAAGGAGAGACTGGACGAGACGGCCGTCACTCAGCCGGCGATGTTGACGGCGGGCGTTGCAGCCTGGCGAGTCTGGAAGGAATCGGGCGGAGAAGATCCGGCACAGGTGGCCGGGCACAGTCTCGGCGAGTACGCGGCCCTGGTTTGTGCGGGCGCCATTCGATTCCCCGAAGCGGTGCGTCTGGTCAGGACCCGGGCGGAGCTCATGCAACAGGCCGTGCCTGCGGGCGAGGGCGCAATGGCCGCGATCCTCGGCCTCGACGAGGAGACGGTGCGAGGCGTATGCAGCGATTCAGAGCAGGGCGATGTCGTGCAGGCCGTAAACTTCAATTCACCGGGGCAGGTTGTCATTGCAGGGCATCGATCCGCCGTGGAACGCGCCGCCGAACTGGCCAGGAACTCCGGTGCCAGGCGTGCGTTGCTGCTCGCCGTCAGTGTGCCTGCGCATTCCAGACTCATGCAAGCTGCGGCCGAAAAGCTGGCTGAAACACTCGCAGGAGCGGAATTCTGCGCGCCTTCGATACCGGTGATCAACAACGCCGACGTCGTCGTGTATGAAAGTGCAGAACGGATTCGCGACGGCCTGAAACGGCAACTGTTCTGTCCGGTTCGATGGTCTGAAACGATTGAACGGATGATCGAACAGGGTGCAAGCACAATCATCGAGTGTGGCCCCGGTCGGGTCCTTGCCGGCCTGACTCGCCGCATTGACAGGAGCGTAACGAGTGCATGCCTGGATTCGCCAGCGGCGGTCACGGCCTGTTTACAGTGAGGAATATTCATCATGAATTATGTATTCGCGTCTGACCTGCTGAAAGGACAGGTGGCTCTGGTAACAGGCGCATCCAGAGGTATCGGGGCGGAAATAGCAAATGCACTTGCGGCGGCAGGCGCGACGGTCATTGGCACGGCGACCAGCGAGGCGGGGGCGAACAAGATTACCACCGCGCTCGAATCGAGCGGCCGCGGCGCAGTCCTCGACATCGCCAGTGACGATTCGGTCAAGGCCCTGGTCAACGACCTCCAGGCCAGGGAAGGACCGCCGACGATCGTGGTCAACAACGCCGGAATCACCAGGGACAACCTTCTGCTTCGCATGAAGGCGGAAGAGTGGGATGCCGTGATTTCCACGAATCTGAGCGGCGTCTTCAGAGTCTGCAAGGCAACGCTCCGGGGCATGATCAAGGCGAAGCGCGGCAGGATTGTCAACATCGCTTCGGTCATCGGTTTAATGGGAAACGCCGGTCAGGCGAACTATGCGGCCGCAAAAGCCGGCATCATCGGGTTTTCGAAATCCCTGGCGCGCGAGGTCGGGTCCCGAAACATCACCGTGAACGTGGTTGCGCCGGGTTTTATCGATACGGACATGACGCGCGTACTTCCGGAAGAGCAACGCGCCGGAATGCTCTCGCAGGTGCCGCTGGGCCGGCTCGGCGAGGCGCGCGATATCGCCGATTCCGTTGTATTTCTGGCCTCGGACGCGGCGGCCTATGTCACCGGGGAGACCCTGCACGTCAACGGCGGCATGCTGATGGACTGATCGGGGTCCGAGAAATGCCCGGCGGGCTTCTAGATTGCCAAAAAAGATTCACATACAATACCGTGCCACGGCTTGGTTGGGGCTTGAATTATCAAGAACTTACGCCGCAGAATCTCTTATTTGAGGGGCAGGTTCGGCGGCGTGATCGGTTAATAAATGCCGGCTCCACAGAGATCCGGATCGGTTTTTTCGAAGTCTCTTCCCTATAGGAGAAGCGAACACTATGAGCAGTATTGAAGCGCAAGTAAAAAGCATCGTCGCCGAGCA
>JBHHWI010000003.1:0-61148 GCA_046756445.1 Woeseia sp. | reverse complement strand
CGCTTGGATTTGCGGCCGGGCCGGGCCGATACCGCCGCATCGCGGATGAGGTCCCAGTGCGGCTTGAATGCTTCGACCTTTACTTTGCCGACCGATCGGTTCTTCTCGAGAAATTCATCGAGCAGGCTGTCAAGCGTGCAGACCAGGCCCGGCATGCCTTTCGTAAATTCTGCGTCGTCGAGAAAGAGTATCCGGCCGGCCACCGGCACCTGGCGCACAATCTGGCGCACCGCCGCAATGCGATCGTACAGAGCATGCTGTGGGTTGGCGAAGGTGAAGCGATGGTCGTCGCTGATCACGGTCCAGTCCTGCATTTTGTCGCTGCCGAAAACTGCGCCGTTGACATCCTTGATGTCCACGATCAGCAGCCCCTCGGACGTGAGGAGCAGATGATCGACCTGGATCTCGCCCTCGTCGGCGCTCGGAATCAGAAGCCCGTCGATGCGATCGAAGCCGATCGCGGCAAAGACCTTCCTGAGCCTTCGTACCTTTCTGTGGCGCCGTCGATAGACGGCGAGCAGCGCCAGCAATAGAGCGACGAGCAGGAGCGGAAGCAGGTAGGTTCCGGGGGAATCAGCGGCAAGGAAATCACTCATCGGCGCTATTTATCACCCGCCTGTGCGGCCTCGTCAAGATGAAATCGAGCGTGCAGCGCCTGCTCCAACGAGCCCGTGTCGGCTTCGATGGACACGAAGCGGCTCGGGCGCGACCGGATTTTTTGTAACGAGTCCGGCAGGGCGAGTGTTTCGCCGATCAGGGGCTCCACGGTCAGCTCGAACTTGGCCGGGTGTGCGGTGGCGACAATGATCCAGTCACCGGCTTCCCGCTCCGCCGAGCCCAGCTTCGCGTAAGCGTGTGCAGCGGTCGCCGTGTGCGGGCAGATCGCGAGTCCGAATCGGGCATGGACGTGTTTGATCTGCTGCTCGATCTCCCGGTCACTGACCGTCTCGACGCGGATTTGCTCCCTGAGCGACTCGGCATCACCCAGCAGGTTTGTCAGCCGCTCCATATTGCTCGGATTGCCGACATCCATTGCCGAGGCCAGCGTCGGGATGCTCTCCCGTGGCAGCCATTCCGAGCCGGCCAGGTAGTCGGCGATTATCCGGTTCGCGTTCGTGGCGAGCACGATTTCGCCGATCGGCAGGCCCATTTCTCGCGCCATGATGCAGGCGAGCGCGTTGCCCAGGTTGCCTGTGGGTACGATGAAGCCGGGTTTGCGTCCCGTTTCACGCCAGCGCTCCAGGCCGGCGGCCGCGTAGTAGGTGCATTGCGGCAGAAGCCGCCCGATGTTGATGCTGTTCGCCGAGCTGAAGCGATACTGATCGCCAAGCGAGCTGTCGGCCATCGCCGACTTGACCATTGCCTGACAATCATCGAAAGAACCCCGCACGCCAAGTGACAGGACATTGTCTCCCCAGCAGGTCAGCTGATGCGCCTGGCGCGCCGAGACCCGGCCCTCGGGGAAGAGCACGACGACACGAATGCCGGGCCGCTCGTTGAAGGCCGCGGCGACGGCCCCACCCGTGTCGCCCGACGTGGCGACGAGAATCGTCAGGGGCTTGCTCGCCTCTCCTTCGAGACGGGACAGACACGCTGCGAGGAAACCCGCGCCCACGTCCTTGAACGCCGCGGTCGGACCGTGAAACAGTTCCAGCAGCGCCGCACTGCCCTTTTCGACCGGCAGCGGCGTCACCGGAATCGGAAAGGCGAACGTCTCTGTCAGGATACTCTGTAGCTCTACTGCCAGCCGGGAATCATCGAAAAACGGTCTCAGCAGGATTGTCGCGATGTCGGGCATCGTGTCGGCCCCGGTGAAGTCGTCCGCCCGAAACGCCGGCAGGGCCGCGGGCAGGTACAGCCCGCCATCGGCTGCGATCCCGCTCAGGAGTGCATGCTCGAGCGTCACCGGCGCGTCGCCGCGCGTGCTTGAATAGTTCACTGGCTGTCTTCTACGTGCGCTCCGGGTGCCGTCATCGGACTGACCCAGGACTGGCAGTCGAGACCGAACCTGCGACACGCCTGTGCCATGGCGCTCGAGACTCCGGCGGCATTCGATTCCGCACTCAGCGCAAAAATGCTCGGCCCGCTGCCGGATATTGACGCACCGAGCGCTCCCGCCGCCAACGCGGCTTCCTTGACGGCGTCGAAGCACGCAACGGCCTTGGCGCGTTGGGGTTCGATGATGACGTCATGCAGGGTCCGGCGAATCAGATCGTGGTCATCGGCGGCGCACGCCGCGATGAAGCCCGCCAGGTAGCCCTGCTGGGACAGCCATTGATCCAACGTATAGTTGGTGGCGAGGTTGGGACGGGATTGCGCAGTATTGATCTGCAATTCCGGATGCACCAGTACGCTGGAGACGCCGGTGGGTGTTTTCAGCTGCGCGGTCCGCGGCAGCAGAACGGTCGGGCACAACACCAGCCCCCCCAGCAGACTCGGTGCGACGTTGTCGGCATGCCCGCCGCCGCTCGCGAATGCCTCTCCCTGCAGTGCGAACGGCAACAGGTCTTCGTGGACCAGCGGTTCCGGCAGCAAGGCATTCGTGGCCACCGTCGCCGCGACGGCGGATGCAGCAGAGCTGCCCATGCCGGACTGTAGCGGTACGCCCTTTCGAATCAGCAGTTCGACACCGGTCGAGCCGCCGTGCGCCGACCAGAGCGCCTGCGCCGCTATCGACGCCGTGTTGTGGTCGGTCTCGGTGGAGAGAGACGGGTGGATTTCGCCGTCGAGATCGCGGACCTCGACGATGCTGACGCCAGGCTTGCCGCTGCGCTGCGCGGTGACACGGTCGCCGACCCCGGCAACTGCGAGCCCAAGCATATCGAAGCCGACCCCGACATTGCCTATCGAGGCCGGCGCAAAGGCTGTTGCCGCGGAAGGGTTGCTCATCTCAGTCGCCACCGCCGAGATAGCTGGCAAGGCGCAGCAACTCCGCGAACACGCCTCCCGCGGTGACGGCCGGACCCGCGCCGGGTCCCTGCACGACCAGGGGGTTTGCCCAGTACCTCTCTGTAGCGAATTGCACGATGTTATCGGTCAGATTGATATTACTGAACGGATGTTGCTCGTCTACCATGTCCAGGCCCACGGACGCGGTGCCGCAGGCATCCAATCTGGCGACGTATCGAAGCTTGCGGCCTTTGCTTTGCGCATCCAGGAAGAGCTCGAGCATGTGGTTATCGATGCGCGGCAGCGCCTCGAAAAACTTGTCGATACTCAGCCCGCGCAGATCGGGCGCAACGAGATTCTCGACGGCGAAGTCGCCGATCTCGATCTGCTGTCCGAGCTCTCGCGCGAGGATAGTGAGCTTTCTTGCCACGTCCAGGCCCGAGAGATCGTCGCGCGGGTCGGGTTCGGTGTAGCCGCTCTCCCGCGCCTGCCGGACAATCTCGGAAAACGGGCGCGACCCGTCGTAGACATTGAAGAGGTAGGCAAGCGTACCGGACAGGATTCCCTGGACGGACCGAATCTGATCGCCGGTACCGACGAGGTCACGCAGCGTGCTGATGACCGGTAATGCCGCGCCGACCGTCGTTTCATACAAGTAATGTGAGCTACCGTCCTTCGCGCTGTCGCGGATCGACTCGTAATACGGATAATCGCTGCTGAAGGCTTTCTTGTTCGGCGTGATGACGTGTATGCCCTTTTCCAGCCAGCCCGCATATCGCCGGGCTATGGATTCGCTGGCAGTACAGTCGATGATGACTGCATGCGGCAAATGATCCGCGTGCACATGGGTCTCGAATCGATCGATGTCGAGAGGCTCTCCCGAGCCCTCAATTTTTTCCCGCCACGATTGCAGCGGGATGCGCCGCTGGTCCAGCAACATTTTTCCGGATCGTGCGATCGCCCGTACCCTGAGATCGAGATTGAAATCGTCAAGCAAGCGCTCGCTCTGTTTCTGAATCTGTTCCAACAGCGTGCCGCCAACCGTTCCCGGACCGATGAGACCGATGGAAATGGTCTTGGAGGAAAGATAAAAGCCGGAGTGCGCGGCCCGAAGCGCCCGGACTACATCGTCTGAATCGACTACTGCCGAGATGTTGCGCTCGGATGCTCCCTGCGCGATCGCCCGAACGTTGATGCCGGCACGGCCGAGTGTGCCGAAGAATTTCGCCGCCAGGCCCGGGGTTCCGGCCATGGCATCGCCCACTACGGCGACGATGCTCTGGGCGTCAGTCGTATCGACGCTCTGGATCTGGCCGCTGCTCAGCTCGTCGGAGAATGCATCACTGATGACGTCTCTTGCACGGTCGGCGAGTTCCTGCGGCACCGCGATGCAGATCGAGTGTTCGGAGCTTGCCTGGGATATCAGGGTCACCGACACCCCGGCCTTTTTCAATGCGGCGAAGAGCCGGTCGGCGGTTCCGGGGACACCGATCATGCCGGAGCCTTCCAGATTGACCAGCGCCATATCGCCGACCGCCGTGATGCCTTTGATCTGCTCGCCGGGACCCGCCTCGGCGACGATGCGGCTGCCCGGATGATCGGGATCGAAGCTGTTTCGAATCACGATCGGTATGTTGTTTTCGACGGCCGGCCCAAGTGTTTGCGGGTGCAATATCCGTGCCCCGAAATACGCCAGTTCCATCGCCTCGCTGTAGGAGAGCTGCTCGATGACGCGCGCCTCGGGCACCTTGTTGGGATCCGCGCTCATGATGCCGTCGACGTCGCTCCAGATGCTCAGTTCGGTGGCATGCGCGAGCACCGCAAAGATCGCGGCGGAGTGATCGCTGCCGTTACGGCCCAGGGTCGTCTGAAGCCCGTCCTCGTCCGAGGCGACAAATCCGGTGATCACGGCAATCCCCTGGAAATCCCGGTCGATGACTTTTGCGAATTTCTCTCTGGATTCGTGCCACAGTACCGTCGGGCCGAGTCCGCTCTCACGTACCGTCACGATCTCGCGTGCGTCGATCCAGGTGCCGCCCCGTTTACTCCCTGCCTGCTGCTCCAGCAGGCTCGCCAGTAGTCTGGCTGCCCAGATTTCTCCGTAGCCCGCGATCACGTCACGGCTCCTCTGGGGCGCAGACTTCGCCTGTGCGATCGAGCGCAGTATGTCTTCGATATCCCCGGCATCCCGGCCCCAGAGGTCCAGCAGGGCGACCCGGGCATCGCCACTCAGGAGCTCGCGTGCCGTGTCCGCGTAACGCTCGCCGATCCCGTGAATCTCGGAAGCTAAACCGTCATCGTCCTGCTCGGCGAGCACGGCCAGGCGCAGCAGCTTGTCCGTCATGCCGGCCATCGCCGACACGACGGCCGCGATGCGCGTTCCGGTCCGATTCGTCAGGATAGCAGCGACGCGCCGAAAGCAGTCCGCGTCGGCAAGGCTGCTGCCACCAAACTTGTGAACTTCCCAGCGATTCTGTGCCACTGCTGTCGAGAACTGCCCGCGAACAAAGGCGCTAATAATAGCGGCAGATGCTGGTGGGGGCACTAGGAATCGAACCTAGGACCAGCGGCTTAAAAGGCCGATGCTCTACCGACTGAGCTATACCCCCGGCGAGTGCCGGCCGGCATCATACCGGACCATCTGCAAATGACAAGGCTGCATATGCCGCTTACTGCCCTTCGCTGGCCATCCGTTTCAGGCGCTGTTCCGCCAGCCGTGCGGCCGTCGTGTCGGGATAATCGGCCTGCACCCGGTCCAGCGCCTTGCGCGACTCGTTCCATCGCTCCAGCTCGTAGTTGCAATACCCGACCTTGAGTAATGCGTCCGGCACCTTGCGTGATGTCGGATAACGCGTGATGACTTTTTCGAACTCGTCGAGTGCCTGGTCATACTTCTGCGTCACGTAATACGATTCAGCGAGCCAGTATTGGGCATTGTCCGCGAGCTGGCTGTCCGGATAACTGACGAGAAATTGCTGAAACGCCATTGCCGCCGGTTCGTACCGCTGTTCCTTGAGCAGCTCGAATGCGGCCTGATAATTATCGCGATCGGAGCCGCCCGGCACCGGGAGCTGGCCGGGTGCGAGCGAGCCGCCGTCGAGAACGTTGACCGGCGCCGTACCGCGCGTGATGCGTTCCAGATTCTGAATTCGCATATCCAGGTCGGCGTAGAGCTCGCGCTGTCGTTCGGCGGCGCCCTCGGCGTCATGCTCGAGCGTTTCCGTGCGTCCCTGCAGGGCGCTGGTCCGACGCTGCAATTCATCGGCCTGCACGGTCAGCTCGACCAGGCTGCCGCTGGCGAGGATGCGCTCGATAGCGCCCAGCCGTCGCTCGAGCTCGTCGAGTCTTGCGAGCAACGGGTCGTCGGCTTGCGGCGCCATCGCACAGCCCGCCACGAGGACGGGCAAGAGCGCGCCAACCGCCAGGGACTTTCGTCGGAACACGCCTGCCGGCCCCTAGTTGAGGTACTTGATCTCTACACGCCGGTTCAACGCGTACGACTCTTCATCGCTGCCAAATGCCGCAGGCCGCTCCTCGCCGAAGCTGACCGTGGAAATCTGGCCCGCGGTTGCGCCCTGGATAAGGAGCATTCGGCGCACGGCCTGCGAGCGGCGCTCGCCGAGGCCGATGTTGTACTCGCGCGATCCCCGCTCATCCGCGTGGCCCTCCAGGCGGACCCGGGTGCGTGGATTGTTGGACAACCTGTCCGCGTGGCGGGACAGGAGGTCTGCGTATTCCGGCTTCAGGTCCGACTGATCGAAATCGAAATAGATGAGCATGCCCATCGCCTGGTCGGCGCGATCGTACGGAACGTCTTCTCCGCCGAATCCCTGATCGCCCTCGTAGCCGCTCGAGCCGGCACTGCCGCCGCTGGCGTCAGCGCCGCCTTCCGTGCGGTCCGGATCAGGGACCGATGTCGCTGCACAGCCTGCCGCAAACGCCACCAGCAAGCCAATCGGGAAAAGTCTCAGTTGCTTCATTTTTTCTGCCCTTTAGAAGTATAAAATCAAATGGTTAACGAGATTGCTTAATCTAAACTATTACCTAAAGCCTCGGAAACGGAGACCACACCGGTTCGCGCACGTCGGCAAGGCCCGAGCCCATGCGCTGCCTGATCAGGCCGTCCGCGGAAACCGTTTCCAGAACGCCATTCCTGCCCTGCCGCGTTGCGTAAATCAGCGTGTCGCTGTTCGGCGCAAAGCTCGGCGATTCGTCTTGCCGGCCGGTGGACAACACCAGAAAGCCGTCGTTCTCGAGGTCGAGGACCGCTATTCTGTAGTTTCCCCGGTCCAGGTGCACCATTGCCAGCTTCGTGCCGTCGGGTGACAAGCGAGGGCGCGCATTATAACTGCCTTCGAAGGTAATGCGCTCGGGTGAACCTCCCGATGCGCCGATTCGGTAGACCTGCGGCCCGCCGCTCCGATCCGACGTGAAATAGATCTGCGCGCCATCGGGCGACCAGCTGCCCTCGGTGTCGATCGCCCGGTTGGTCGTCAGGCGGCTCACGTCTCTGCTCGCCATATCCATCACGTATATATCCAGATTGCCGTCCGCGCCGCCGAGTGTCAGCACGAGCCGGCGGCCGTCCGGTGAGAACGCAGGCGCTCCGTTGATGCCCGCACGGCCGGATATCTTGATTCTGTTGCCCGTGCGCAGCGTCTGCACGAAAACGGACGATTTATCGCCTTCAAAGGAGACATAGGCGAGTCTGCGGCTATCCGGCGACCAGGCGGGCGACATTATCGGGTCGGTCGATTCCATGACGCTTTGTTCGTTCTCACCGTCCGAATCGGATACCACCAGGGAGTAAAGTTTATCGGGGCTGCTCTGCTTCGCCGTGACGTAGGCAATTTTGGTCGCAAATACACCCTGTATGCCCGTGAGTTTCTCGAAAATCATGTCGGCCGCGCGGTGCGCGACCCGTCGCATCGTGCCCCGGCTCGCGGGCATGCGGTAACCGACCAATTGGTCACGCCGGAAAACATCGAACAGCTGGAACTGCACGCTGTATGCGTTGTCGCCGGTCTGCGTGATCTTGCCGACGACGACGGCCTCGACCCCGAGAATCGACCAGTCGTCAAAGTCGACATCTACGCCGGTGGTTGGCTTCTGCAGCATGTCCTCGGCCGGAATCGGCGCAAACCGCCCGCTTCTCTGCAAATCGGCGCCAATCACGCCGGCAACGTCCATCGGGGCTTGCAGCCCGCTGCCTGCCCAGCCAAACGGCACCACGGCGACCGGCGCCCGCTTGCCCGCCCCCTGCGTGATCTCGATCTGCAGTTCCGCCGGCGACTGCGTGGCCAGGAGGAAAATAGCGCAGGCGGCCAGGCACCTCGTGAAGGCTTTTCGCATAACAGTGATCCAGATCAAACCAGAGGCCCCTATTGTTCAGGTTTGAATGTGATGCGCAAGTTTCTGTCGAACAAAGTCGGATCCTCGGGCTCGGGCAGCGGCGACGCCTTGAAGACGGCCGCTTCGATCGATCGCTTCACGGCATCGTCGCCGTTACATTGTCCGATCATGGCGCCGACGACTTCGCCGCCCGGCAACTGGCGCACGTTGACGACGCATTCGAGACCCGGCGCAGCACTGGGTGGCCTGACCCAGTTACGCTGGATCTTCTGCCGGATCGCATACAGATAACGGGCCAGGGCGCCGGAATTCATGGCTGCAAGGCGCCTCTCCTCTTCGGCGAGTTCCTCCGCAAACCGCCTTCGTCTCTGCTCCTCCTCTGCCTCGCGGCGTTTGCGTTCGTTTTCCGCGCGCTGACGCTCCTCATCTTCGATTCGTTTTTTCTCCGCTTGCTGTCGCCTTCTTTCCAGTTCGGCTTCCCGGCGACGTTGCTTCTCGGCGGCCTCCTCCTGTTGCCTTTTCCTGATTCTCGCAATCCGTTCCTGCTCGCGACGCAACTCCTCCTGACGCGCTTGTTCTTCGTCCTTTATTCTCTGTTGTTCCGAAATGTCCGGTTCGGGCTCCGGCTCCGGTGGTGGCCGGCGGATGTCGTCTTCGGAGACCAGTGTGCCCTCGATGGCAAGCGGCATCGCCGGATGCGCCGGTCGCGAAAAATCGAAGGCGAAGATCGTCGCTCCGAAGATGCCGACGTGCAGGACTCCCGCCAGGAACATCGGCATGATGTTGTATCGGTCGCGAAGCACTGCAGCTCGCCGTTTACTCCGGAACCGGGTAGCTGTCCAGCGGGTCGGTTACGAAACCGACCTTGTCAGCACCGCCCTGTTGCAGGAGCACCATTGCGCCGACGACGTTGCCATAAGCGACCGCCCTGTCGGCCTTGACCAGGACGGGCGTGTCCGGACGGTTACGCAGGACTGCCGCCGTTCTTGCGACGATCTCTTTTGCGTTTGCCGGCTGTTCCTCGTCGTCACCGACGTTGATGTACAGATTCCCGTCGGCGTCGACGCTCAGCACCAGTGGCAGGTGATTCGGTACATCATCGATCGGTTCAGCGCCCGCCTTCGGTAGCTCGACTTTGACCCCTTGCGTCAATAATGGCGCGGTCACCATGAAGATTATGAGAAGCACCAGCATGACGTCGATATAAGGCACGACGTTGATCTCGCCCATCAGTTTTCGCTTTTGCATCGGCGTGGACATGTCATCCTCCTGTCTGCGCACGGGAATGCCGCTGCAATATGCTGGAGAACTCTTCCATGAATCCGTCATACCGGATTTCAAGCCGCACTACCTTGTCCGCGTAGCGGTTGTAGGCGATGACCGCCGGTATGGCGGCGAACAGCCCCATCGCGGTCGCAACCAGCGCCTCGGCGATGCCCGGGGCGACCATTGCAAGGGTCGCCGACTGTACGTTTCCAAGCGCGCGGAAGGAGTTCATGATTCCCCAGACGGTACCGAACAGGCCGACGTAAGGGCTTGTCGAACCGATAGTCGCAAGCGTTGCCAGGCTTTGCTCGAGTCGGTCCACCTCGCGTATCTGTGCGACCCGCATTGCCCTTCGGCATTCGTCGACCATCTTGTCGGGATCGACGCCGCCCTGTTGAGAGATGCGGTTGAATTCGCGAAATCCCGACTCGAAAATGCTGGCCATGCCGAAACTGCCGCCTTGCTCCCTCTTGGCGCTGCGGTAAAGCGTATTCAGGTCGCCGCCCGACCAGAAGCTGGCTTCGAAGTCATCCGAGGCGGATTTCGTGCTTCGAATCAGGCGGCGCTTGGTGAATATGATGCTCCAGGATACGAGGGAAGCGGCCAGAAGAATGACCAGAACGGCCTGTACGGCGAAACTGGCGCCCATGACAAGGCTCAGGAACGACATGTCGGTGGTCATGATTGGGATCCTTCAAAAAGTGACGTGGGCACCCGCACGGGCTTCAGTGTGTCCACATTCAGCAATGCCGCCCGAATAGTGCCCCGGCACAACAGCGTGCCGCCAAGTGAGCTACGGAAAATGTTCTGTTCAATCAAGAAACTGGCGCGCGTCAGCTTTGCCAGGCTGGCGGTCACCAGCAGTTGATCATTGAAGCGGGCCGGCTCGATAAATTCTGCCTTTGTGTCGACAACGACGAAGACCCGGCGTTCATTGTGCATGAGGTCATCCTGCTCGACACCGAGCGAGCGTATCCACTCGGTCCTCGCACGCTCCATGAACTTGAAATAGTTAGCGTAATAGACGAGTCCCTGTGCGTCGGTGTCTTCGTAATAGACGCGCACGGGCCACGCGAAGGGTTGTTGACGGGTCTTCGTGTCCACCGGCTATTTGTCAAAAAGGGGTAACTCGGGCGCCACATCGCGCATCGGTGGCTCCAGGCCGAAATGCAGGTATGCGTTACGGGTCGCAACGCGCCCGCGGGCCGTTCGCATCATGAATCCCTGCTGTATCAAATAGGGCTCCAGCACGTCTTCTATGGTTCCCCGCTCCTCGCCGACCGCGGCGGAAAGGCTCTCGATGCCGACCGGGCCACCGTCGAACTTCTCTATGATCGTCTGCAGCAGGCGCCTGTCCATGGCGTCGAATCCGTTCGGATCGACTTCGAGCATGTCCATTGCACTGACGGCGACCTGCTCTGTCACGACGCCGTCAGCCTGTACCTCCGCGAAGTCACGGACTCGCCGCAGCAACCGGTTGACCACCCTGGGCGTGCCGCGCGCGCGTCGAGCGATTTGCTGGGCACCGTGAGGTTCGATGGGCAGATCCAGAATCCCTGCGGAGCGATTGGCGATGGCCTTGAGTTCATCGGTCGTATAGAACTCGAGGCGCTGGACGATGCCGAAACGATCGCGAAGTGGCGACGTCAGCAAGCCCGCGCGAGTGGTCGCGCCGACCAGCGTAAACGGCGGCAGATCGAGCTTGATGGACCGGGCTGCGGGGCCTTCGCCGATCATGATATCCAGTTGGAAGTCCTCCATGGCCGGGTAAAGCACTTCCTCGACCACCGGGCTCAGCCTGTGGATCTCGTCGACAAACAGCACATCGTTCGGCTCGAGGTTGGTGAGAATCGCCGCAAGGTCGCCCGGCCGTTCGAGGACGGGGCCGGCAGTCTGCCTGAGGTTGACCTTCATCTCATTGGCGACGATGTGAGCCAGGGTCGTCTTGCCGAGACCCGGCGGCCCGAAGATCAGCACGTGATCGAGCGCTTCTTCACGATTGCGGGCGGCCGTAATGAAGATCGCCATCTGCTGTTTGACGGTGGGCTGTCCGACGTACTCTGTCAGCATCTTCGGCCGAATCGCCCGGTCGAAAGCCTTGTCCTCGGCGCGCGGCGCGGCGCTCGTCAGGCGTTCGTGCTCTATGCTGGCCATGATCTAGCTTGCCGCCTGCCGCAGCGCGAGCCGGATGATGTCCTCGGCGGATTTTTCCACCGTGTCCAGCCGGGCAAACAGCCGCTTGATCTCGCTTGCCCGATACCCCAGTGACACCAGGGCATCGAATGCCTCGTTCCGCGGGTCGGAGCGCGTCGTCCCGGACTTGCCGCGTTCAAGGCCGGGGAAGGTCTTGTCGATCCGGTCGCGCATCTCGATGATCAGGCGTTCGGCGGTCTTCTTGCCGACGCCGGGTATCTTGACCAGCATGGCCGTGTCCTCGTGCTCGACGCAGCGACGGAAATCGGTAACGGTCATTCCGGAAAGAATCGCAAGCCCCATCTTGGCGCCCACACCGCTGATTTTCAGCAGCGACCGGAACAGCGACTTCTCCTCCACCGTGGAAAAGCCGAACAGGGTCTGCGCGTCTTCGCGCACGACGAGATGGGTGTGGAGAAATACCTCGGATCCGGTTTCGGGCAACTCGAGAAAGGTAGACATCGGCGTCTCGATCTCATAGCCGACGCCACCGCATTCGAGGATGATCTGCGGTGGCTGCTTGTGCGCAAGGCGGCCGCGAAGAGCGCCGATCATTGCATTCCTGCGATTGCGGACCTGCCTGAAAGCCGGGCGTTCAGCCGTCGCTGGTGCCCGTGGCAGAGTGCTGTTGCCAGGGCATCGGCCGCATCGAAAGACGGTTCCCCGTCCAGTTGCAGAATCGATACCACCATATGCTGGACCTGGTCCTTGGTCGCCGAACCGTTGCCGACGACCGCCTGCTTGATTTCACGTGGCGCATATTCGAAGACCTCGACGTTCGATTCGAATGTCGCGCACAAAGCGGCCGAACGGGCATGTCCCAGCTTCAGCGCGCTGCCGGCATTCCGATGAACAAATACACTTTCGATGGCAACGACATCGGGCTGGTACTGCGTGACGATCCGGCTGACGGAATCGAAGATCAGCTTGAGTCGGTCCGGAAAATCACCATCGGTGCTTTGCACGGTGCCACTCGCAACGTAGGTTGGGTTATCGGCCTCGAAGTCCAGCACGCCGAATCCGGTCAGCCGGGATCCCGGATCGATACCGAGTATTCTCAGCTTCTCAGCCATCATAACCGGGCCAGTATGTCGTCACTGATGTCGGCGTTGCTATAGACGTTCTGTACGTCATCGATATCCTCGAGCATCTCCAGCATCTTGATCATTGAGCCCGCTTCCTGCAATTCCAGTTCGGCGTTGGTCGAGGCCCGCATCGTCAGTTCGGCGATTTCAGGCGTCAATCCGGCTTCACGCATGGAGTCCCTCACCGACTCGAAATCCGCCGGGTCTGTCAAGACCTCTATCGACGAGTCTTCATCTACGACGACGTCCTCGGCGCCCGACTCGATCGCCGCTTCCATAATGGTGTCCTCGTCGCTTCCGGCCGGATACGTCAGGAGGCCGACGTGGTTGAAAAGATAGCTCACGGAGCCGTCGGCGCCGAGCTTGCCACCGAATTTCGTAAAAGCGTGGCGGACGGCCGCAACCGTTCGATTTCGATTATCGGTCATGCAATCGACCATGACGGCAGTTCCTCCCGGTCCATAGCCTTCGTAACGGATTTCCTGATAGTCGACACCGTCCAGTTCTCCGGCACCGCGCCTGACAGCCCGGTCGATATTGTCCTTGGGCATACTCTGTGCCCTGGCTTTGTCGACCGCAAGGCGCAATCTCGGGTTGGCGGCAATGTCCGCGCCGCCGATGCGCGCGGCGACGGTTATCTCCCTGATGAGTTTGCTGAACAGCTTGCCGCGCTTCTTATCCTGCGCACCCTTGCGGTGCTGGATATTCGCCCATTTACTGTGTCCTGCCATATGCCTTTGCGGGTGCCCAAGATAATGTTGCGAACCGATGGGTCACGGCCCGAAAACAGGGCGTATGATAACGGTTCTCCGAACCCCGCACACCACTGAAACAGCGCCGAATGGTCACTTCCAAGCTCGAAAACCGGCAGGACAGCGAGGACTCCGGGCGGCTCGTGGAGGCTGCCAGAGGGCTGCTCGCCTCGCTCGGCACGCAGGAAGAGACCAGGGCGAGGTGCCGGGAAGGCCGGGAGATCGCCGAAGTCGTAGCAAGTCTCGGGCTTTCCCCGTCCGTAATCGCCGCGGTTCATGCCTACCCGCTTCTTCGGGACGGTTTGCTCACGGCCAAGGCCCTGGAGGCCAGCGAGATCGGGGAGCTCGCCGGCATCGTCCATGGTCTGGTGCAACTCGGCAGCTTCAGTTTGCCGCCGAATTGGCAGCCCGGGGAGGCGCTCGCCGTGCAGCAGTCCGAAGCGCTGCGAAAAATGCTGCTGGCAGTCGTGTCCGACGTGCGGCTGGTACTCGTAAGAATCGCCGAGCAACTGTACCGGTTACGCTGCGCCAAGAATGCTCCCGAGGACGAAAGGCACGCGCTCGCGATCGAAACAACCGAGATCTACGCGCCGCTGGCAAGCAGGCTCGGCGTATGGCAGCTCAAGTGGGAACTGGAGGACTTGGCGTTCCGGTATCTCGAACCCGATACTTACCGGAAGATCGCAGGAACGCTGAAGGAAACACGCAGGGAACGAGAGTCATTCATCGAAGACGTGAAGTCAAAGCTTGAAAGCGAACTCGCGAAGGCGGGCATCAGGGCCGATATCAGCGGCCGTCCAAAGCACATATTCAGCATATGGCGAAAAATGCAGCGCAAAGGATCCGGCCTGGAGCATATTTTCGATGCGCGCGCGGTGCGCCTGCTCGTCAACGATGTCAGCGAATGTTATGCGGCGCTCGGCATCGTCCACAATCTGTGGTCGTACCTGCCCGGCGAATTCGACGACTACATCGCGAATCCCAAGGAGAACAATTACCAGTCACTGCATACGGCCGTGATCGGCCCCGAAGGCCGCACCGTCGAGGTGCAGATTCGCACGCCCGACATGCACCGGCAGGCGGAACTCGGCGTTGCCGCGCACTGGCGCTATAAGGAGGGCCGTCCGCCGGCGGCTGCATTCGATGAGAAAATCCGCTTTCTTCGTCACCTACTGGAGCCGACAGATCAGGATGGCGATCTCCTGGACCAGATTCGCGACGATGTCTTCGAGGATCGTGTGTATGCCATCAGTCCGAAAGGCGATGTCGTGGAAATGCCTGCCGGCGCGACCCCGCTCGACTTTGCCTATCACGTACATACACAGGTGGGCCATCGATGTCGCGGTGCCAAGGTCAACGGCCGGATCGTGCCCCTGACGTACAAGGTTCAAAACGGCGACAAGATCGAAATTATCACGGCGGGCCAGCCGAAACCCAGCCGCGACTGGATGAACCCGCAACTCGGCTACCTGGCGGCAGCACGCAGCCGCACCAAGGTCAGGTCATGGTTCAGGCGGCAGGACAAGGATCAGAACCGGCGTCAGGGCCGCGAGATGATCGACCGCGAACTGGCTCGACTGAACGTGCGTGACTTTTCGGCAAATGACCTTGCGAAACGGCTCAAATTCAAAGACAGCGATGCACTTTGCGTCGCGCTGGGCGCCGGGGATATTACGTCTGCTTCAATCGCATCTGCGCTGCAGAATCTGCGCCGCGACGGCTCACCGGAGATCCTGAAGAAGCGGCGGCAGAGAAAGGCACGCGGAGCAAAGAGCAGTCAGACCGCGATCAGCGGCGTCGGCGACCTGCTGTCGACGTTCGCAAAGTGCTGTCGACCGGTGCCGCCCGAGACCATCGTGGGTTACATCACGCAGGGTCGAGGCGTCAGCATTCATCGCCAGGACTGCGGCAATTTCCTCAGCCTGCATGCGCGACATCCGGATCGAGTAATAGAGGTCGACTGGGGCGCCTCGGAGCACGCGAGCTACCCTGCTGACCTGGCCCTGTACGCGTACGACAGACAGGGACTGCTGCGCGACATCAGCAGCGTTCTCGCAGACGAGAATATCAACGTGGTGGACCTGCAAACCAGGTCGGACAAGAGCAAGATGCAGGCCATCATGGAGCTCAGTGTCGAAGTACCGGGCCTGCCGTCATTGAGCCGCGTCATCAGCCGGCTCGAACAGGTGCCCAACGTGACCTCGGTGCGCCGCAGGAATTAGGCAAAAAAGGGGTCAGAGCCCTTTTTCTCAAAAAGGGCTCTGACCCCTTTTTACTTGTTGGGGTAGTTCAAGGCACGCTTGTCGACCGCCAGCGAGGCTTCATGCATCGCTTCGGCCAGGCTCGGGTGTGCATGTATGGTGCGTTGCAGGTCTTCCGTGCTGGCCGAGAATTCCATCGCCAGAACCGCCTCGGCGATCAGCTCACCAGCCATGGGGCCGACGATGTGGACGCCCAGGATTTCGTCGTCGTCCGCCGCCGACACGATCTTCACCATGCCCGCTGTCTGCTCCATCGCCTTCGCCCTGCCGCTTGCAGCAAAGGGAAAGGTGCCGGTCTTGTACGGCCGGCCGGTCGCTTCGGCTTCCTCTTCGGTCTTGCCCACCCAGGCGATCTCCGGCGCCGTGTAGATGACGGAAGGCACGACACCGTAATTGAATTCCGCGATTTCACCGGCGATGAGATCGGCGGCCATTACGCCTTCTTCGGAGCCCTTGTGGGCCAGCATCGGGCCCCTTACGCAATCACCGATGGCGTATACGCCCCTGACGCCGGTGCGACACTGTTCATCGACCTCGATGAATCCGCTCTCGTCGGTCAGAACGCCGGCGTCTTCGGCAAACAGGCCGTCCGTGAACGGCCTGCGGCCGACGGCCACGACCAGCTTGTCGACCTTCAGCTTTTGCTTGCCGGATTCGTCCTGGTATTCCACCGCAACGCCGGCCTTCGAGACTTTTGCCGATGTTACTTTCGCACCGAGGTGAATCTTTATTCCCTGTTTCCTGAAGTGCCGCTCCGCATCTTTGGCGAGTTCTCTGTCGGCCATGAACAGGAAATCGTCCATTGCCTCGAGAATAACGACATCCGATCCCAGCCGGTTCCACACGCTGCCCAGTTCCAGACCGATTGCGCCTGCGCCGACGACGCCGAGCGAGTCGGGGATTTCCGAGAATTCGAGGGCGCCCCAGGAATCGACGATGTGTTGCCCGTCGAACGGAGCAACCGACAACTCGATCGGCGACGAACCGGAGGCAAGAATGACATGGCCCGAATCGAGTACTTCGACGTCGCCTGTGACGGACGTGAACTCTACCTGTCTGCCGGCAAGCAGTCTGCCGTGGCCGACGAGTCCTTCGACTTTGTTCGCTTTGAACAGGCCGGCGACGCCGGCCGTCAATTGCCGGACAATCGTGGCCTTCCGTTTCTGCATTGCCGAGAGGTCCACGGCGATGCCGGACAGCTTGATGCCATGCCGGCCGAACTCGTGTTCGGCCCGGTGAACCAGCTCTGACGATTCGAGCAATGCCTTGGACGGTATGCACCCGGCATTGAGACAGGTTCCGCCGAACGCATTGCTGCCGTCGGTGTTCTCCCACTCATCGATGCACGCGACGCTGAGGCCGTGCTGGCTCGCGCGAATCGCGGCGACATACCCGGCTGGTCCTGCGCCGATTACGATGACGTCGAAACTTCTGCTCACGTCGATCTACACCTGTAACAACAGTCGCCCCGGGTCCTCGAGCGATTGCTTCAGGCTGACAAGGAACTGAACGGCTTCCCTGCCATCGATGATCCTGTGGTCGTACGTCAGTGCGACATACATCATCGGACGAACGAGCACTTCGCCGCCTATTGCCATGGGCCGTTCCTGGATGGCATGCATGCCCAGTATGCCGCTCTGTGGAGGATTGAGTATCGGCGTGGACAGGAGGGACCCGAATATGCCGCCATTGGTGATCGTGAAAGTACCGCCGGTCAACTCCTCCATGCTCACCCTGCCCTCCCTGGCTTTCTTGCCGAGTTCCGCAATGTTGCTCTCTATTTCGGCGAAGCTCTGCCGGTCCACGTCGCGAAGTATCGGGACCATCAATCCGCGCTCGGACGATACCGCGATACCGATGTCGTAATAGTCGTGATAGATGACTTCGTTGCCTTCGACGGACGCGTTCACGACCGGATACTTCTTGAGCGCCTCAACCGACGCCCTGGCGAAAAACGACATGAAGCCGAGCCGCACGCCGTGCTCCTTTTCGAATGAGTCCCTGTAGCGCTTGCGCAGCGAGATCACCCTGGTCAGGTCTATCTCGTTGAACGTCGTCAGCATCGCTGCGCTGTGCTGCGCTTCTACCATGCGTTCGGCAATGCGCGCACGCAGGCGCGTCATCGGCACTCGCTGTTCGTTTCTGGCAGCCGTCGCCGGTACATGGCTGATGCCCACAGGCATCGGGGTTTCACCCGGCGTCACGTTCTCGACGGCGTGACTCTTGAGGTATTTCATGACGTCCGATTTGGTAATGCGGCCACCCTTGCCCGTGGCGGTGACGACCGCCGCGTCGAGATCGTGTTCATCCAGCAGGCGCCGCACGGACGGGCTCAGCTTGTGTGAGCTTGCTGCGCCGGCCGGCGGAGGGGTATCGATTTTCTCGGCAACCGGATCTTCGGCAGCTTCCGGTTCCGCATCACCAGCCGCTTGTGCGCTCGCCTCTGCACCCTCCGTGAGGATCGCCAGCAGCTGTCCACTCGTTACCGTCGTGCCGTCCAATACCTTGATTTCCTGCAGTGTACCGGCGGACGGCGCCGGCACTTCGAGAACCACTTTATCCGTTTCGAGGTCCACCAGGTTCTCGTCTCTGGACACGGTGTCGCCTTCCCGCTTGTGCCACGCAACGAGGGTTGCATCGGTCACCGATTCGGGTAGTTGTGGAACCGTGATCTCGATGCTCATCTACTCGTCCGTCTTATTTTCGCGGTTTCCCGGACTTGCTCGCCTTTATGTCGATGTCGAGCGCAGCTTCGACCAGGGCCTGCTGTTGCTGAAGATGCAATTTGAATATACCGGATGCCGGCGCGGCCGCGCTGAGTCTGCCCGCATAGTAAATCGTCTGGTGCTCGCCCATCGGATCCTGAAGCCTGTGCCGGATCTGATACCAGGCTCCCTGGTTTCGTGGTTCTTCCTGGCACCACACTATATCGGTCGCTTGCGGGTATTCTCCGATAAGCTCTGCGAATCGCTGCACTGGAAACGGATAGAGCTGCTCGATGCGCACGATCGCGACATCGGAGATTTTGTGTATCTGCCGTGCCTCGACGAGGTCGTAATAGACCTTGCCACTGCAGAATACGACACGACGTACCGTTTGGGCGTCGATGCCGCTGCAGTCGGGAATAATCGGCTGAAATGCCCCGTCGGACAGTTCGCTCAGCGGAGACACCGACATCTTGTGTCGCAACAGGCTCTTCGGCGTCATGACAATGAGCGGCTTACGGAACGAGCGCAGCATTTGCCGGCGAAGCATATGGAACATCTGCGCCGGCGTGGACGGCACGCATACCTGAATGTTGTGCTCAGCGCACAGTTGCAGGAACCGCTCGAGCCTGGCGGACGAGTGTTCGGGTCCCTGCCCCTCGTAGCCGTGCGGCAGGAACAGCGCTATTCCACACAGGCGACCCCATTTCGCCTCGCCCGAACTGATGAACTGATCGATAACGACCTGGGCACCGTTCGCAAAATCGCCGAATTGACCTTCCCAGATCACCAGTGTGTCGGGTTCTGTCGTCGCGTAGCCGTATTCGAAGCCCATGACAGCTTCCTCGGACAACAGGGAATCGATCACCCGGTACGCGTCGGGACGTTCGGAGATGTGCTTCAGCGGCGTGTATTCCTGGCGGTTTGCCTGGTTGTGCAGCACTGCGTGTCGGTGAAAGAACGTGCCGCGGCCACTGTCCTGCCCGGTGAGGCGGCAGTTGTAACCATCCTTAATGAGACTCGCATAAGCCATCGTCTCGGCGAATCCCCAGTCCATATCGGACTCGCCCGCCGCCATTTTCGCCCGCTCCGCCAGGATTCTCTGCACTCTGCCATGCGGCATGAATCCGTCCGGGGTGGCGATGACCGCCTTGCCGAGTTCTGCGGCCTCCGCGCGACTGATCGTGGTGTCGACCGGCTCGTCCCAGTCACCGTGCAGATACGGGCGCCAGTCGACCGTGAACTCGTCGCCGATCATGCCGAGCGACGATTTCGGCACCGGTTCGCCGCGGTCCAGGCGCTCGCGGTAATCTTCCTGCAAACGGTGCACACCGGCGGCATCCACCAGTCCCGCCTCGATGAGCTTGCCGGCGTAGATCTCGCGCGTGGTCCTGTGCCTGCGGATCCGCGAGTACATGACCGGTTGCGTCGCAGCCGGCTCGTCGGCTTCATTGTGTCCATGGCGCCTGTAGCAGACCAGATCGATGACGACGTCCTTGCGAAATTCCTGCCGGTATTCCAGCGCCAGCCGGGTGACGAATATCGCCGCTTCCGGATCATCACCGTTTACGTGAAAGATGGGCGCCTCGACCATCTTGGCGACGTCACTGCAATACGGGGTGGAGCGGGCATACTCCGGTCGGCTGGTGGTGAAGCCGATTTGATTATTCACGACGATATGAATCGTGCCGCCGGTCTTGAAGCCGTTCGTCTGCGACATCTGGAAAGTCTCCATGACGACGCCCTGGCCGGAAAACGCGGCATCGCCGTGCACGATTACCGGTACGACATCCCGTCGCTCCAGGTCACCACGCCGCTGCTGGCGCGCACGAACCGAACCCTCGACGACCGGATCGACAATCTCGAGATGCGACGGGTTGAATGCGAGGACGATGTGTACATTGTCGCCCGGTGTCTTCATGTCCGCCGAGAATCCCATGTGGTACTTGACATCGCCGGAGCCTTTGATCTCGTCCAGGTCGATGTTGCCCTCGAACTCCTCGAACAGATCCTCCGGTGATTTGCCCAATACGTTGACGAGTACGTTGACCCGGCCGCGATGCGCCATGCCGATGACCAGCTCGTGGATCCCGGCCTGGCCGCCCTGCTGAATGAGGTCGTCGAGCATTGGTATCAGGCTCTCCCCGCCTTCGAGCGAGAACCGTTTCTGGCCGACGAATCTGGTGTGCAGATATCGTTCCATGCCCTCCGCAGCGGTCAGCTGATCGAGCAGCCAGCGTCGTTCGTCGTCATCGGGCCCTGCGGATACGATCCCCTGTTCGAATCGCTTGCGAAGCCACAGGCGCTCACGCGCACGCGAGATATGGGCAAATTCGGCGCCGATCTTTCCGCAGTAGATCTTCTTGAGCAACGCGTAAATATCGCGGAGCTTCATGAGGCGGTTTCCGGTCCCGGCCAGCCCGCCGGTGAAGAACTCCAGGTCCATGTCGGCTTCCGTCAGACCGAGGTAGTCCAGCTTGAGAACACCGGGCACTGGCCGCTCCTGTAGGCCCAGGGGGTCGAGGTCGGCGATCTGATGACCGCGCAGAATATAGATCTGAATCAGGCGGGACACGGCGGCCTGCTTCTTCTCCGCGGCAGTGATGCTCATCGGCGCGATGGTTTCGACGCGCCCCTCGCCATCGCCGCGGCGTGCTTTCTCCAGCAGGCGACGCCTGATCGGTGTGTGTGCGACATCCGCCTGACCCTGACTCAAGGTCCTGAAATAGCGTCGCCAGCTCTCCGATACGGCGTCCGGATTCTCCATGAACTGCTCGTACATTGCCTCAATAGCGCCGGCATTGCCGGCGAACAACGGTGAGGACGCGTATTGTTCCTTTATCGACGTGCTCATTGGGCATCGGACCTGCGGATCGCGAGGAGTACCAGTATAAGGGCCTTCGGGGCGATTGCTGAAAAAAATGGGCGCGCTTTTGAGATAGGTTCTAGAAGAGGCGAAGCAGATAAATGAATTCGTAGCAGACCAGGCATGCATAGAAACTGAAGAACACGGTCAGGACCAGACCCGTCCGCATCAGGTTGAACATTCTCGACCGTGACAAAAACACGAGCACCAGTATCCCCAGCCCGGTCAGCAACATCTTCGTTGCGGCGAAGGCCAGCGTACCCTTGCCGATGATTACCGCCATGACCGGATTGATTTCGACCGCACCCCGGTCGAGGAGCTGCAGCGTGAAAAAACCATCCATGCAACTCAGCAACATGGTTCCCGTTGCCAGGAAGAACAGCCACGGGTGATGCCAGTCGGAATACAGCGGCTCGGACTCGCCATCACGCCGAATTCCCCGCCGGCGTGAGCGAAAAAATCCGAAAAATACGGTTCGCCAGGAGAACCTCCGCCGATCGTCATGGTCGCGGCTTTCAGTCTGTGAACGCGCCCGCTCCAGGTTACTCATCGTCACCGCTGTCCGTGTGCTGCAGGAGGTAGGCGATCAATGCATTCCGGTCGTCACTGGCCGGCAATCCCGGGAAACTCATTCGATTGCCCGGCAGAAAGGCAAATGGTTGCGCGAGCCAGGCGTCGAGCGCTCGCGGTGTCCAGACGAAATCGCTGCCGGCCAGGGCTTCCGAGTATGCGAAGTCGTCGTCGCTTCCGGCGGATCTTCCGAAAATTCCGAAGAGGTTCGGACCGACGATGCTGGCGCCGCCCCGCTCCAGACTGTGGCAGGCCCGACATTGCATGGCCAGGGCCTGGCCGCGGCTGGCGTCTGCGTTGAGATATACGGCACCGGCAAGATAATCCGCGGCAGAGAGAATCGATTGCTCACCGAGAGTCGCCGCCGTGAGCACGGCGGGCGATTCACCTCTCTGCGCAATGGCGTCCTGCCCGGACTGGCCGCAGGCACCGAGCGCAAGACAAGCCGCTGTGACCAGGCCAATTGCTGTTACTCTATGCATCTACCGATTAGTCTCTCGTTGATCGTTGCATAAATCCTATCGCAACCGCTCATCACAAGCTCCCTTTGCGTGAAAAAGGCCCGCTGCACGGGCCCTCGACCAGGAATGATCGTCGTGGTCGGTACCGTCGCAGTCGCGGCGGGAAACGCAGCACGCACCATGCCACTCCCGTAAGTCCTTGTTTTAAAGAAAACCTTGATTCTTCCGCCGTCTCCGCGCGGGTCCGGTTGAGTGGATTATCGACGGCCGGACGCAGCTTCGACACCGGTGATCGATACGTGAATTCGCGCATTGGAAGAGCCGTTCATAAACGACATAATCTGCCTGGCGTAATCCGAGGATTTTCTCCATGAAAGGCTATACCGCGACACTGGAGACCGGAGAGGCGATCTTCTACCGGGACCGCAAACGATTGTTCTGGATGCTTTCGGTGCTGTACCCGCTGCAACCCTTTCTCGGTATCTGGCTGCATGCCGAGACCGGTTACCAGGCTTGGTTGTTGCTGCCGCTCGCACTCGGATATGTCTTGGCGCCGATTCTCGACTGGATTCTCGGCGAGGATGAAAACAATCCACCCGAAGCCGTAGTGCTCCAGCTCGACAGGGACCGCTACTATCGCTTACTGACCTACATCGTCGTGCCGCTGCACTTTGTCACGCTGGTCGGCTCCGCCTACTGGGCCGGCACGCAAGAGCTGGCCTGGTGGGCATTTGCCGGCCTCGCCATGGTGGTGGGAATCACGAGCGGACTCGGCATAAACACCGGCCACGAGCTCGGCCACAAGAAATCCAGGCTGGAACGGAATCTTGCAAAAATCGTTCTCGCGGTGCCCGCGTACGGTCATTTCTGGATCGAACACAATCGCGGTCATCATCGCGATGTCGCGACACCCGAGGATCCCGCAAGCGCCAGAATGGGCGAGAGCATCTACCGCTTCGCGCTGAGAGAGATTCCAGGTGCTTTCCGGCGTGCCTGGCACATCGAAAAGGAACGCCTCGAGCGGCGCAACAGATCCGTATGGAACGCCGACAATCAGATTTTGCAGTCATTGTCGATATCCGCTGCAGTGCAGCTCGGTCTCATTGTCGCTCTTGGCTGGAAAATGATTCCGTTTCTGGTGATTCACAATGTCTTCGCATGGTGGCAACTGACCAGTGCAAACTACGTGGAACACTATGGACTGCTGAGACTCAGGGATGCGAACGGCAAATATGAACGTTGCCGTCCGCACCATTCCTGGAACAGCAACCATGTCTACAGCAATCTGGTGCTGTTTCACCTGGAGAGGCACTCAGATCATCACGCTCATCCTCTGCGCCGATACCAATCCCTCAGAAACTTCGACGACCTGCCAACCCTGCCTAACGGCTACTTCGGAGTCTATCTGCTCGCTTATGTGCCCCCGCTTTGGTACCGGGTCATGGACAGGCGGCTACTCGCTCTGCCCGACATCGACGGAGACCTGGACAAGGTCAACGTCGACCCCGCCAGGAAGGAGGCGCTGTATGAAAGGTATGGCCAGGCGCACAAACTGCGGGCGGCCTGAATCTGCATGAGTATGTTCAGGTGCCCCGAGTGCGGCTATATCTTCAGCGAAGAAGATGGCGATGAACACGAGGGTTATCCGCCCGGCACGGAGTTCGATTCCCTGCCCGATGACTTCGCCTGCCCGGACTGTTCGGTCCGGTTCAAGCAAGACTTCGAGCAACTCTGAGACCCGCAAGCGCCAAATGTAATCGAAAGATTCACTTTCTGCGGTTCTGTGCAGCCTGCATGCGGGCCTAGACTGGCCGATGTGCCTACGCCCGGTTCAATTCGCGCGCCGATACTCGCGATTATGCTGTTTCAGGTTGCCGCACTGTTCGTACGCGCGTTCGTGGAAACGAATCTGATTGACAACGGCGAGTCGGCTTCATATGCCAAGGATTTCAGTTATCTGGTCGTCCCACCCATACTATTGGTCTTGCTGTTCCCGGTCCTGAGGCAACACAGACATTTCCTGATCTCTTTGATTCGCAGACACGACCTTACCCTCCGACTTGTCCTCTGCTCAATTCTCCTTGGTGTCGCGTTACGAGCCAGTTATTGGGGAGGACTGGTGTCCCTCATCTCGTTCGGAGTTCTCTCGAATTCAGACCCGCAGGCTGTTGTCGGTCCTGTCCTGCGCTTTGGCTGCCCGGATTCAGCGGTGCTGACAGTCAGTTTTCTGGTGATGTCTTTGCTCATTCCCGCTACGGAGGAAGCAATCAATCGGGGCCTTATCATACACACGCTGATTGCTCGCGGCAGGATTCCGGCGCTTGTCCTGTCATCTGCCCTGTTCGCGATCGTCCATGACCCGCAGGCGATCTTGGTCGCATTTCTCGGCGGTCTTTTTCTCGGCATGCAGGTAATCAACCACAGGACACTTTGGGCTCCATTGTTCACGCACGCCGCTTACAACGCAGTAGCCGTGATTGATTCGGAATGTATTAGCGCGCAATGGAACCCGGTTGAGATGACTGATTCAATTGTGGGAACGGGACTGATTGCCAGCGCTCTGGCCGTCGTCGGACTTGCATTGAGTATTCTTTTGGTGATGCAGAAGGAAACCGGGGCGCATGAGCGCCCCGATGTCTCACGTTCCTAGTTCTTGATCGCATCTGCGACCCGTTCGATGATGTGCGACGCGGCCTGTACAAGACCTTCATAGATGTTGACCAGGTCGTCGCCGAAGTTGTCGGAGTCTGTAACGCCGCCAAGATTGTTGCCACTACCACCGGAGTTGCCGGAATTCCCGGAGCACCCCTCACCGGCACCTGATACCAGGCTTAGTTCCGTCGAGTCGAGTTCACGCATAGCATTAACCTCCTTGTTTCTGCCTGTTTGCTGTCGATACGCCCATTGCGTCATTCAACGATAGCCGATTCCCCGGGAATGCGAAGAGCGGTTTATTCGGCGAAACCGGCAGAAATGTGGCTGCCCCGGTCAAGAGTATTGTGCGGGCCTAGGCCAGCCAGTCGGATAGTCTGAACATGGCGATCCGCGCCTGAACATACCGGCGACGCAGTGCCGGGAATGGGAATCGCCCCGACAAGCCGCGCATCATGACGGGCAGTGACTTCGGAACCGTTGCGTCTCGCCGCGTACTGCTCGCCAGCCAGTCCGCAAGCTGCCTGCCGGTCCATGTCGAGGTGTTCACACCGTTGCCGTGGTAGCCGAAGCCGAATAGAACGCTCGGATCGTCGGCAAGTCGCCCGACGCAGGGTGTCAGTCTCTTCGTAATACAGATCAGTCCGTGCCATCTGTAATCGATCTGGATGCCTGTCCACGCCGGAAACAGTTGGCCCAGCCGATTGATCAGCGCTTGGTAATTTCTCGCCGCAGTTGCATCGTCGCCGGCGGCGCTTCCCCGCCCCCCGAACAGAAAACGGTTGTCCGGAAGCAGACGGAAATAATTCATGAGTTTTCGCGACGTAATCGCAGGAGTTGTTGTCTGCCATCGCTGCGCCGCGAGGTCCGCGTCATCCAGCGGCCTGGTTACCACGATGGCGCTGATCATGGGCAATGGCCGGCCGCGAAACGCCGGATTCAGGGTCTCGGGCATGAAACCGTTGGTTGCCATGATCACGTACCGGCAGCGTAATGTGCCGTGCCTGGTCCTCAGTACGTGGTCATTGCCCTTCTTTTCCCAGCCGACGACCTCGCTGTTACGGTGCAATGTTGCCCCGTACTTTTCGGCTGCGCAGGCGAGCCCCAGAACATAGCGCATCGGATGCAGGCCGAACGTCGGCTTCACCTGCACCGCGCCGAACTGCTCGGCACAATCGAAGTATTCGCATCTGTAGCGTTCGGCGGAAATGACAGCCGTATCGAGGCCGAGCATGCGATATTGCAATTCGGCTTGTTCTTTCAGCTCCGCGAATAGTCTGGGTGAGTGCGCGACCTCGAGCTCGGCATCACCGGCCGGTTGCGCATCGATGCCCTCATCCCGGATTATTCCGCGGACCAGTTCCACTGCGTCTACCTGCGTCTGGTAAAAGTGTCGCACATTCTCGAGGCCGAACTTGTCTAGCTGCTGGTTCAGACCGAGTGAAGTTCCGCCAATGCTGCAGAATCCCCCGTTACGTCCGGATGCGCCCCAGCCGATGTGTCCGGCTTCCAGCACTCGCACCTCGATGTGGTGTTCCTTCGCAAGCTGGTAGGCCGCGGACAGGCCCGTATAGCCGCCGCCTATAATGACGACCTCACATCTGTCATCGGCATCGAGTGCTGCCGCCTGCAGATCCGTCGGGCCGGCGGTCGCTTCCCAGTAGGACGGCTGGGCTTTGTCGAAGTGGTACAAATCGTCGTGGTACAGGCGGTGTGTGGGCATGAACTTGTTATCTTTGGTGTATGTCGACTCTGCAGTTCGCCGAGCAATGCTATCCGAGGTACGAATAATGACATCATTTACAGACCAGCTGCGACGGTATTCCGTTGCCCTCATCAGCCTTGTCGTTGCCCTGACGAGCCTCGCCTACAACACCTGGCGCAACGAGCAGACGGAATACAACCGGAATATTCGGGTTGCCGGCATCGAGCTACTCCTGAAGCTCGGTGAACTGGAGAGAACCGTGTTTTTCGCCCGTTACGACCGGGATGATCAGCTTGGAAATCCGCGCACCGGCTGGGCGTATGTGCTGACCGTGAGAGATCTCGGCGATCTGACTCGGGAACCCGCCAGAAGCTCCGCCGCGAACCTGGTCAGGGTCTGGAATGACAATTGGGCCGGTCTGGGCAAGTCGGACGAGGCGGGATCGCGGATCTCGGACAGCATCGATCGGACACGAAGCGATGTGCTGCTGGTACTCTCGGAGCTCGACTGATATCAGGCCCGGACCAGCGGATCTCGCCGCACGATGAAAAGGCCCAATGCGATCATCAGCAACAACGGTATCGGGACCAGGACGAGGGTGTGCCAGCCGTAGAGATGGATCACCGTTCCCGCCAGCAGAGATGCCGTCGCTGAAGTGCCGAACACGCTGAATTCGTTGACCGCCTGCGCCTTGAACCGCTCTGCCATCGAATACGTGAGCGTCAACATCGTTGTACCGCCGACGTACAGGAAGTTCCAGCCGACCCCGAGCAACACCAGCGCATACCAGTAATGCATGATCGACCGGCCCTGCAGACCGACCAGGGACGCCACGAGGAGCGCGACGGCGCCAGCGGCCATCAGTCTGACTGTACCCAGTCTGTCGATAAGCAGCACGGATACCAGTGACGGAACATACATGCCGAGCACATGGGCCCTGATCACGTTTGAGGTATCCCCCAGTGAATAGCCGTCATGAATGTGCATGCTCAAGGGTGTGGCCGTCATGATCAATGTCATGACGCCGTAGGCGACGGTACCCCCGAGTACCGCGACGATAAACACCGGCTGGCGGATGATCTGCCCCAGCGGCCGATGAGATTCCATCGACGCCTCGCGATCCTCGCCACGTAATGGTCCGAGCAAGAGAAACAGCAGAGACTGCACGGCGTACAACACCGCTACCGCAACAAGCGTTCCCGCATAAGGAAAGTCGCCGATCCAGGAATGACCTGCATTGACCAGCTCGGACCCTACGAACGCCCCGCCGATAGCGCCGACCAGAACGATCGATATCGCACGGCCCGCCTGCCGCGGCGCAACGCTCTCCGCGGCTGCGTATCGGTACTGTTGCGTAAAAGCCATGTTGATGCCGAAGATCGCGGCGGCAAGGATGAAAAGCGGAAAATTTGCCGCTGCGACAGCATAGGCAGCCAGCAACATTGATGCGGCCGCGGACAGAGAGGCCAACGCATAGCCGTGTTTGCGGCCGATCGCGCGCATCAGAAGCGTCGCCGGCACGGTCGTCGCCGCGACGCTGATGACCATCACCGATACCGGAAGCGTGGCCAGCGCCTGTTTGTCGGTCAGTTGAGATCCGATGATTCCACCAAGCGTCACCAGAACAATGGACCCCGCCGCCGAAATCATTTGACTGGCAAGTAGAATGGAGAGATTGCGCAATGGCATAAGGGCGGCATTCTCACACATCTGGACCCGTATAATCGCCGCATGCTTAGAATCGACGAAAGAGTTTCGATCCCGCTGACCGAGATAGAGATTTCTGCGATTCGCTCTCAGGGTTCGGGCGGCCAGAACGTAAACAAGGTCTCGACAGCGATCCATCTCAGGTTCGACGTACGGGCATCGTCGGCGCTGTCCGATCAGGACAAAGAGCAAATCCTGCGGCTCAGGGATCAGCGGCTCTCGAAAGACGGCGTCATCGTTATCAAATCGCAACGGTTCCGCCGCCAGGACAAAAACAGGTCAGATGCGCTGAACAAGCTGGCGGACATGATCAGAGCGGCGCTGGTCCGACAAAAACGTCGGAGGCCGACCAGACCGACGAAGCGGTCTCAGGAACAGCGTCTCGATGACAAAACCAGGCGCGGCCAGCTGAAACAGTCGCGCAAAAAAATCATTGACTAGCTCCCGCCTGTACACACGCTACCCGCTGCCCGTCCCAATGACAGCCGATGCTATCCCAGTAGTCTGTGAGACCCAGCGCGTCTAGAAGGTCGGGAAATTCCTCGTGTTCCCGAAGCACCCGGAATTCGTCTAGATAAAAGATTTCCACTTCCAGATACTCGCGCGATCCCTTCAGGAACGACCAGGCGACCGCCATGGCCCGGTCGCCTTGCCCCAGCAATGCCCACAATGCGAGCTCGATGTTCGCCGGCAACTCACCGCTTGCCGCGGCCGCCACTATGGATTCGATAGTCGCCTCGAGCACGGTCGCGTCTCCGGGATTCGTGAACCCGTCGAAGACCGAATCTACCCACTCGGATGACTGACCATACGACACTAGTGCTTCTTTGGCTTTTTGTCGTGCCTCGTCAATCCGTTGCTCCCGGATCAGGAAAAGTGTGTAGGAGAGATTATGTATCCAGGAACCGACTTGTCGATCGGCAGCGATTGAGTAGTACTTGTCGGCGTTTTCAGAATCGTTCAGCCAGTGGTACGCAACGCCGAGCCTTGCGTTCAGAATGGGTGAAGCCGTGTCCAGGTCTCGCGCAATCTTTGCGTGCTCCAGGGACTCGTCAAGCAAACCGACATTTGCCAGGAATCGGGAATACCAGTGGTGCGAAGTTGGATAGACAGTCGTGCTGCTGATCGCGGTGTTGAACGCCGTTGCTGCCTCTGCCCATTTGAAATTCTTGGTATCAACGAAACCGTATACGGTGCCTACCGACTCTCGAATTTCACGGTCCAGTTCCGCACCTCTGTCAGCCGTTTCGATCGCCTTTGCATACATTTCCTGGACATCCGTCGAAGGATAGTCTGCCAGCAGGACATAAGAGTTTGCGAGGCCGAGATAGGCTGGCCCGAAATTCGGGTCGAGCTCAATCGCGTCACTAAACAGTTGCACCGCACGATTTAATTCCGGCTCAGAGCGTTTGCTGAATGCAGAGGCGCCCAGCAAATAAAGATCGTATGCTTTGAAGCTGGCTGGCCGGCTCGATGCTGTCACCTGGATATCCGACTCGCCCAGTATTGCGTCACGCACGCGATTGGCGACGCGTTCGTGGAGTCCAAACACTTCCTCCACTTCTTCGGCGGCGCCATCGATGCTTTCGGACCAGAGCGTTACACCGTTACTCGTCAGTAAATGCGCCGAGATTCGTACCCGGCCGCTTGCTTGAATGACGCTACCGGTCACCATCGAGTCAACAATGTCGTCAGCAGGAGTCTTGTCAGCCACGCACGATGCCTTGATTACTCTGAGCTTTGGCACCCGATAGAGCGTAGTAACCAGCTGCTCTCGGAACCCATCAACAAAGTATTGATCCGCTTTCGAACTCATATTCTCGAAAGGGCAAACGGCTACGGAGTCTACGGACTGAAGGTCGGGAATCTCTCTTGAACTCAAACTGAGAACGACAACTGCAATGACTGCTATTGCAAGTGCGCCGCCAACGACCGGCCACAGGTAGGCGGGAAAGAATGCTCGTGGTGCTTCAGGCCCGACGTCCTCAGGCAGGGCTACCGGACACACGACACGATAGCCGATTTTGTGTCTGGTCTGAATGTATTTGGGATGTTTCGGATCGTCGCCGAGTCTATCGCGCAATACCTTGATCTTCTGGACGATCGTTTCCGGCGATGTCGGGCGCCCGCTCCAGACTGTGTCGACGATCTGATCCGTTGTGACCACGTCACCCTGCGCACTGGCGAGCAGCACGAGAACATCCATGACCATCGGCTCCAGATGTGCTTCGGTTTCACCCTGACGGATTACGCCCAGATCGGGCAATACCTGCCAGTCTCCGAGTTCAAATCCCTTCCTCAGGTCCGTGTAGCTCGCCAACGATAACTCCCGAGTTTTAAAACGTTTTTCTGGAGGCAGACGCGTGCAGCCCAATAGTACGCCAAGACTTCCCCGGAGTTGAGGCCGGCTTGACATGCAGTGTTATGTTGTTACCATGGTAACATCTGTGACGAACGGGGTGCCATCATGCCGAAAAGGCTGATCCAAAGGACGCAGACAGGCGTCCGCATGGAAAAATCCCTGCTCAAGGTCCTCAAAGGTCTGGCCGAGTACTGCGAGATGTCGCTCGGAGACCTGCTGGAAGGCATCGTGCTTCACGGTTTCGAGGGTAAGGCGCCCTTTTCCGAGGAAACCGTCAAAGTGATCGACGGGCTCAAGCAAGTCTACGGCTGCAAACTGACGGCCGCTGACAGCCATAAACTACAGGAGCAGGAGACATGAGTGCTCAGCTTGCATTGAGCATAGGTGGCTTCGAGAGTGGATCGATCGATCCGGGGAATTTCGACCACGAGGCTCATGTCTATGTTGGCTGGTTATACCTGCAGCAAAACGACGTCGAACAGGCAATCGACAAGTTCACTGCCGCGCTCAAGCGCCTGACAAGGAAACTCGGCGTTGAATCGAAGTATCATGACACGATAACGAAGTTCTATTTGATTTTGATTGCTGAAAGACTGTCATCGTCGAAATCCGACGACTGGCAATCATTCAAGCGTGACAACCCGGATGTCTTTGCCACGCAGCCATCGGTGATCGATCGGTATTATTCCAGCGAAAAACTCGGCTCACCCCTGGCTCGAAGGCAATTCGTATTGCCGGATCGTATTCCGGCCCTAGAAAAGTCCCTCGATTCTGCCGTCTGAATTGACGTGAATATGGTTCGCCGCAGGTTTCCTCGGCAGGCCAGGCATGGTCATGATCGAGCCGCAGACGACAACAACGAATTCGGCGCCGGCCGCCAGTCGAATTTCGCGAATCGGCACGACGTGTCCTTTCGGTGCACCGAGCAGATTCGGGTCCGTCGAAAAACTGTACTGTGTTTTAGCCATGCAAACGGGATACTTTCCGTAGCCGCCTTCTTCGAACTGCGAAAACTGATCGCGGACCTTTTTATCGGCGATGATGTCATCGGCGCCATAAATCGTTCTGGCGACATGACGGGCTTTCTCCCATAAACTCAAATCATCGTCGTAAAGCAGCCGGAACTGTGCATGCTGCGAGTCCGCCAGGTGCACGACGTGCTCGGCCAGCTCCTTCGTGCCCTTGCCGCCCTCCGCCCAGTGTCGGCATTCAATAGCCTCGACCCCGAAGCCGCGACAGTAATCCTTTATGACCTGAATCTCGGCATCCGTATCGGAGCTGAACCGGTTAACGGCGACCGCCGCGGGAACGCCGAACTGCCCGAGGTTCCGTATGTGCTGGCCGAGATTGATGCAGCCATCCTGTAATGCGTCCGGATTCTCTTCCGCCAGCTTGTCTCTGGGTACACCGCCGTGCATTTTCAGCGCCTTGATTGTCGCGACCAGTACCACGGTTTTTGGCTGCAATCCGGCTTTGCGGCACTTGATGTTGAAAAATTTCTCCGCACCGAGGTCCGCCCCGAAGCCGGCCTCGGTGATGACGTAGTCGGCGAATTTCAGTGCGGTCCTTGTCGCGACCACCGAATTGCAGCCATGTGCAATATTGGCGAACGGCCCGCCATGCACAAGCGCCGGATTGTTTTCCATGGTCTGCACGAGGTTCGGCATCAATGCGTCCCGAAGAAGCGCCGTCATGGCGCCCTGCGCATTGAGTTCCCCGACAGTGACAGGGGTCAGGTCACGCGTATATCCGACGACGATGTTGCCGAGGCGACGCTCGAGATCGGCGAGGTCGGTCGCCAGGCAGAAAATCGCCATTATTTCGGAGGCAACCGTAATGTCGTATCCGGTTTCCCGTGGTACGCCGTGGATCGTGCCGCCGAGACCAATCGTCACATGTCGAAGCGCGCGGTCATTCATGTCGACCACTCGGCGCCAGGTGATCCGGCGCGGGTCCAGGCCCAGTTCGTTTTCCCAGTGAATGTGATTGTCGATCAGGGCCGCAAGCAGATTGTGGGCGGCGCCGATCGCGTGAAAATCGCCCGTGAAGTGCAGATTTATGTCGGTCATCGGCACGACCTGGGCGTATCCGCCGCCGGCCGCACCGCCTTTCATTCCGAAACACGGCCCGAGGCTCGGTTCGCGCAGGCAGATGACGGCGTTCCTGCCGACATGATTCATCGCATCACCGAGTCCGACGGTCGTCGTTGTCTTGCCCTCGCCTGCCGGCGTCGGTGACACAGCCGTAACGAGAATCAGCTTGCCATCGGTATTCGATGCCGAGGCGTTGATCGAATCGAACTCGATCTTGGCCTTGTTATGGCCCCACGGAATGATGGATTGTCCGGCGATCCCGAGCTTTTTGCCGATGTCCCCGATCGGCAGCATTTTCGCCGCCCTGGCGATTTCAATGTCTGATTTCTGGCTCACAATGGCCGCTCCATCGATTCGGCCAGCGCATTCTATAGAAAAAAGCGGTGCCGGGTTTGTCTTGCTACGACGACCGCGTGGGAATGCGAGCCTGGCACTTTTGAGAACACCGCCCGGCTAGGGAGCGTCGACGATCTGCCAGATTCCTCCGCCGCCGTAATCCAGCACGTATAACTCGCCGTCGGCGCCTTGCGCGAATGAGGAGATGCCGAGCGCTGTATCGTCGATCTCCGTCGGTGTCGTGCCCTGCGCGGCCGTTGCCGCCACTACCCAGATACGGCCGGACCCGAAGTCGCCGAACACGTACTGACCCACCAGGTCGGGAACGGCCGTGCCGCGATAAACGAATCCGCCGGTCACGGAGTTTCCGACGCTGTGGTCGTACTCCGTTATGGGGTCGACATTGTCGGTAGCACAGCCTGTCGGCGGCTCGAAACAGTGGGCACCCTCGCGCTCGTCCCAGCCGTAGTTCATCGCCGCATCCACCCGGTTGACCTCCTCCCAGGTGTTTTCCCCGACGTCGGCGACCCAGAGTTCCCCCGTCACGCTGTCGAAGCTGAACCGCCAGGGGTTCCGGAAGCCCCAGGCATAGATTTCAGGACAATCCATGGCGCCGGTGCCATCGACACAGTTCGTATTGGGCCAAAACGGGTTGGTATCAGGAATCGCGTACGGTGATGCGCTGTCGACATCGAGACGCACGATGCTGCCGAGAATGAAGCTGGTATCCTGCGCGCGTTCATTCGGATCGCCGGCGCCACCGCCGTCGCCGAAGCCGATGTAGAGAAGACCATCCGGCCCGAAGACGATATTGCCGCCGTTATGGTTGCCGGCTTCCTGCGGTACCGTGAGAATCAGTTGTTCCGAGGCGGCGTCCAGGTTGCCGGTTGCGGGATCGACGGTGAAACGCGAGATGACCGATACAAGCGGCGTCCCGGTGCTCGTGTAGGACAGGAAAACCTGGTTGTTGTTTGCGAAATCAGGGTGAAATGCCATGCCGAGGAGGCCCGACTCCCCGAAACTGGAGTCTACCTGCCCCCGGATATCGGCGAACACGGCACTGATCGACACGTTCGGGTCATTCGCAAATACGCGAACCGTGCCTGCCTGCTCGACGGCGAACCAGCGCGTGTCGTCTCCCGGCGCCTGCATCAAGGCGACCGGCGATGCAAAGGAGATCTGGCCAAACACGCGCTGTACGTCGGTCAAAATCGCGCCCGGCGGTGGTGGCGGTGGCAGCGGAGGCGGTATGAATCCACTGGTTGTGCTGCCGCCGCAAGCACCGAGCAACAGCGATAGCAAGCCGAATCCTGGCGCCAGACCTGAAATAGCAGCATTCCGCACGATGACTCTCCCGTATGACACCCAGGAAATCCAATCATAAGCCCGGTTACCGTTTCTGTCATGATGCCCGCGCAGGACGGGGGAGTGCTATGTAAAATCGGCGAGATCTACCGTTGGAGCGAAATGAAAACGGCAAGCAAAAAATCACTCTTTTGCCTCTGGCCCTTATGCCTGGTCGCCTGCATGCAGTCGGACGGCGTCACCGGCGGCCCTGCGGCGGCGGGACCGCTGTTTGACGGCGACAGGATCCACGCCCACGTCGCGCTGCTTGCAGACGATCTTTACGAGGGTCGGGAGGCCGGATCGCGCGGGTACGAACTTGCAGCCGCCTACGTCGCGACGCAATTCAGGCTGCTGGGACTGCGGCCGGCAGGAGACGATGGCTATTACCAGCGGGTGCCGTTCAGGGCATCGAGGGTCATCGAGGGAAGCCGCTCCATGAGCATCTCGGTCGGCGGTGAAACCCGGGTGCTGAAGACATTCGGGGATTATTCGACGAGGGCGACACTGGGCGACAAAACTGTCTCGATCACCGCGCCGCTGGTCTTTGTCGGTCATGGCGTGAATGCGCCGTCCATAGAGCAGGACGATTTCGAAGGAGTCGATCTGAACGGCAAGATCGCGCTTAGCGTCAGGGGCGCGCCCGCCGCCCTGGGCAGCGAGAAACGGGCTTTTTATGCGAGCGGGCGATCCCACAAGTTCAGGGAGCTGGAGAAACGTGGCGCTGTCGGTCAAATCGTTTTCCAGCACAAGCCTATCGCATCCGATGATGCCGTGTTACGCGGCACCAAGCGCGAGAGGTTCTGGTGGACCGACGGGGACGGACTGGCACAGGACACATTTGCCGGACTGCGGGTACGGGCGTTCCTCCCGCGCAGCGGCGCCGAGTTACTGTTTGCCGACAGCCCGGTTTCCTTTGAAGACGTCCGTGCCATGATCGAGCAAAACGACTACGGGGCAATGGAATTGGGCATCACCGCGACGATCACGCAGCAAATGACCCATCGATCGCTGTTCAGTTCGAATGTCGTCGGCGTCCTGGAGGGCAGCGACCCCGACTCGAAAAACGAGTATGTCGTCTTCTCGGCACACCTGGACGGCGTCGGACTTGACCCCACAGGAGCCGATGATCCGATCAACAACGGCTTCTACGACAATGCTTCCGGAATCGGCGTCATGCTGGAAGTCGCGCGTGCATTGGCGGCAGCCGGTGAACCACCGAGACGCTCGATCCTCTTCCTGGCCGTAACCGCGGAAGAGAAAGGTCTGCTCGGCTCGGATTACTTTGCCGCGAATCCGACGGTGCCTGCGAAAAACATCGTGGCAAACGTCAACATGGACATGGCCATGTTCCTCTGGCGATTGCGGGATGTCATCGCGTTCGGGGCCCGGCATTCGACACTGCTCGGCATCGTTACGCGCGCTGCAGAGCGCGCCGGTATCGAATTGAGTCCCGACCCGTTTCCCGAGCGCGGATTATTCACGCGCAGCGATCAGTTTTCATTTGTCAGACGCGGCGTGCCGTCGATTTTTCTTGCCGCCGGCTTCAAGACGGACGAGGGAAACGTAAGCGGCGAGGACGAGTTCGAGGCATTTATGGACAACCACTACCATAGCCCCAGCGATGACTCACGCCTCAGCTTCGATCGCCGGTCGGCGGCAAAGCTGGCCGAAATGAACTATTACATCGGTCTTGGCGTCGCCAATGCCGAGGATCGCCCCCGCTGGAATGAAGACGACTTTTTCGGCGAGATGTTCGGCACCGAGTACACTGCACCGAAAAAATGATAGTTTGCGCATCAGCGCGTCGAACAAACACCCGGTCTGAAAAAAGTGGCAACAATAACGATGACCGCCGTCCGGCACTGGCTGATCATGATCGTCCTGAGTTTCTCGGGCGGCATCATTTTCATGCTGCCGTTCCTGCAGGAGGTTTACTACATCCCGCTGGCCCAGGCACTCGATCTCACGAACACCGAAGTCGGGTCGCTGATGAGCGCCTTCGGCATCACCGCGATGCTCTCCTATTTCCCGGGCGGCTGGCTGGCGGACCGGGTATCGCCGAGGAAGCTGATCACGATTTCCCTGTTATCGACCGGGGCGGCGGGTCTTTTCTTCTCAACCCTTCCCGGCTACGAGATCAGCCTCGCGACACACGCATTCCGGGGCGTCAGCATTACGTTCCTGTTCTGGGGAGCGATGATTCGCGTGACCCGCAACTGGGCGCCGCCCGAGGCGCAGGGCCGCGCATTCGGCATCCTCGAGGCGGGCCGCGGACTGGGAGAGGTACTGCCTGCAATGGCTTTTCTGGTGATATTTGCGGCCCTGGGAAGCGGCGATGCCGCCCTTTCCATGGTAGTCATTCAGTATTCGGCCACTTTCCTGTTCCTCGGCATTGTCGCCTGGTTCGTGCTGGAGGACACGGTCGATCGCGGCAACGACGCCACCGACATGCAGAAGGTAGGTCTGAAAGAGGTCGTACAGGTACTGAAGCTGCCGATCGTGTGGCTCATCGCCACGGTCATTCTCACGGGGTATTGCGCGTATTGGGGCCTGTTTCGGTATACGCCGCTGGCGACAGACATTTTCGCCCTGAGCGTCACGATTGGAGCGACGATCAGCATAGGAAAAATGTGGGTGAAATTCATTGCGCCGCTGATTGCCGGCGTCATCGCCGACAGACTGGGCATCGCAAGATCCGTTGCCTGGACGTTTGTCATCCTGATAGCGAGCTATGTCGTTGTGGCTTTGATACCCGGTGAACCGGCGTTAGCGCCGATAATGGTCTTCTCTCTCATCATCTCCGCGCTGGCCGTCTACGGCATGCGCGGAATCTACTTCGCCCTGCTGGAGGAAGGCGGTGTGCCACTGGCGGTTACCGGTACGGCCGCGGGCGTTATTTCGGCAATCGCGTTTACACCCGATATCTTCATGCCGCTGTTGGGCGGCGTACTTCTGGACAGTTACCCGGGAGTCGCCGGCTATCGCTATTTCTTCCTGATTACGGCGGCGATTTGCGGCGTTGGTCTGGCCGCAACCCTGGTCATCCATTTCACCGTTGTCAGGAAACCGTCAGGAGAAACCGGAACATGAATATTCGTTATTGCGTTGGCGCCTGTCTTCTGTTTGCATTCCCCGTTCACGGCGAGGAAGCGGATCACGGCCTGGACGAGGCTTTCACGGCCGTCGAGCCCAGGGTCGTCGCCTGGCGCCGCGACATTCACCGGAACCCCGAGCTCGGTAACCGCGAATTCGAAACTGCACGGAAGGTAGCAGAGCACCTCGAGTCAATCGGACTTGATGAGGTGAAGACGGGCATCGCCCATACCGGCGTCGTGGGTATCCTGAAAGGTGGCAAGCCGGGCCCGACAATTGCGTTGCGCGCCGACATGGATGCCCTGCCCGTCGAAGAACGGACAGGGCTTCCTTTTGCGTCACGGGTCAGGGCCGATTACAACGGCGAGGAGGTCGGCGTCATGCACGCCTGCGGCCACGACACGCATGTCGCCATGCTCATGGGCGCGGCCGAGGTCCTGGCAGGCAATCGCGACAGGATCTCCGGCACGATCGTGTTCTTCTTCCAGCCTGCCGAGGAAGGCCCCCCGGCCGGCGAGGAAGGCGGCGCGAAACTGATGATCGCCGAAGGCGTACTGGACGGGCCGCATGCCCCGCAAGCCATCTTCGGCCTGCATGCCTGGCCGGCCCCGGCGGGAACCATCAACTATCGCTCCGGGAGCTTCCTGGCGGCTGCGGATTCGTTCGAGGTCGTGGTGCGCGGGCGTCAGACACATGGCTCATCGCCATGGCGCGGCGTCGATCCGATCTTCGCTGCCGGACAGATCATGACGGCCATCCAGGCGATACCGTCTCGTCAGCTCGATATCACCCGGGGGCCCGTCGTCATTACGATCGGCAGCATCCACGGTGGCGTGCGCCACAACATCATCCCCGATGAGGTGGAACTGACCGGCACCATCAGGACCTTCGATGCGGGCGAACGGGAAAGCCTGCTGGTCAAGCTCCGCCGGACCGTGGATCACGTTGCCGAGGCGAACGGCGCCCGGGCGACGCTGACCATCAATCCCTACGGGCCGGTGACCAGCAACGACCCCGATTTGCTCGCCCGCATGATGCCGACGCTCAGGAAGGCGGCCGGCGGGACACGGGTACGCGAGCATCCCCCGATAACGGGCGCCGAGGATTTCGCGCACTTTCAGGCGAGAATCCCCGGTCTCTACCTGATGCTCGGCGTCAGGCCGAACGGCATCAGCGCCGCCGAAGCGCCGGCCAACCACTCGCCCCTGTTCGATGTCAATGAAGATGCCTTGATCGTCGGGGTCAGGACGCTGGTCGGCCTTGCGCTCGACTACGCCGGCACTGCTGCGCCCTGAGACGCACAAATCGGACCTGTGTCACTCATCTGTCGATTCGTTCGACATATACTCCCGATCTGTCGATAGACCGTCGAAATTTCGACATATCTGCCGAATCGGTCGACACCATCGACATACCGGCCAGATATGTCGAAAGAACGTCGTTTTATCGACATATTTATCGAACCTGTCGATGAGATCGACCTGTCATCAGTGGAGTCTTGCTAAATGACTGATTTTGATCCGAAAAAGCCCTACAACGACCTGCCGCTGCTGCCGCCGCCGGCGGAGCAGATCGAGTCGAAGGTGATCCTGAAGCAATGCATCAACGCCAGGGTCGCCATGGCCGAGCTCAAACAGGCTGCGGAGCTCATTCCCAATGCGGCAGTGCTCGTGAACGCCCTGCCGCTTCTGGAGGCGCGCGCCAGTTCAGAGATCGAGAACATCGTCACGACCACGGACAAGTTGTTCGAGTTCGCCGACATCGCCGAAGACAAGGCCGATGCCGCGACCAAGGAGGCACTGCGCTACCGGTCGGCCCTGTTCGAAGGCAGCAAGATGGTGCGCCGGGGCATGCTGACCACGGATATGGCTATACATATATGTAGTACTATCAAAGATATGGAGCTTGATATTCGAGACGATTCTGGAACAAAACTCAAAAACCGCGCGACCGGAGAACTGATCTACACGCCCCCCGTCGGCCAGGATCTGCTGATCGAGAAGCTCGAGAACTGGCAGCGCTTCATGCACGAGCATACCGAGATCGATCCGCTGATCAGGATGGCGGTCCAGCACTACCAGTTCGAGGCAATTCACCCCTTTGCCGATGGCAACGGCCGCACCGGCCGCATCCTCAACATTCTGTTTCTGGTCGAGCAGGGCCTGCTGGACACCCCGATCCTCTACCTGAGTCGGCACGTGATCCAGCACAAGGCGGACTACTATCGTCTGATACTCAAGGTCACGACAAAACAGGCCTGGGGTCCCTGGATTCTGTTCATCCTGAAAAGCGTCGAGGAGACCTGCCAGTGGACGACCGACAAGATCAAGGCGATCCGCGAACTCATGGAACACACCAGCCAGCATGTCCAGACCAGCCTGCCCAAGACCTATTCCTGGGAACTCGTCGAGGCGCTGTTCAAGCAACCCTATTGCCGGATCGGCAATCTGGTATCCGCGGGAATCGCCAAGCGCCAGACGGCCTCCGTCTATCTGAAGCAGCTCTGCGAGGTGGGCGTGCTGCGCGAAGTCAAGCGGGGCCGCGAAGCGGTATTCATTCACCCGAAATACATCGAGTTGCTGACCGGCGAGGAGAACGTCTGGGTGTACTACGAGGGTGTGGAAACCGCGGTAGCGGCCGAGGCCGCTAGCTAGCCTGAAGATTGCGCGAGAGTCCGGGATTGTGGACGCGAGATCGTTATGGCTGACACCGCTCTGGACCGAGAGTCATAGCGGGCTATGGCTCGAGGGAAGAGCCAGTCAGGCGCAACGAGATCCGGCCACAAACCGGACAGCCCATGACAACACAGAGTGTCACCATTCGGGGTTGCGTCATTCGTATTCAAATCATCAAGTTGTCGATGATCTCGGGCGTTCTCGTGCAATCTTCAGGCGCTAGCCGGCTTGTGCTCCCGCATTCGGAGGTAGAGCAGGCCGAAGGCGCTCTGCATCAGCGCGTCCTCGATGATGCCGTCGACGTCACAGTTCTTGGCGAGCCGGCACAGGCGCTCGAACGTGCGTATGAAGTTGCGCGTGTGCCTGGTCCTGATATCGGTGCCGTAAAAAAGCTGGGCCAGACCGCCCTCCTCCAGGAAATCGATGGTCAGAAACATGCGGGCGAATACGTCCCAGTCGCCGGCCGCCATCTGGTTGAAAAACTCGTCCATCTGCTCGCGACCGAACCGGCCGCTGCCTACCGGGCCGAGTCCGGAGACGTACAGCATGCCGGAGATCCCACCGAGCTGGAGCTTGACGTTCTCCGCGATCTTGAAAAAAGTCTCCTGCCGCGCATTCATCTCCGTCGCGGCGATCGCCTGGGTCTGCTTCTCCGATTGCTCGGACGTTTTCCGCAATGCCTCGGTGTTGTTCGCCAGCTCGCGCTGCTGAATGAACAGGCCCAGCACCAGCCAGAGGAAGGCCAGGGGCGCGAACGCCCCTTCGAGGAAGCTGCCGACGGCGTCCAGCCCGAAATTCTGGGTCGGCGATGTTTCCGTGACCCGGGCGACATACATCAGGCCGCCGGCTATCCAGACGACGGTGATAACCAGCCCTAGCCAGATCCGCCAGTCCCGGTCAAGCACGAACCGGATAAGCTTGTTGTCCGAGGCCATGTGTGCACTCTACTGCGAGTTTCAGATCATGAACAGGCCAACCCCGCACCCGGGGCGTTGTGGTATGTTCGTGCCGTTTTTTTACTTGCAGGCTCGCAATTTTACCCATGTCGGATAATGCGTCCATCGCCGAGTTGATCGGTAGCCAGCAGCCCGGTCGGGCCCTCGATCAGCGCTTCTACACCGATCCGGAGATCTACCGGCTGGAGCTGGATCGCATCGTGATGAGGAACTGGATCCTGGCGGGCCATACCTCGCAGATTCCGAAGCCGGGCGATTTCCTGGTATTCGGGCTGGCCGGTGAGTCGGCCGTCATCGTGCGGGGCAGGGATGAGCAGATCAGGGCGTTTGCCAACGTCTGCCGGCATCGCGGCTCGCTGGTCTGTCTGGAAGACCACGGCAGGAAAAAAAGCTTTCAGTGCCCCTACCACGGCTGGATCTACGGACTCGACGGCGAGCTGATCGCCGCACGGTCGATGTCGGCGGACTTCGACAAGCAAGCGCACGGCCTGCACCCGGTTTCGCTGGAGATCCTCAGCGGCATGATGTTCGTCTGTTTCTGCAGTGACCCGCCATCGCTGGAAGGCGCCAGGCGCGATCTGGCGGAGCCCATGGCGATGTTCGATTTCGAGAACCTGAAGGTGGCGGCCAGGAAGACCTATCCTATCGCGGCCAACTGGAAGCTGGCCGTCGAAAATTACCAGGAGTGCTATCACTGCGCGACGGCTCATCCCGACTACGCCGCGATGCACACGCTGATGCTCGACGCGAAAAAACGGGATCGCATTCAGGAACCGATGCTGCAAAGAATGGCCGCGTGCGGCCTCAGGAATATCGAGCATAGCTGTGAGGACACTCTGGCCAGGCCGGGTGAGCAGGGATACAGTTACAGCCGCACCGCATTGTTCGAGGGCTACAAGACCGGAAGCCGTGACGGTGAACCGGTCGCGCCGTTGCTCGGCGGTCTCAAAGACTATGACGGCGGTGCGTCGGACCTGACGCTGGGTCCCTTTTCCTTTTTTCTTGCCTACAGCGACCATGTGGTCGGCTACGTATTCAGCCCCGTCGATCACGGCGAGTGCCAGTGCGAGCTCTACTGGTTCGTGAGAAACGATGCGATCGAGGGCGAGGATTACGACCGCGGCGAACTGATGTGGCTGTGGGATGTCACGACCCGCGCTGACGAACGGATCATCGTGAACAACTGGAAAGGCGTTGATTCGCGTTACTACAGGCCGGGCCCGTTCTCGGGCATGGAGAGCACTGAGCGACGCTACGTGGAATGGATTCTGCGAGAGCTTGCTAGGAGCGACGATAGTGTGCGCTCGCAGCGAAGTCCCTGATCAGCCGTGCGAGTTTCGCGGCCAGGGTGACGATCGTCAGCCGAATCCTGTTCCAGCGTCCTTCCAGCAGGCGGCCTAGCGCCGGATAGTCCACTTTGGCGTCGTGTCGCCGATCCATCGGAATGCGTCTTACGGCAACGATTCGATCGATCTGATTGTCCGCCACGCAACGTGCTGCCGTTATGCATTCGGAGCCGAACTCCGTTCCCGGCGTCTCGATCACGAGGACACGCTGGCCCTGATCGGCTATCAGCGCGGCACGGCTTATGCCCTTGACCGAAACAACCGCGTACTCGACTTGGAACGGATATGCGGTTCCTCTGGCGTCACGAATAGCCGCGGCGCACCGGCCAACCAGCCAGAGGCGACCACTGGCGTCGAAGTATCCCGCGTCGCCGGTCCGGTGCCATCGTGTGCCCTGCACGTCGATTTTTGTTGCACGGTTGCGAACCGGATCGGCATAACCCGGAAGGACGTGGCGTCCGGTGACAATAATCTCGCCGACTTGCATCGGGGCGAGGGTCAGCGCCGCGAACTCGGACTCCGAGAAGGGCCCCAACGGACAGCCCGCATGATTCGGAACGATTCTCACCCTGCAGCCCTCGACAGGCCGGCCGACGAGCAGGCCGGCGCCTTCACGCATCGCGCGCCGGTCGGCAAGCGATATGTCCCGCTCGCTTACACCGGCGATCGGTTCTGCCTCGGTGCTGCCATAGACGGCCTTGAGGATCGCCTTCGGCGCAACACGGCCGAGTCGCGCCAGCAAGCCCGGGCCGACCGGTCCGCCCCCGGTCGATATACGGCGTAAAGACGGCATCGGCCGGTTATGCCGCAGGCAGTGATCTGCAAGGCGCTCGAGAAGCGCGGGGGACGCAACCATTGTGGTGGCTTTCTCGCGCATCAGCTGCGACAGCACAATGCGGGGATCTGCCCTGCCCGGGCGCTTCATGTTACAGGCCGGTATGACGGTCGTGATTGAATTTGCGAGGTTGACCAATGCAAACATCGGCATCGCCGCGAAATCGATATCCGCGTCCTCCGGTTCCGCGACCCGGTTGAGCATGTCGAGCTGGTGCCGCAGGAAACCGTGCGTTCTCACGACGGGCTTGGGATCACCCGTGCTTCCACTGGTAAACGTCAGCAATGCCGAGTCCTCCGAAGACCTGTCAATCGGTGCCAGTGCCGCCCCCGGATCGACGGCTGTCGCGGACGGCGTTACGCGGACCGGAATACGCCGTATTTCCGGTAACAGGTGCCGCAACAGGAGAAATGCCCGGCTGCCGACAATGCCGGCCGGCGGATGTGCCCGGAGGCAGCGGGCCATTTCCGCGGCACCATGCGCCGGGTCGATAAACATGACCACCATGCCCGCCTTGAGTACGGCGAGCATGGCGACGTAAATTCCGACAGACACCGGTACCGCGAGAAGTACTTTATCGCCGGGCCGCAGACCGCGGGCGGTGAGGTCCCGGACCAGCGAATCGACCCGGGTCGCAAGTTCACCGTAGCTCAGCTCTGTTCGTGAAGCGCCAATTCCGCTGATCAGCGCCCGTCGCTCGCCCGTCGCGTACAAGGACTTGTCCAGGAGTCCGGCAACGTTCATGACGACAGGCTGCGCCCGAACAGCGCATATCCCCGCATCGGGCCGGCACATCCGCTGCTGATCTTCTGGCTTCGGTTATCCAGGTGCATCAGCGCGCTGATTGCGGCGGTGTAGCCCAGCTCCAGTGCATTTCGCAGCAGGTCGACAATCAGCAGACGCCCGAGACCGCTGTATCGCGGGCGCGGCAATATGGCGATGGTCTTGATGACGATGGTGTCCATTTTCCGGCCTGTCGCCGCCTGCAGATAATCCGGCGGCGAAAAAATGAAGCCGACGACGCGATCATCGTGCTTCGCGACGAGGATCAGACGCGGATCGACCCTGTGTAACAGCGGTTCATAAATCGAGCGGTAGCTCCCGGTGTCCAGCGGCGTATACAGGAAGCTGTTCCCGAAGCTCTCGCAGGCGACATCGTATATGCCGTCAATCTCGTCATCGGCATGATCCGTATTCAGCGGTGTGATTCGCACGCCCAGGCGATCCAGTTTCCGGCGCAGTGAGCCGACCTCGGGCTGCCGGCTTGCAATGTCGAAGTTGATCTCCGAGACATACCGCGACAGCGGCTCGAATCCGCATTCGGTGAAGTGGTCCGGCCAGCTATCGTCGTTGTCCGGCTCCAGAAAAAAAGGTTTCGCCGTGCCACGGTCGACGATGAAGCGGTAGGACCGCCAGGTATTGCCGTTCATCGGTCCCACCGCGATTTCGCAGCCCTTCGACCGGAGTTCCGCAAGCGCCCGAAGGATTACCGACCGCCCGGACGCTTTATCGTTCGCAGCGTAGTGACCGATCGTCCCGATGGGTTTGCCGTCCAGCGACGCGGTATCGCGCCACCAGACGGAACAACGCGCGCGAACGTCGAGCCCGGGGCCCATGGCGACAAGATGCCGATCGGCGTATTCCACCGTCAGCAGCTCCGGGTCGAATCCGGTCTTGTCGGATACGACCGCGTAGTCGCGGTCCTGCAATTCGTAAATGCCGGTCACGCTACCCCCTCGATCACACCACGTCCTCGATGACGAGGTCGCGATAAAAGAATGCCTTGTCCTTCCGATGCAGCCGCACGGCGATATCGCGCCTTTGTCGTAGCCTGTTCATCAGCCTCGGTGGACAATGTCGCTTGACGACCACATTCCAGTACACCAGCCGGCAGCCCGGTGCAGCCACGCGGATGATCTCGTCCAGAATCCCCTCATAGCTTTCCGAGGAGACGTATTCGAAGATGTTGCTCAGGTTGCAGCAATGGATCACGCCGTCCGGCAGGCCGGCGACGACTTCCTCGACCGGCGCGCAATGCCACTCGAGGCTGTCGAGATTCTGACGAATGCGGTCGAAATTTTCGGGCCGCAGTGCATACGGCAGAGCCGAGACAAAGCGACCGGCCAGGATCCACTGCAGGTAAGGGTTCTTGGCCGGCTCGAGCTTGATCAGGGCGTTGGGAATGCGGCGTTTGAGACTCTCCGTCACGGATTCGTCCGCATAGCGGGTAAATGACGGGTGGCGGCCGAAGCGGCCCAGCGCCGCAGTGCCGAAGAAAATTCTGCACAAAATGGTCCAGCGACGATTGTTCCACTCGCGCTCATAAAACGCCTGCCGTTCTGCCTCCGTCGCCATTTCGAACAGGCGCTCGACTTTGTCGCGCCGATGCACGAGCGCTAACAGGAAGCGTCGGAACAGAATCAGATAGCGTTCGAACCTGCCGCTGTAAGCAATGCCTCGCTCTATCAGGTGGGCGCGTGAGTCCCAGAACCGGCGTGCGCCGGCGGAGAGATCGGTTCGGCATCGCCGGTACAGATCGCCTCGCCGCCCACTCGGATTCTGGCCGAGCAATTCGAGGAATTCCGGATGCCTGAGATTCCGATATGCCGCGACCCGGAGTTCCAGGCAGGCGATCTGCGCCGGGCTGAGATCCGCGGCGATCACGCGCCGGGCACCGGCGCCGACCAGCGCCATCGTGTTGTCGCCCGCCGACGCGATCGACAGGCAGGCATCCGTCCGCCGCAGCTGCAGGGCTTCCAGAAGAACGTCCGCATCTTCCCAGCACTGCGCATACCGTATCCCGGCGAAATCCGCTGTTGCCGCGATTTCCGAGCTGACCGCCATGATTCGCTCCTCGAAAGTCTGATCGTGAGTCTCGAGCATCGCGCGGCGGCGTTCGATTGGCCTGATTGACTCGTGATTATTCCGTCAAGAAAACCTGAGGATTTGCCAATCCGTATTTCTATCTATTTATCAAAGCGTTACTTTCGACGAGATGCGAGCCATCGCAGGCAGAAGCATCAGATCCGTCAGGATGGCGACCGCCATCGCAAAGCTCGTCAGCACGCCAAACCAGACAATCGAGCTGATTTGTGCCAGACCAAGAACCAGAAATCCGGCAGAGAGGATCAGGCTCGTGATCAGCAGCGTGCCTCCCGTGGCATGCGAGGAGCCGAGCAGCGAGTCCGCCAGGGTCGCCCTCGAGGCGGTGCGCGTCGGGCGCAGTATGTGGACCGTGTCGTCCACGACAAGGCCGAGTATGACGGCGGCTATGGTTGCAGTGGCCACGTCGAGCGGAATGCCGGCAAGGCCCATCAGGCCCAGCGTTGCGAGTACCGGAAATAGATTGCCGGGAACGGCCAGCGCGACGCGCCGAAACGAGCGCATCGCCAGACCGAGCAGCACGACGATCAGCACCAGAGCGGTCGCGAAGCCCTTGAGTTGGGATGCGACGATCTCCTCGACGATTCGGGTATACAGAGGCGTATAACCGGCCGGCTCCAGCTCGGCGTCCTCGGGCAGATCGGCGTAGCCGCGGATCCGCTTCAGCATGCGCTGTAGCGTTTGCGCGGACATCATTTGCGCGCCGAAGGAAATTCGCAATTGCTCGTTTCCGGCGATCATCGATCCGATCGTTGCCGGGAAAAACTGTCGCATTCGCTCGAGTCTGGTGCGCAGCTCACCGGCGGGCAGCGACGACGGCGTTACCGACACATCGACGCCGAGTGCATCCAGCAATGACCAGCCCCATCCGATCTGCTCTTCGGTCACCACCCTGGTCTGCCAGGCCTGTACCGAATCCAGCACATCGGCAGACAATACACCGCTGTGTGACGTCACGACGAAGTCCAGCGGTACGTAGGGGCCCATCTCGTTCTGAATGAAATCCGAATCCCGGCGAACGATATGGCTCTTTTTGAGGTAACCGTAAGAGTCGGTATCGATGACGAGCTGTGTCAGCCCGAAGAGGAAGACTGCCGCCGCGGCACCGAAGACAAGGACAGTCCTTACCGGGTTTGCGGCCCCGGCCCGACTCAGGCTGCCCGCCAGGCGATCAAGACGACGGTCCTGCAGCTTTGGCTCCATCGGCTTCCATGACAAAGCCGCGGTGACGATGACAAAGGACGCCACGAACGCCGAGATCATTCCGATTGCGCCGAAAGAACCGAGATGCCGTACGATCGGCAGGCTCGAGGTCGTCAAAGCGAGAAAGCCCGCAGCCGTGGTCACGGATGTCACCAAACACGGAGCTAGGACGCCTGACAGCGCACGAATGACTCGCTCTGCGCGCGGCAGGTGTGGCGGTTGCCGTGCTACGGCGCGAAGCAAATGCACACAGTCGGCAATGCCGATAACCAGCACCAGGGTCGGCAATGCCATTGTCACCATGTTCAACTGACGACCCAGCGCGGCATAAAGACCCATCGTCCAGGTTGTCGCAACGCCCACGGCGAGTATTGTCACCAGCACGGGCCCGGGCTTGCGGAAGAAAAACCACAGCAGGGCGATCATCAGCGCATGCGCGGCAATGATCAGCGATGCGGCCCCGGCAGTGGACTCGGCATTCAAGGCGTCGTAGATCACGCCGTAGCCAGCCAGATGAAATGGCAGGCCGAACGCCTCGAGTACCGTTCTGATTTCGCCGAGAATTCGATGGCGCTCGGCCTCGATCCCGGGACCGGCCATCATCTGCACAACAATGACGCTGGTCTTGCCGTCGTCGCTCAGCAGGCGGCCGCGCGCATCGCGAAGTGACGTGGGAACCGTGATTCGCGACGAAACGGTGGCCACGCCGTCGATGTCGAAAAGACCATCGGTGAGTGCCGCGAGCAGCACGTCGCCGTCTTCGTGATCGAACCCGGCGTCGCTGGTAACCGCGACGACCACCAGCTCGTCGCTACCGTACTGACTCTGGAACTCGCGATACCGGATGAGTTCCGGATCGTGTTCCGGATACCAGATCTCCAGAGAGTTGGAGACCGTGAGCATGCCGAGTCGCGATCCCGCAAGCGCCGCGAGCGCGATACAGAACACCGCGAGCGGAAATCTCCAATGCCAGATGAACTCGGCAGTGTGTCGCCAGGATGATCTCACGCGGCACATTCCGTCTTTTGGAGACGTCGAACGTCGCCGGTGGCGCCGTTCAATTCGACCCACTCCCCGTCTTGCAGCCATCGGCAGGCGTCCTCGACCCCGACGACGGCAGGCAGACCGAGCTCGCGTGCGACGATGGCTGAATGCGAAAGCAGGCTGCCGCGCTCCATGACGATGCCGCTCACCATCGGAAACAGGGTCACCCAGCCCGGGTCCGTACGTTCCGCGACCAGGATTTCGCCGGCTGTAACCTGCACCGAGCGTGGATCGCGGACGACGCGCACCTGGCCTCTCACCGTGCCGGGCGAGCAGCCCTGCCCCTGACGCGAGTCGCTGCTTTGAGCCGTGTCGCTGCGGTCGATCGGCACAAGGGACGATTCGAGCTGCGCGGGTCCGCGGGTCACGAATCTGCGCGGGGGCCCATCCCCCGACGCATACGCATCGAACTCACGCCGGCGAGCCGAAATGAGGGGCTTCAGCCGTGTGCTCGTGCCCGTGCCGCGGACCAGCCCGACGATCTCGTTCACATCGAGGTAAAAAATGTCGCCGACCGCGTCGATGACATCAAGCTTGCGCAGCCTGGTGGCCACCTCCAGAAAGACCGACCGGACGCGGCCATATACGCGCGTCCTCTCGAAGCGAAGATTCTCGCGATCCCTGATGCGTGCTCTCGCAAGCCCGAGAACGAGCTTGAATATCCAGCGGCGGTGCCCTGCCAGGGATTCCTCGACACGCCGTTCAGCCGCGTCGCGCTGCGAGGCGAGGGTCGACGCAGTCCTGCTGCTGGTTGCCAACTGACCGATAGCGCGCAGCATCGGCAACGGGTCGTCGGCAACCGTTTGACTCTCGAGCTTCAACTCGTCGAGACAACGGTCACCGAATCGGTCCAGGTAAGCCTGATACTCGCGATTGAACTCGGCGTTGCGCTCGATTGCGTGCCTGACCGCATCCGGCATGCCACTGCGAAGGGTGTGCGCCAAACAGGGATCTTGCCGAGATATCCGCGCCATGGCCTGCATTCTCCGGATCGGCTCGAGACTGATGATGCCGGCCTCTCCGCAGACCAGATCGTTATGACTATCCGTCTGATCGCCCCCCAGCCATCGCTCACAGAGCTTGCGAAAGACCCCGTGAAAGATCATGCAATACAGGTCGTTGATCAAAGGCGTGTCCCAGGCCGGGATGACCTCGGACTGCAACTGCTCGTAGTAGTCGATCAGCTCGTCGAGTGACATTGTCCCGAGTTCCACGGGTTCCAGAACCTGATCGATTCGTTCGTGAAAACCGCGCACCCGGCGGTCGTGACAGACCAGTTTGAAAAAGAGTCGGACCGCGACTTTGACAAATCCGGCTGTGGCCCGAATCGCCGCAAACCGCCCGCCCGATTCGGCTTCAGGAGCGACTTCCTCGGGAAGCCCTTGCGTGACGCCCATCATCTGCTCCATGAACCGGCTGTTGAATCTGAATCCGGGTGTCAGCATCAGCAAGCGATACCAGTTCAGCAGGTTGTAATAAACACGGCCCTGTATGAGCCCGATCATCTGTTCATAGGTACGTTGATTGCTGCGAATCGTCTCCTCGCGGACGCCGAGAACTCTTCCGAAATGGCGATATGCCTCTTCGTACGCTCCCCGGGCGACCGAGAAAGTCAGTGGCGTCGTAACGCCACCATAGCTCTCGACAATGTTACTGTTATCCCAAAGTGCAAATTCGGCCCGGGCAGGATTCGATTCAATGGTCGTGATATCCCTGCTCTGCAAGAGAAATATCCGCCCGTTGCACATCGCCCACTCGATGTCCTGCGGTCGGCCGAAAAGGTCGCTGACTTTGCGAACGAGACGGGCAATCTGCCGGACCTGCCTGTCCCGCAACACCGGCGTGCCATGTTCAGCATCGATGTCGCGGTGCACGATCCGACGGCGTTTATCGACGCGCCAGGTATCGCCCTGAACATCACCCCCGACCAGGTCGTCGCCCAGGCCGTGAGCTGCAGCCACGACTGCCATGTCGTGGTCACCGGTAACCGGATCGACCGCAAAGGCAACGCCGGACGATTCGGCCGGGACCATTCTCTGAACGATCACCGCCGGCGCCTCACATGCATCCTCGAAGCCCCGCAATCTTCGATAGGCGCGAAGGCGGTCGCTGAACGCGGAACGCCAGACATCCGAGACTCGTGCGCGGACCGTTTCGATCGGTACATTCAGATAACTGTCGAGCTGACCTGCGAACGACGAATCCCGGCCATCTTCTTCGAGTGACGACGAGCGCACGGCAACCCGCAATCGATCGGGACACAGTTTTTGCATCGCCGTCGAGATTTCCGGGTCAAGCCCGGGAGTACTTTCGGAACCATCGTTGTAGGCCATCGGGCAGATGACGAAAAACGGTGGGACATTGAAGCCGGCACGGCTGAGACGGGCGAGACGCAGGCCCTTTTTGCCGAACCGGTCTGTAACCGCGTCTTCGTGCGCAAAAGTGATGAATTGCATGTCAGGCACCGTGCAGTCGAAGGACGGCTTGTAACGGTCCGAGCCCGAGATACAGGAGGATCGCAACCAGGCCCGAACTGGGTTCGATAACCCTGGCGGCAATATCGGGAAACCCGCGATCGAAGCGCTTCGGAAACAGGGACACGGTCAGGATGCCGACAACGAGAGCAGTCGCGGCGAGGCTTAAATGAAGATACGAAGAAGTGATCAATGCGGCCGCATTCGCATAGGCGGTAACTGCGGCGGCGATCGATGCAAACCAGATGGCGAGGGAAGTGCCGGTTCCCCAGAGTCCGCTATAGGTCTCGACACCTTTTCGCTCGTCTCCTGGAAGCCTGATCTTGCGACCCAGCTCGAGAACGAGGCCGCAAAAGAAACTCACCAGCAGGAGCCATATCAGGCCGCCGGGCATCTCTCGGCAGACACACAGCCAGTCGAAGGCGCTTACATAGAATGCGACGATGGGCATCACCAGCATGTGGCTCAGCAAGTAAACGACGGGGTGCCGTCGCAGCCATTCCGGCGCAAAAAACTCCTTTGTCATCAGTCCTGCATATGCCCAGAGGCCGACAAGGATTGGCACAAGGCCGACATCGATTATCGTCGCAATGAGGAGCTGAATCGCGGCGCCGGCATACGCGAGCCTTGCCAGTTCATCAAGCGACACCAGACCCCTCGGTACCGGTCGTTCGGGCCGGTATTTCGAGTCGATATCGAAGTCCTTGAATTCGTCCGCGACCCGGAGCTGGAAGAACAGAATCAACGCGCTGATGACCGCACCGGAAACGCGAAGGAAGCCGGGCAATATCATCTGCTCCTGCTGCACGGCCGAGAAATACATGACGGCCAGGCAGAAGATAACGATCAGAGGCCCGTGCGCGAATATCGGGAACCGCTCTTTCTGATAGCTCCACCAACGATTAGTCATGTCCTGTTCACCTCGTCATGGGCTCGCCACGCGACAGCGAGCGATGAGCCGTCGCAAAATCGCCGGAGCAGAACGCGCCGATGATCGAGAGTTCACCTCCCAGTACGACAGCGGCACATACCTCTGCCAGTGCGGAGCTGTTACCCGCTCCGGCAAGTCCCAGGATGTCCAGGCACGCTATGGCGCTCGGCAGTCCGGTTCCCCCACCGACCGTGCCAACCATGATGTTCGGCAAGGTCACGCTGGCGTATAGACCACCTTCCGGGGTAGTCTCGATGCGTGTCATTCCGGTCGCCGATTCGGCGACGCAGGCGACATCCTGTCCGCAGGCGAGGTACAGTGCGGTCAGCCCGTTTGCGAAGTGTCCCTGGATGCCCGTGGTACCGCTCATCACGCCGCCGAGCGCGCCGGCATACCAGTAATCCACCATTTCATCCGGCGTCGTATGAAGGTGTTCGGCAACGAGCTCGCATGGAATGCAGACTTCCGCCGAAACGCGTTTGCCGCGGACGCCGCCGAGCGTCCTGGAAGTCGCTTTCTTGTCGCCGGAGTAGTTGGCTTCGAGAAACCAGTAATCTGGTTTGATGGGGGAATGTTTGAGTATGACCTTGCATATGGCATCCGTTGCGAAGGTCACCATGTTCTGACCCGATGCGTCGCCGGTCCGGAAACGCAGCTCGATGTAGACATGATTGCCTTCGACGATCGGCAGGGTACTGATCAGTTGCCCGTGCGAGGTAATATTCGCGACGATCGAATCGAAGTCACCACTGTATTCCTCAATCAGCCCGGCGAAGCCCTCCGCATCCATGAGGCTCCCGAATGCGAACATCGGTGTCCGGCTTACGCCCTGCGCGAGCACGCGTGCGTTGCAGCCACCGGCGGCCGTGATGAGTCTGGATCCGCGGTTGTATGAGGCGACCAGCGCCGCTTCCGTCGTGGCAAGTGGCACGCGATAATCCGTGGTGCCGTCCCGGCCATTGATCCGGAGCGGACCGGCCAGCCCGACCGGAATCTCGACCGTCCCGATATAGGACTCGATGTTTCTCGCGTACCGGGCGGCATTGTCACGCGCCTTGCGGTGAAACAGCTCGGCCCTGGCGCCGTCTCGGTCCAGTTGCTTCCAGCGCCGCGCGGCGTCCAGCGCGGCCGTGTCATAGGGCACGTGTCGACTGCGGGCTTTTTCTGCATCCATCATTCATTCCTTTCGTGGTGAGCGACCGATCGGTGTGGACGCACTATCGACGCGCCCGACCTCAGTCGCCTGATAAAACCCTGAGTAATGCCTGATGAAATACTGATGACCGCATGAACAGGCGTTTTTCAGCCGATTTGGTACGATTGGGCGAGACATGATCATCCGCCGCGACAATGTCTTTCGCCTGTTCAAGTACACCGTCTATGCTCTTCTGACGATCAATGTGTATCTTTTTTTTGCTGAGGAATGGGCGGCCGCGGCATACCGTTTCGTCGACGGTGTTGCGCTCGAAGACGTCATAGAGGGATTTGCGGCCAGCATCGATACCGCGGCGTGGGTCATTCTGCTGCTGATGTTCGAGCTGGAAACTTACGTGCTGGATGACGACAAATTTACGACGACTACGACCTGGTTGCTGCACGGCCTGCGCGCCATCTGCTACGCGTTCATCGTCTATGCGTTCTACGGCTATCTGTCCAAGCTCGTCTTTCTGTTTGGTGCGGCGTCGCTGGCCGGTGTCAGCAATTTGTGCGATCTGGTGTCGGGCGAATGGGCATATACAGTCACGCTGGACGAGTACGTAGCCCTGACGGACGCAAACTGTATATCCATGTCATCGGCATCATCCTTCTATCGGTTGCCCGGCATGTCGGCGGTCGTCGATCCGCAGGGCCTCGTCGACATCGTCCGGCTCGCCTGGACAGACGTGATCAACTCGGCGGTTTGGTTGCTGGTGGTGCTGGTTCTCGAGATCGATGTCCGCTTGCAGGAAGCCAACAGGCTGGAGGGCACTTTCCTGCGCGTCAGCAATGCGAGCAAATTTGTACTCTATGCGACGCTCCTGCTTGCAGCAATCTACTGGGGTATCAAGGGCGACTTCGTTGATTTCTGGGACGCCTTCCTGTGGCTGGTCGCCTTCGTGTTCATTGAGCTGAATGTGTTCGAATGGCGTCAGGAGAGCCTCGAGCAACAGGCCGCGACAAAGGCTGCCGCCACGATCTGACTACGGCGGTATAACCGAGAATTTCGGATCGCGGAGCGACATACCGATCAGGCGATCGTTCGAATCGCGTACCTTCAGCGATTCCAGCTCCTCACCGGCATTCATTACCAACAGAAACGGGTGCCACCGATCACCGTCGTCGCGGCGATAGTGGCCGGAGACCTCCCAGCCTGTGGCGGACGGGTAGATATAGACCTTGCCTACTTTTCTGTCGGGAGATACCGGGTCGACGATCTGTATCGTTGCATCCGGCGCCACGTAGCTTCGCAGTATGTCCCGCGAGGCCATTACGACCGCCTCCTGCCTGGCTTTGCGAAGGGCCGGTTCGGGGTCGGTAACGAGTCGATAGACGTATACGGCCAGCAACAGGCCGATCACAAGCGCGACGACGGGTCTGACGATGTCGTGATCGATCTTCATGGAGTCATGCAATTCCTGTCATCTTGTGGGTCTGGAGGCTGAGTTTCCATTTCGGGTGCGCCAGGCAGTATTTGACAGTTGCCCGTGTGTTGCTTTCCTTGTGCTCGTCGTCGAGCGGCTGCAGAAAAAAATGCTCGAAGTCCAGTTCTTCGAATCGTTCCGGTTGTGCCTCCCGCTCCCGCTGTGGATACACCAGCTTGAGTTCGTGACCGCTCGTCTGGACGACCGGGGCCGCGGCCTTCGGGCTCACGCATATCCAGTCCACGCCGGCCGGCGCTTCCAGCGTACCGTTCGTCTCCACGCCGACCTCGAAGCCGCGCTCGTGCAATGCGTCGATCGCCGGTTCGTCGAGTTGCAGCAAAGGCTCGCCGCCCGTACAGACGGCATAGGGTCTGACCCGGAAGGCCGGGTCCGGCCAGTACGACGCCGCGGCGTCCGCCAGTTCGTCGGCTGTCCTGAATTTCCCGCCGCCGGGCCCGTCCGTGCCGACAAATTCCGTATCACAGAAATTGCAGATTGCCCGCGCCCGGTCTTTTTCACGGCCGGTCCATAGATTGCAGCCGGCGAAGCGCAGGAAGACGGCAGCTCGTCCGGTCCGGGCGCCTTCGCCCTGCAGCGTGTAATACATTTCCTTGACCGAGTACGTCATGCCGCAATCGATTTCAGGGGATCCTCCACGCCGGCTTCGTCGAATCCCTTCGCTCGCAGCTCGCAAGCCGGGCACCGGCCGCAAGGCGGACGTTTGCCTTCGTAACAGGTATGCGTCAGCGCCATCGCCTCGAGCGCACCCAGTTCTTGCGCCAACAGCACGGTTTCCTTCTTCGACAGGTCCATGAGCGGCGTGTGAATCTCGATGTCGCTCTGCATGCCGAGACGGATTGTCGTTTGCAGTGACGTGATCGTCTCCCGCCGGCAATCGGGGTAGCCACTGTAATCCGTCTCGCAGACGCCGGCCACGATGTGCCCGATACCCCGTCGCCACGCGAAGGCCGCCGCGAACGTCAGCAGCACGATGTTTCTGCCCGGCACGAAGGTACTCGGCAGTCCGCCGTCTTGGCCTTCCTCGACATCGACGCTCGGGTCGGTCAGTGCGTTCCCGCCGAGCGCCGCGAAAGTGTCGATCGGAAGTATCCTGTTCGGGACGCCCGCAAATTTCGAAACGCGAACCGCGGATTCCAGTTCGATTCGATGCCTTTGTCCGTAGTCAAAGGTGATCGTCTCCACGGCGCCGGCACCGAATCTGTCGAGCGCCCAGTAAAGACACGTCGTTGAGTCCTGTCCGCCCGACAATGTCACCAGCGCTTTACTCTTCAAAACGTCAACCCCCGGAAGATGCCGACCGATTCAGGTGTCGGTTCGTTCTCTGATGTCGCTCTCGAAACCGTCCCGGTCGGGGCGCTCGATTTCACGGAGATACGCCTTTGTCAGCGCCTCGGATACGTCCCACAGCTCCCGGGCCTGTTCCTCGTCATGCATGTGATTGTCACCGAGTACCGTGACGGCGTTGCAGTCTTCGAAATACTGACCGCTGACGTTGCCCAGTAGCGGACTGGTAGCCACGTAGCAGCTCGTCGCCGCGCCCTGTGCGATCGATTTGCCCCCGATCGCGGTGAGTACGCCGAATGCAAACTGAAAGAGCTTCGGTTCGGTGCGGTCGATCTCCGTATTGATCACGCCGGGGTGCAGTGAATTCGACGTGACGCGTGTGCCTCTCAGACGTTTGGCCAGCTCCAGGGAGAACAGCACGTTCGCCAGTTTGGAATGGCCGTATGCACGGCCGACGCTATAGTCTTTCGTGCCGCGCAGGTTGCCGAATTGAATGCCTTCATCGGGCGCGCTGGTGTAGGCCGACCTGCTTCCAACGACGACGACGCGGCCCTGCCGGGACAGGTACAGGCGCCCGAGCAGGTTGTGGACCAGAATAAAATGGCCGAGATGGTTCACCACGAAATGCTTCTCGAGACCATAAGCCTGCTCGCGATCACCAGTCGCCCGCATACCCGCGTTGCAGATGAGCATGTCGATGGGTGAATCCAGCGAACGAATGGTTTCGGCGCAACGCGCGACCGAGTCGAAGTCCGATAACTCCAGTTGAACCGGGGTGGTTACGCCGATGACGCTCGCGCAGGCGTTCTGCGCCTTCTCGATGCTGCGGCCGGTGCCGATCACGTGGGCGCCCCGAAGCGCGAGGACCCGCATCGTCTCGTAACCGATACCGGAGTTACAGCCGGTCACCACCGCGATCTTACCGGTCAGGTCGATACCTTCGGTAACCTCCTCGGCCGTCGAGTCCTCGTCGAAATCGCTTCTCGGGATGCCGCTGGCGGGGACCCGCTTGTGGCTGCTGCAAGCGCCCATCGACGGCGCAACAATAGTCGCCCCGGCAAGCTTCAGAAAACGTCGTCGATCGACGCTCATGAGCATCTACTTGAACAATTTCTCGGCGTCGCCGAGCGTCTCGTCGCGACCCGGATTGCTCGCATCGCTGTCGCCGAACAACTCCGCGAGCGCATCTTTGGCCTGGGCCTCTTCCTTTGCCCTGGCTGCGTCGAAGACATCGTATCCGGGTTTGAACCACTCGCAGAAATTGAGCTTTTCCTTTTCGAAGACTTCCTCGGCATCGTCTTCTCGACACTGCGTCGGAACGCCCGGATCGTAGTACGCACACATCCTGCAAACATGCAGATAGACCGAACAGGAAGGGCATTCGTCCTGTCTCGAAATCGGCAGACTCAGCTTCTCGAGGGACGTACCGCAGCGATAACACTTGAGATCTTCGGCCATACGACCGGAGTATAGCCTCTCGTTACCCCTCCGGTGCGCTCGAGCGTTGCGCCGGTACGAAATCCTCCATAACCGCCTTTTTCAAAAGCTCCGGCGGCAGCATCCCCTGTGCCAGAATGAAGTCGTGGAAGGACTGCTGGTCAAAATCGCCCCGCAACGCCAGTTCCGTCTGGGCCCTCAACGCCTGGAGCTTGGTATAGCCGAAATAGTAGGCGGCCGCCTGTCCGGGAATCCGGTAGGTGTATCGCTCGATCTCGTTCTGCGCCCATGACTCGCCGATGCCGATGTCCTCCATGATCAGACTCTTGGCTTCCTCGGGTGTGATCAAACCCAGATTGAGCATCGGATCCAGAAACATGCGCGCCGCCCGCATCAGCCGGTACTGCAGACTGATCAGTTGGCCCTCCAGCGGCATGTACGGCTTGGCGATGGCTTCCGCATAGAGTCCCCAACCCTCCACGTTGACGCTGTTGAACGCGAATATGGCGCGGGTAATCGAAACGCCCGCCTCGATCATGCTCGAGAACTGCATCTCGTGCCCGGGCCGGGCTTCGTGCGCCGTCAAGGTCCAGGCGCCGGCCTCGTAGGTGTCGTCGGTCTGCTGCCAGCTACCGTCATCGTATTGCTCGAGCTGCGGAATCACGAAATCGGGATACTCGCCGGTATTGCCGATCAGCCGTGGCACGTCGAGATGCGGCGCGGGCTGTGCCGCCGTTTCCGCCGCAGAAGCAATCCGAATGCCGGCATCCCGCTCGGGCAGGCTGATGATTCGCTCCCGGACGATGATGTCCTCGATCTTCTTGAGCACGCTGTGATAGTGGTCGAGAATCTCGTCGCCATCGATCGGACCATCTTCCTTGAGTTCTCGTATGACATCGCGGTAATCGGTCGAGGCGTAGCCTTTTTCCTTTGCAACGATCGGTGCAAGCGCAATCATCTCGTTGCGGATGTCCATGTATGCCTGTGTCGCCTGCTGGATCAGATCTTCGGGGGACGCCTCCACGCCCCAGTTTCTGAGCGCGTCCTCGTACATGACGGGCGGCAGGCGGTAGTCGTCTCTGGCCCTTGCCAGCAGCTCGTCCCCCAGCCACCGGTTGTAGTCCCTGAGCTGGCCTGCCAGCGTCTCGTATGGCTGCTGCCAGCCCTGCAGGTCGGTCCCCTCCAGCAGCTGGCCGATACCCGTAATAAATGTCTCTGCCCTCTCGAGGTCCTGTTCGACCTGGCCGCGATACGGACCGATAAGCGCCCCGACATCGAAGCGTTCAGTCGTACGGCCTCTTGCAAGCATCGCCAGCGGCGTGAATCCTTCCTCCAGCCCCGCGTATCGTTTGATCCTGACGATTGCGGCCGGATAACGCTCACGCGGGATCTGTACGTCGATCAGGGCGCGGACGCCGCCAAACACGCTCTGGCTCAGGTTGAAATAGGGAAGCATGTACTCCCGATTCAGCCGCGCAGTACGCATGCCGTCGGTGACGGCCTTGATCAGAATGCCCAGGTCCTGGCGGACCCTTCTGTCCGTCTCGCCCTCGAGCCGCTTCTCGAGTTCGGCCAGCACTGTTTCGCTGTCGGCGAGCTCACGCTCGTAGCGGCCGGGTTTCAGATCTGTTATCAGCTCATCCAGGCCATCGACGCCTATTGCCGCCGCCTGTTCCGGTTCAAATCTTGCAAACGCCTCCAGTACGATCTGCGCGTGCGCGTTGCTCCTGTCCACCCAGCTCGTGTCGGATGCGGCCGCCGGTGTCTGCCAGCACGCCACGGACACGATCAGCGGCAGCAAAACGGTGTGTTGTCGGTGTTGCATGGTCTGCTCCAGTTGCGATTGGTTGTTCTTTCCGATGCCTCTGTGACCCAATGAGACGCAATTAGCTCAATGTGATTTTCTCAAGACCCGATTCGCAATACCTTTGCGCCCCGGATGTGGCCGGACTGTAATTCGTTGAGCGCGTCATTGGCTGCCTGAAGCGGGTAGACCTCGACCTCGGGCCGCAGCGGGATCTCGGCGGCAAGCGGCAGGAAATCCGCGAGATCGGCGTGCGTCACGTTGGCAACGGTCTTTATTTCCTTCTCCAGCCAAAGGTGATCCCGGTAGCTGATTCCGGCCATGAGATTCCGGTCCGCCGACTCTTTTCTGATGGCGTTGATGACCAGACGCCCGCCAGGCCTCAGGGTCTCGAGCGCCGACAGCACGGGTTGCCAGGCCGGCGTCGTGTCGATGATGGCATGCAGGAGCACCGGCGGAGTGTCGGCCGTGTCCCCGCTCCAGACCGCCCCGAGTTCCATCGCGAAGTCACGTTCCCGCTCGCTGCGCGCAAAGACGTAGATGTCCGAGCCGGGATAAATGTGTCTTGCCATCTGCAGGACCAGGTGGCCCGAGCCGCCGAACCCCGTCAGACCCAACGATTCGCCGTCCGCCAGTCCGGCGAGCCTGAGCGCCCTGAAACCGACGGCGCCTGCACACAACAGGGGGGCGGCCTGTTCGTCCGAGAACCTGTCGGGAATCGGACAGGCATAGTCCTCGCCCACGGCCACGTATTCGGCATAGCCCCCGTTCACGTCCCGGCCGGTTGCACGGAATTCCGGGCTGATGTTTTCGTCGGCCTCGCCCGATGACGAGTAGATCCAGCCGATCCCGATCCGATCACCTATCCTGAATCGCGAGGTATCGGGGCCGAGGGCTGCCACCCGACCGACAATCTCGTGGCCCGGCACCACGGGCAGCCGCGGTGGCGCCGTTCTGCCTTCGATCTCGTCGAGTTCCGTATGACAGACGCCGCAAACCGATACCCTGACCAGCAACTGTCCGTCGCCGGGCTCCGGTGTGTCGATCTCGACCAGCTCCAGCGGTCGCCGGTTTTCAGATAACGGCGCCAGGCCTGACAGAATCATGGCTTTCATCGGCTAATCGTTTCATCGTAAAGGCGCTGTGGCAAATACGGATTCCCCGCATCGGGGACGTGTGCAACACAAGATAGACAAGGACGAAGAGACAGAGAAGCAGCACCGTATCGAGAGTTTTTACGGCAGGTTTGCGAGAAGCTTCACGCTGCCTTCCGATGTCGATGAATCGAAAATCTCCGCACGGACAATAAACGGCATCTTGAGCGTCCGCCTGCCGAAAACCAGGGTGACCGAGACCAAGCCGGTCGCAATATCGGTTCAATAACGCACTACTGACTAATCCGGGTCCCTTGCGTATAGTGGCAGCGGATTTCCGCTGACCGGTCCCGGTTTGCCGTCACCTCGCTCAATCAAGCTGCCGTTACTCGCTCTGCTGGCATTCAGCGTTGCTGCCTGCGTCGCCGAATCACCGCCCCTGAACAGCGAGCGCATAGCTAGAAATTACGGAAGCTATGGCTTAGATCTCATTGAAAATACAGATAATATCAGGGTTTCCAATCTCTACAGCCGTGACGCAGGCGGCGCGGTCTGCCGGACATTCGCCGTCGTCGGCCTGAGCGACGCCGTCGATGCCACCATCGCCGGCGAGCACGCGCTGATCTCTGCGGGCGGCTCGATCGGCGCCGTATTCAGGGGCCGCGGCTGGAACATCAGCACGCGCCACCGATACATTGGTGACATGCGGATCGGCGACAGAGCCACCCGCCTTGCCCGACTGATGCGAATCAAGCCCCCGGCGACGCTGGCTGTACACGTCTACGTGCTGGCGGTTTCGAAAGGCGAAAGATCGTTCGACTATGCGATGGTTGCCGAGGTCCATC
>JBHHWI010000002.1:0-64597 GCA_046756445.1 Woeseia sp. | reverse complement strand
AGCTAAACCGTTAGACATCCTCTGAGCTTGATGCCATTCGGCACACATTGTGGTACTATCGACATGTGAAGCGCTTTGACTGGAACTCCGAAAAGAATGAGCAACTGCGTGCCGAGCGCGGCATATCGTTCGAGGAGATCTTGTTCCATATCGAAAACGGGGACATTCTGGATATCTTGGAACACCCGAATCAAGAGCGCTACCAAGGACAGCGTGTATTCGTTGTTGCGGTTGACGAGTACGCTCACCTCGTACCGTTTGTCGAAGACGAGAGCGAGGTGTTTCTAAAGACGATTATTCCGAGCCGTAAGGCAACAAAGAAATATTTAGGTAAGTGACATGGGTAAATTAAGTTCGGACGAAAAAGACATTCGCGACTCTGTTGAGGCTGGCGAGTGGCGTTCTGTCCGCAGCAAAAAGAAAGCCTCTGAGCGATACCAGGCTTATGCTCGAGAGACCTTTCGTAAAGATCGACGAGTCAACATCCGGTTAGCCGGTCGTGATCTCGAAGCGATTCAAAAACGTGCAATGATCGAAGGCATTCCGTACCAGACTCTAATTGCCAGTATTCTCCATAAGTTTGCTGCGGGACGCCTGGTAGAAAAGGATGTCTAACAAATTGCTGCGCTGAGCAACTGGCTGCGGTCACGATTCTTGCAATGGCAAGAATCGCGCCTTACGCTCAGTTGCCCGTGAGCTAAACCGTCAGGCGACATGTATACAGATCTTGCTGCAATGCTGCCGGCCTTGCTTCCCAGGGCAATCGTATGGGCAGAGGCGAGGTCGAGTGAAGTCCTCGCTACAGGAGACCCTCTTTCGGATGTCGGTTTGCGCCTGGCTCGAGCCGTTGGGGTCGCCAATCCGGACTACGTTCGCGTGAGTACTGTCTCCAGTCTTCCATTGCCGGATGACCCCGAGTTGCGCAGCGTTGCACTTGAAACCGGGCTTCTTGGCCCGGGAATGGTTGGAGTGACACTAGGGTACGGAATCTACATATGTGAGGGGTGTTTGTCTAACCGACTGATTTCTCACGAATGTCGGCATGTGCATCAGTACGAGCAAGCGGGTTCCATCAAGGACTTTCTTCCCGAATACTTACAGCAGATTGCGGTATTCGGGTATGACCAAGCCCCATTCGAAGTGGACGCGCGACGGCACGAAATCGATGTCGCCTGACAAGTCACTACGCTGGTCAACTGGCGGCAGTCACGCTACTTGCAAGCGCAACAAGCGTGCCTTACGCTCAGTTGCCTGTGAGCGAGACTGATAGACGGCGGAGCATATTGCCCATTCTCGCCAGGTCGTGACTTTGGAAACGCTGTCTCATGAAGAAGCGAGGCGGACCTACGATCGAATCGGTTCGCTGCAGGACTCGCAGTGCTTTTACGAGGACCGTGCCACCACATTGGTCCTGCTGCACGGGAATTTCAATACCGCGGAGTCGGTCTTCGAATTCGGGTGTGGGACGGGCCGCTTTGCACTACGTCTGTTCGAGGAGCATCTGTCCGACACGGCGCGCTATTGCGGGGTAGATGTCAGCCCGACGATGGTTCAACTGGCTCAAACCCGCCTTGCGTCGCACTCGGCTCGGGCGGAGGTGATCCTTACCGAAGGCGAGCCGCAGATCGATGCGCCCTCCGGGTACTATGATCGCTTCGTATCAAACTACGTCTTCGATCTGTTATCTCATGAGGACATTGTTGCCGTGCTTCGCGAAGCCCATCGGATTCTTCGCCCGGATGGACTGCTCTGTCTGTCCGGTCTCACCAGCGGGTTTGGTTTTACCTCTCGAGTGGTCGCGGGCGTTGTCGGCTGGATTCAATCGCATCGTCCATCATTAGTGGGCGGTTGCCGTCCGGTCGATCTTGTGCCGTTTTTGGCGGAAACGGATTGGCAGGTGCAGCACCACTCGAAGGTGGTGGCATTCGGAGTTCCATCAGAAGTCGTCGTAGCAAGGCGGTGTTAAGGACGCTGTCTGACAAAACGCTGCGCCGGCCAACTGGCCATGGTCACACTTGTTGCAATGGCAGGAATCGCATCTTACGCTCAGTTGCCAGTGAGTTGATCCGTTAGGCTTCAGCAGGGGATGTTCGCTTGAACGAATCGCGCAAGTCGCACTGGGAGCGTGTCTATGCGGACAAGGAGCCGGATGAGCTCTCCTGGTACCAGCCAGTTCCGGAGAAGTCTTTGTCGTTGATTCGCTCGACAGGTGCGCCACTCACGGCTCCCGTACTGGATGTGGGCGGTGGCGCATCGACCCTGGTCGATCATCTGCTCGACGCGGGCTACCGGGACGTCAGTATTCTGGACATTGCTGCCGGAGCGCTCACCCAATCACGTGCCCGACTCGGAGCCGCGGCCGCTCGGGTCACGTGGATCGAGGCTGATGTCACCGAATTCGAACCCTTGTGTTCCTATGCGGTTTGGCATGACCGGGCGGTCTTTCACTTTCTCACCGAGGCGACTGATCGGGCGCAGTATCTCGACGTCCTGCGCAGCGCGCTGCAGCCGAGCGGTCATATTGTATTGGCCACTTTCGGGCCGGAGGGCCCGACACGCTGCAGCGGTCTGGAAGTTCAGCGGTACTCCGCTGAGCAGGTCGGGGCACTGCTCGGGCCGGACTATCAGCTACGCGCGCACGAGGTCGAGGACCATCACACACCGATGGGAACAACTCAGCAGTTTCTCTATGGGTGGTGGCAGGCTGAAGCCTGACAAATCACTGCGCTGGCCGACTGTGGTCAGCCCCGCTTCTTGCTGCGGCAACAAGCGTGCCTTAGGCTCGACTGCGAGCGAACTAAACCATTGGGTTCCACTGACCATGCACAGGCAACCGGTGGTCTCGTTACTGTTGCTTGCGGCCGTACTGAATGCCCGGGCGACCGGAATATCCCCGTATCCCCACGAGGTCGAAGACTTCATAGACCGTCGGGAGCTATGTGATCACTTTCGAGGAGAAGAACCGTACGATTCCGAGCGAGCCGAGTTTCTTGCCAGGCGGATCGACGAGACCTGCTCCGGCACGGATGAGGAACTCCTAAAGCTCAAGGGAAAATACGAAGATGATGAAGAAATCATGCGAATTCTGAACCGCTTCGAGGAAGACATAGAAGCGGACGATGGAACCTGACGGACCGCTGGAATCGCCGCGCGGCGAAATGCGGCGCCAGCCGGACCCGCCTGGCTGAAAGGGCCGTTCCCGACGCAGGCATAGTACGGGTAATTCCGAATTGTTCGACATGCCGAATGGGGCAAACCTCGGATACGGTCTGCCATGGGGGTATATAAAAATGAACGACAAACCCTACATATTGATCACCGGCGTTATGTTTGGCTTGATCACAATCGGCCAGCTGGCTCGATTGCTGTTTCAGATTCCCGTTCAAGTCGGCCCCGTGAACGTGCCGATGTGGCCATCGTTGATCGCCGTAGCATTGGCGTTGTTTTTGTGTATCTGGGCAATTCGGCTGATACGTGCGGGCAGCAGTCGGCACTGAACGGTGCGGATTCCCGGGCCCCGGGTTTACCGGGACGTCCATATTGCCGTAGAGTGATCTCTGGCAAGGGGGGAATTATGAGACAGATCGGCGCGTTTGCCGTGCTACTCGTGCTGGCCATGACCTTGGCGCGGGCCGACGATGACGAAGTCGTTGCGATAGCGAGAGAGGCGACGCTGTCCTGGTTGTCTTTGACTGACCGTGGCCGTTACGAAGAGAGTTGGGCCCGGTCGGCTTCAAATTTTCGGGCAGCGGTCTCCAAGGCTGACTGGGTGCGGTCGATGACGGCAGTCCGGGCACCGCTCGGGCAGTTGAACTCTCGGGAAACTGAATCATCTACGTACGCTCTGACGCTGCCCGGCGCGCCGGACGGCGAGTATGTGGTTTTTCAATTCAACACGTCTTTCGGGAATAAGGCGTCGGCCGTCGAAACGGTGACGGCGATGAAGGATGACGACGACACGTGGCGGGTCGCCGGCTACTACATCAAGTGACGTCCGTCAAAGCCTTATTCGAAAGCCCAACGATCCTTCACCGGCGATGGGGGATCGCGTGGCTCGGCGTGGCAATTGCGCTGGCTCTGCACGTCACCGACGAGGCACTCACCGGTTTTTTGCCGCTGTACGATTCCATCGTCCTGGAACTGCGTGAATCGTACGCGTTCGTACCGCTGCCTGCCTTCACTTTTTCCGGATGGTTGAGCGGCCTCATCGTCGCCGTGCTGATCCTGCTGTTGTTGTCTCCGCTGGTATTCGCCGGTCGAAAACCGCTGCGATACCTGTCCTATGTCCTCTCCGTCATCATGATTCTCAACGGTCTGGGACATATCGGCGCATCCCTTTACTGGGGCATTCTCGCGCCCGGCGTAATCTCATCGCCGATATTGCTGGCGGCGGCGGTCGCTCTGCTGGTGACCACGATTGACGCGCGAGCGCAAGCAGATTGAAACGCTGGGCACCAAAAGTTGGCGCGATCGCCTATGCCCTGTGGGGCCTTCTGCATATCTGGGCGGGGGGGCTCATGCTGTCGGCTGATCTGCCCGCCCAGATTGATTACCTGTCCACTGCACCGATAGATGTGCAGGCACTCCCGCCGGACACCGAGCCAATTGTCCATGCGGCCTTGAGCTTTCATTCCTACAATCTCATATGGTTCGGCCTGCTGGCATTTGTTGTCGCCATTCTGCTCAACTGGCGAAACAGCCTCACGGGATATTTGGTAAACCTGGTTGTCGTGGGGGCGGACGATCTCGGACTCATGTGGTTCCTGATATTACCCGGCCACCTCACATTCGGCGATGCAGGGCTGGGCCCCGTCCTGTTTGTGGTCGCATTGGTATTCACGAGTATTGGTGTGCTGGATCGCAAGCCGGCAAGCCAGATGTAGACCGGACGAGGCAACGATTGCCCGCGAAGACTCGGTACATCGGTGCGTGACGTTTGCCATATCGCTTGCATTCAGATGCCGCGAGCCCGACACTGGTCGCCAGTGGAGCGTATTCCTGAGTATCACCCACCAACTGCAGGGGGATCAGACGCTTGAGCAATCCCGATCAGAATCGTGAATGGATGAGGGCGCAGCATGCGCAGAAGCTGGAGCACGACAGGCTCATTCAGCTGATTGCCGGACTTGCCAATTGCCTGGACAGGAAGTTCGTTATTGAAACGGTGGAGGCCATATTGCGTGTCAAATCCGTCGAAAAGGGCGATTGTGTTCACTTCGATGATCTGGCGCTGCGTTTTGGTGACGATGGACGTCTCCTCAGCCTATATCGGGTAATTGACGGAACAACACGACCGGCAGACGTAAAACGATCCGGTGATTGAGACACAAAGCTGATTGTGAGATTGGCGGTCTCCGCCCTCGTCGTCGTGCATCGGGTCGCCGCCCTGTGGCACAGAGAACCTCACACAGAGCTGGAAATAGTCCTGCCTGCCCTGCAGACCCTTTATGTCCATACTGTGATACTGGCGGCACCGGTCGCAGGCGCCGTTCCCGTCTGGACGCGTTTCATCGTCTCCGGCGCTGCTCTGTTCGGCTACTCAATGGCCGGCGGTCTCACATTCAGCGTGTACCATCACCATATCCCGGTGTCTCCCGACAATATCGCGCATCTTCCGGGCGGGCCTGCCCGATATGCAGACGCAGTTCATCGACAGCGCCGCGGTGCCTGCAATTGTCGAGCTCGTGTCGGCACTGTTAGGATTCTTCCAGTTCGGTCGGGCGACTGCAGCCCGGCAATGGAACAAGCGGTAACTCGCTTCATGTACGGTCAGCGCATCGGGGAGGCGCCGTGATCAAACGCACTGCATATGTGGTCTTGGTGGTTGGCGCAATTACGACGCTGGTTTTCACGATATACGCGGCTCGGCCGGCGGGTCTCTCGCAATGGTTATTTTTTATTGCCGTTGCAGGCTGGGGGCTGCTGCCCTATGCCCTCGTGGGCCTGACAATCCGGTGGTTGCCGGCAAGCAAGGGTTCCGGAATCGTCCTCTGCATGGCCGCCGTCCTCCTGTCAGCCTTCGGCGCATTCGGGCTCTACCAGTCCTTCGTCGTGCACCTCGATCCGCAGAGCGCCATCGTGCTCATCTTCCTCCCACTATGGCAATTGCTGGGCCTGATGCCGTTCCTGTGTATGTCCTGGTACCTTGCAAATCGCCGGCCGGCCGCCTGACAACCCGATGATTACGACACGGATCAAGATATGGGATACGTTTATCTTTCGATAGCGATAATTGCAGAAGTCATTGCGACCACTGCCCTCAAGGCCACGGAAGAATTCACGAGAATCGGCCCAAGCGTCATCGTCGTTGCAGGATACGGGACCGCCTTCTATTTCCTGTCCCTGGTCCTCCGGACGCTGTCCCTGGGCGTCGCGTATGCGATCTGGTCCGGCGTCGGCATAGCCCTTATTTCAATTGTCGGTGTGGTTATCTACAAGCAGCTGCTGGACTGGCCTGCCGTAATCGGGATAGCGTTGATTGTGGCTGGGGTGGCGACCATCAATCTCTACTCAGAGGTGGTCGCATAACATCGTGCCGGGGTGAGCCAATGGTGGCATCGTCGGTGAACGAACCCGAGTTCACGTCTATGTGGGCGTCGCCGGTGCTGGTGCTCTTTTCCGGCGATACGATCGGGTCAGTACTCGAGTTGATTGTCCCATTCCTGCCCGGTCTCCTCATAGCGATTGGAACGCTGTTGATTACCAGGTCCTGATGCGCTGAAAACCACCGGCTGCGGAATGCACACGCCAAATCATCTATATTCGGGTCAGACGCTTCACCTCTATCGCCAGGGAGTCCAGACATCCCGCTGCTGAAGATCAAAGTCGTATCAGGTTCATCAGGAAATCAAGTAGTTGGATGGTTGGGCGACACCTTGAAAATCCGTGTAACGGCGAAGCCCGAGAAGGGAAAGGCCAACGATGCCGTCATCGCCTTGCTTTCAGACACGTTGCGAATTCCGAAGAAAAGCGTCACCATTTCCACGGGAGCCAGGTCGCCGCAAAAGGTGATTGAGATCAGCGGCTTACCGGATGCCGAGATCCGATCGAGACTGCCGGGGCCTGATTGACAAGCATGAGCAAGACCGCCCGATTCTCTGTCGGTGACCTGGTGCATCACAAGTTGTTCGACTATCGTGGTGTCGTCGTCGATGTTGACCCGGAGTTCATGCTCACGGATGAGTGGTACGAGAATGTCGCGCGGTCGCGACCGCCGAAAGACAGGCCTTGGTATCACGTGCTCGTTCACGATGCCACGCATAGTACGTATGTCGCCGAACGAAATCTGGAGCCCGATGCGAGCGCAGAACCGATCAGCCATCCGCTGGTCGAAGCCACTTTCGGGGCGTTCGAAGACGGTCGTTACAGAGGGTCGCGAAAGACCAACTGACGATTCGATATGCACCGGAGGCAGCCGCCAGAAGCCAGTCGATAAGGAGTAGAAGAATGCCGTTGTGGGGCTGGGGATTTCTGATTGGTATCGCGATGATTCTCATCATATGGTTCGTATTTGTAGCGCCCATGGAGCGGCAGATGCATGAGAGAAAAATGGAGCTGATCAGACGACGGCTGAAACGCAACGAAGAACGGCTGGGGCAGCTTCAGGAACAACGAAAATATGACGACGCCGATGCCGATACGGACTCATCGGCTGATTCAGGCGGCTCCGCCGACCGCCCGTAGGCAGGTTTGATGCCGGACTTCTCGGGGAAAAGGGTATTGGTGACCGGCGCATCGCGAGGCATCGGTCGAGCCGTCGCCGGGGCGTTTGCTGAAGCGGGCGCTACTCTCGCGGTGAATTATCGAGCCGACAGGAAGTCGGCGACGCAAACGTTGCGCTCGTTGCCGGGCGGGGGTCATGTCCTGGTTGAGGCAGACGTGTCAGTGGCGGACGATGCGAGGCGCGCGGTGGAACAGACCATTGCTGAGCTGAACGGATTGGATATCGTGGTCAACAACGCCGGGGTCTGGGAGGGAAACGCGGTCGATTCGGTGAGCTTCGAAGAATGGTGCTCGGGGTGGCAGAAAACGATCGGCGTGAACCTGATCGGACCGGCGAACATATGCTACTTCGCCGTCCGGCATATGATGAAGCACGGCGGTGGTCGCATCGTCAACATCTCCTCTCGCGGCGCCTTCCGCGGCGAGGCCGGCAACCCGGCATACGCGGCCAGCAAGGGCGGTCTCAATTCCCTGAGTCAGTCGCTGGCTATCGCGGTGGCGCCGTACCGCATATTCGTCGGCGTCGTCGCACCCGGTTTTGTGGAAACGGACATGACGTCAGACGATTTGGCGGGGCCGGAGGGGGATACGATCAGGGCACAGAGCCCGCTCAACAGGGTCGCCAGGCCCGAGGAAGTCGCCAACGCCGTCCTTTTTCTTGCATCCGATGGCGCCGAATTCACGACCGGCACGATTATCGATGTTAATGGTGCCTCTTTCCTTCGAATGTGACGGCAATTCCGGCCGTGAACCGATTGCCCGTCACCGCAGCGCTCGCTCCCATCATTGTGGCGCTTCTGATCGGCTTCCTGATCAGGATCGTCAATGACGATCCGGCCCGGGAGCAGATCAAGTCCGGTGATGCGCCGACGGCAGCCGCGACAGTGCCGGCCCATCCGGCGCTCCCGGAATGTAAAGACACGGAAGACTCACTGCGTGAGCGGGTCGAGACGGCGAGACACTGTGATACAGACAGCGACTGCACGCTGTTCGATTTCGGCTACCCGATCGAATGCATGACGTCGGTAGCGAAGTCGGAGATCACGGCGCTACGGCTCGAGTACCGGAAATACGAGCAAAGCTGCGATTTCCGGGTTTACTACGACTGCCCCGCAGAGCCGATGCAACGCCGCGCCGTGTGTCATGAGCAGCGGTGTACAGTCTCGCTGGAGACAATCGATACGCTCAGAGACGAGACGCTCGAGTACCTGGGCATCGATGAGTCCGCTCGGAAGAAGTGATTCGCAATGGTCCTTTTGCTGAAGATCCTGGTTTTTACTATGCTCGTTCCCGGCATGGTTGCGGGATATCTTCCGTGGTCAATCGTGCAGGATATTCCGCTTCGATTCACGCCCTGGACCTATCCGGCAGCGCTCTGCTTTGTCCTCGGCGCAGGTATCTATCTGTGGTGCGCATACGACTTCGGCATGGCCGGACGCGGCACGCCCGCACCGATCGATGCGCCGAAGCGCCTCGTCGTTCGCGGGCTCTACCGATATGTGCGAAATCCGATGTATGTCGGTGTGGTGACCGTGCTTGCCGGCTGGACCATTCTCTATCGCTCAACCGGTCTCCTGAAGTACACACTGGCGGTATTCGCGCTCTTCCACCTGTTCGTGGTCTTTTACGAGGAGCCGAATCTGCAGCGCCTGTTCGGCGAGGAATATTCCGCCTACCGGTCAAAGACAGGCCGCTGGCTCCCACGATTCCGGTAAGCTCATGACGGCGTCCCGCTTGAAATACGTGACAAGAATCGGTGTCGGGGACATGGGGGGCATTGCCGACAGCCCCGACTCGGTCAGGCAGGCGGCGACCGGGCTTCTCGGCCGCCAGTCGGGGCAGGGCCAGGACTGGAAACATGAGTGAGTATTACGATGCGATGATCACCCTGCTCGAATTGATGTGGGGCAAGGGATTCATGGCGCCGGGCGGAGAGGGAAATGTCGCGAAACAGGTTGACGGTCTCGATCTGAAGGGAAAGCGCGTCCTGGACATCGGCTGTGGGCTCGGTGGACCGGATTATCTTCTTGCCGGAAAATACGGCGCGCGGGTGACGGGCATCGATCTGGAGGAGCACCTCGTGCGGCGCGCCATAGAGGGGGCCGCGGAATTCGGACTGGAGGGGCAGACCGAATTTCTGGTGGTTGAGCCGGGCCCGCTCGATTTCCCGGACGCGGCTTTCGACGTCGTGCTGAGTTCGGGAGCGTTTACGCAGATCGCCGAGAAGAAGATGATGTTCAGGGAATGCCTTCGTGTGCTCAGGCCCGGTGGCGCTCTGACCTCGTATGACTGGATGAAGAGCGAGGGCGAATACAGCGACGACATGCTGTATTTCTTCGAGATGGAAGGGCTCACGTATGCGATGGATACGATCGAGAATCACAGGAAGATTCTCGAGGAGGTCGGGTTCGAGGAAATCGAGCTCACCGACGCCTCCCACTGGTATCGGCACCATGTCCACCGTGAATACGAACAGCTCCGGGGTGAGCTCAATCCCGAAGTCGTGCGATTGATCGGGCAGGACCATGCAGATTATTTCGTTGAGGACTGGCGTGCCATGATGGTCGTTTGCGAGAAAGGCGAGATGAAGCAGGTCTACCTGCGTGCCAGGAAGCCGAACCATGAGTGACAGATATACCGTTGCCCAGGCATTGCGCGTCACCGCCGAATCCGAACGGCGTATCTATGGCGTCCTGCTGCGGCACGGCACGCTGGAACTGGGATTTTACAAGCCGGCGGGAACCGATCCGCAACAGCCTCACGATCAGGACGAGATATACATCATCCAGTCAGGAACGGGCTACTTCGTTCACGGCGATGCAAGGGAGCCGTTCGAACCCGGCGAGGCGCTATTCGTTCCTGCAGGGGTTGCGCATCGATTCGAGGATTTTAGCGACGACTTCGCGGCCTGGGTAGTATTCTATGGTCCGAAAGGCGGCGAATAGGCCGGACGCCAGCGACATGAAGCAGGCAGGCATGACGATAGTCTCGGTTGCACTTCTGATCTACGTGGGCTTTTGCGTGTTCCTGTACGCATCACAGCGCCGTGCCATTTACTATCCGACGCCCGAAGTTCATGGTCCGGATGCGACCGATGTCCGACTCGAAAATGACGGCGAGACGATCAAGATCTGGCGCGTGGCAAATGCCGATGGGCCACACGCCATCATATACTTCGGAGGCAACGCAGAAGATGTCTCCGGCAACATCCCGCAATTCCGGAGTATCTTTCCGGGCCACAGTGTTTACCTGGTCAATTACCGTGGCTACGGCGGCAGCACGGGTTCGCCGACCGAAGCAGGACTGTACGACGACGCTTTGGCCGTCTTTGACGAGTTACGGACCCGCTACGAGAACATTTCAGTCATCGGACGCAGCCTCGGCAGCGCCGTTGCAACATATCTCGCGTCATTGAGAGAGATCGACCGGCTGGTTCTCGTCACGCCGTTCGACAGCATCGAGAACGTGGCCAGGAGAGCGCTTCCCGTTTTCCCCGTGTCGCTGTTGATAAAGGATCGGTTCGACTCGACCGCACATGTTCCGGACATCGATGCCCCCGTGCTCGTCCTGATCGCCGAAAATGACGAGGTCATCCCCAGGCGGCACTCGGACGCACTCGCCGGGGTATTTCCCTCAGCGCAGATCGAGGTGCAGGTCATTGAAGACGCGGGCCACAACACCATCGGCATGTTTCCACGCTACGCAGACGAATTAGGCGCGTTTCTGGCCACGCAGGTTCGCCCATAGGCGATTCAATCGTGTGGACTGCAAAGAGCGAGCCCGTCGATAACGGCCGCCGTGTCAGGATTGATGCGGACGGGCACCCCGTGACTTTCGGTGACTACCTGAATCTGCTGGAAAACGATCGGGACTTTGCAATCTGGTACACGAACCTGCTGGCCGAGGTCGGGTACCAAGCATTCTTCTGGGAGCATCCGCCGCTGCGTAATGACAACATGAACTCGGTAGTCCAGTTCGTGTTGCTCGACAGCCCGTCACTGGCCAGGCTGGCACCCGATCCGCTGGCATTCAGTTCCCATTTCGATCATGACAGCGAAGCCGACGTCGCCGTGTTCCGCAGCCTCGGCGGCGATGCCGTCCTGCTCGCTCCCAGGCCGTCCGGCGCGCCGGAGGCATACGCACATCTGGCCGCATTTATCCGCCATGCCGGCGAGTCGCAGATCCAAAGCCTGTGGCGCGAGACCGGCCGGGCAGTCCGTCAGCATCTGAGTGACCGTAACCTCTGGCTCAGCACGTCGGGCCTCGGCGTGTCCTGGCTGCACATCCGCCTGGATACCTACCCGAAGTATTACCAGCACCGGCCATACGCGACGGGTCGATAGTCCGGATTTGCTATGATCCCTATCCGGATAAGCGCCGTGGTGTTTGCGTTCATCGTGATCAAAGTCATTGTCGTCGAGGCGTGGCACAAGCATGCAGGTGCTTGAAACAGATCGGCTCAGCCTTCGGCATTTCGGCATCGAAGATGCCGAATTTGTACTCCAGCTATTGAACGAACCGTCGTTCATTCAGCACATCGGGGACAAAGGCGTACGAACAGTGGAAGATGCGAAGCGCTATCTGTTAAGTGGCCCCCTCGACAGTTATGTCTCATTCGGCTACGGCCTCTATATGGTCGAACTCAAAGATACCGGCGAACCGGTAGGCATGTGCGGCCTGGTGCGTAGGGAAAACCTCGATGACGCCGATATCGGCTATGCATTCCTCGAGCGCAACAGATCGAAGGGCTATGCGCTGGAGTCGGCCGAAGCGGTCATGAAGCATGCGCGCGAGACGCTCGGGCTGGAGCGGATCGTTGCCATCGTTACGCCGGGGAACAGCAACTCGATCAGACTGCTCGAGAAGATCGGCCTGACATTCGAACGCATGATCCGCCTGACGGATGAAGGCGAAGAGCTGAAATTCTTCGTATCAGATACGACATGACATTTCGGTGACGATGACATGCTGTATCGCATAGCAGCCGATTTCGTTCTGACTCTGCACCTGGGATTCATCGCATTCGTTGTGTTCGGGGGGCTGTTGGCCTTGCGCTATCGCCCGATCGTGTATGTCCATATCCCCGCCGCCGTCTGGGGCGCGTTTGTGGAGATCGCCGGTCGGATTTGTCCCCTGACCATCTGGGAGAACAGATTCCGGCGAATGGCCGGCGAATCGGGCTACTCGGACAGCTTCATCGAGCACTATCTTGTGCCGGTCATTTATCCGACCGGGCTGACACGCAGCATGCAATTCTGGCTTGCCGGGATCGTTGTCCTCGTAAACGTTGCGATCTACGCGTGGCTTCTCTATCGTTGGGGCAGGAACCGACGAACGGAGACGCCCGGTTGAAAGGATTGCTCAAGAACAAGGGCGCGCGAACCGGCGTTTTCTTCGGGGCCACCTCGGGTGTGATCACGACGGTGGGGCTGATCGCCGGCCTGCACGCGGGAACCGAATCACTGGTCGCCGTGCTCGGCGGGATTCTGGTCATCGCCGTAGCGGACGCAATGTCTGATGCGTTGGGCATCCACCTTGCTCAGGAGGCCGACCCGGATTCGACGAATCATCACATCTGGTCGGCGACATTCTCGACGTTTCTGACGAAATTTGTCGTTGCAGCAAGCTTTGCCGTCCCGCTGCTGTGGTTGCCGCTCGATACGGCCGTCCTGGTTGCGATCGGCTGGGGTCTGCTGATCATCGCACTGCTGAGTTTCTACCTGGCAAGGGCTCAGGGTAATGCGGTATTGCCGGTTATTCTCGAGCACCTCGGCATCGCCATCGCCGTCATCGTCATTTCTCACTATATCGGCGTCTGGGTTCACAGGGCGTTCGCGTGACGAATGCGAGCTGCGTGCCGAATATCGTGAGCAGCCGCCGGCGCGCGACACCTGGTCAACGGGATTCAGACTTGTCGGAACACACCGTAACGGTAAGCTGGCGGCGCGATCAACAGGATTTTCTGGACGATAATTACAGCCGGGGCCACAGCTGGCAGTTCGACGGGGGTCTGTGCGTTCCGGCGTCGGCCTCGCCTGCAATCGTTCCGCTGCCCAAATCTGTCGCCGAAAACGTCGATCCGGAGGAGGCCTTCGTCGCCTCGCTATCCAGTTGCCACATGCTGTTCTTTCTCTCGATTGCCGCGAAGAGAGGATATATTATTGATAGTTATACAGATTATGCGATCGGCCACATGGCAAGAAACGATCGGGGCAAGATGGCGATAACCAAGGTTGTGCTGCGCCCCCGCGCTGAATTCTCGGGCGACAGGCGACCGACCGCCGAGCAGATCGACAAGATGCACCAACGATCACACGAGCTTTGCTTCATCGCGAATTCGGTCAAGACGGAAGTCGTCACCGAGCCCGCTGCCTGACCCTGTCACTTGCGTCGGGCGTAATCTAGTATGGGGCGGGGCGCAGGACGGGCAGATGACAGTCAATATCACCGACTGGAAAGAATTGAGGGAATTCAAGGCAGTTGATTTGACACAACCATTCATATTGTCCAGGGATACCGAATCCGGATCATTGCTCATTGACCTGGATCTGTACCTGTGTCCGGACCATGCCTTTTACGAACAGCCCCGGCCTGCCGAAAAGACCTGTTTCCGGCCAGCATTGCTGGAGTTCCCTTACTGTTGTGGAATCAGGCCCGACTCCGAGCCGATGGCGGCGGTGGCAGAAGCCACAGCGGCACTGGGGCATGGTGCGATCGCCGGCCTGAGACTTAAAGGACCGATAGCATGAGCGCTCCCGAAAACAAGATTGACTATGTCGAGATTCCCGCAAGAGATCCGGCCATGGCCCGGGAGTTCTTCTCGGCGTTGTTCGGCTGGCAATTTACGGATTACGGTCCGGACTACTGCAGCTTTCATGATGGGCGCCTGGCCGGTGGTTTTTACCGCGCGGACCTCACCGCAGCGACGGGGAATGGCAGTCCGCTGATCGTCTTTTACAAGGCGGATCTGAATGCCGCGAGCGCGCGGGTCACCGAACTCGGCGGCAAGGTTATCCGCGATATCTTCTCTTTTCCAGGCGGTCGGCGGTTTCACTTCACGGACCCCAACGGAAATGAATTCGCCATCTGGTCCGACAGGTAACGGTCTTCATTGGGGAGCAAAGCCAAATGCACGAAGAAATAACGCACCCGTGTATACAGCATAAACTCGCCCTGATCCGGGACGAGGACACCGGGCACAAGAAGTTTCGCGAGCTGTCGACCGAGATCACGATGTTCCTGTGCTACGAGGCCCTGAAGGACATCGCGGTCAGCGAGGTTACCGTCCAGACGCCGATGGCGGAGGCGATAGGCCACAAGATAGCCAACGAGCTGGTCGTGGTCCCGATACTCCGGGCCGGGGTGGGCATGCTCGACGGGATTCTCGAACTGGTGCCGACCGCCAGAGTCGGCTTTGTCGGCATGTATCGCGATGCCACGACCAAGGAGGCGGTGTCCTATTACCACAGGTTACCCAGGGAGACCAGGGGTGGCACCTGTATTGTGATTGATCCGATGATCGCCACCGGTGGTTCGACTGCAGCAACGATTGACATCTTAAAAGAGGAAGGGGCCGGCTCAGTGGTGGTTATCTGTATCGTTACCTGTCCCGAAGGCATGGCCGCGGTCGAAGCCGAGCACCCCGACGTGAAGATATTTACGGCTGCGGTCGATGATCAGCTCGACGACCGAAAGTACATCATACCGGGGCTCGGTGACGCCGGTGACAGGCTGTTCGGCACGCGCTAGGGTACGCTTGCATGGCTGAGCTGAAGACGAAGAGGACCGACCAGAGCGTCTCGGAATTCTTGAATACGATCGACGACCGGAAGAGACGTGCGGAGTGCCGGGTCGTCGCGAAAATGATGAGGGAGGCGACCGGCAAGAGGGCCAGGATGTGGGGGTCGAGTATCGTCGGGTTTGGCGCGTATCATTACAAGTATGCGAGTGGCAGGGAAGGGAGCTGGCCGCTTGTCGGCTTCTCGCCGCGAGCGCAGAACCTGGCTTTATACATCATGCCGGGGTTTTCGAATTTCACAAAGTTGATGGGCCGGCTCGGCAAGTACAAGTCGGGGAAGTCGTGCCTGTACATCAAGAATCTGGACGACGTGGATCTGAAGATACTCGGGAAGCTGATCGACGGGTCGGTGAGATTCATGAGTCGCAAATATCCGGTCGAGTCGGCGTGATGAACCAGGAGAAGTAAGTTGATTGAAGAACCCGTAGAGCCCCGGTTCGAAGGCACAACGCTTGTCATCGAAACGACGACCGGCCCTGAGACGTACGACTCGCAATTCCTCGTCGCGGCGCTTCTCGTATTCGTGGCCAAGGGCAGCGGCAGCATCTCCGAGCGAGAGACGGAGAAGATGCTGCAGCTCGTCGAAGAGCACTTTCATCTGCATAGTGCCGAATCCCTGGCTTTACTGAATCGGGCGATGACCGATCTCGCGGAAAATCCGGATCTGACCAGTCTGTTGAAAGAGCTCAGTCACGTATTGAGCCCCGAGGAGAAAGAGGACATTGCAGTCATGTTGCTGAAAGTCGTGGCGGCGGACGGGCGCAGAGATGTCGGCGAAATGGAAATGATGAATGTTGCCGCCGAGATCATCGAGATCGAGCCGGAAGTCCGTCACCGGGCCTTCGAGCGCTATTTCGCCGAGCAAAGTCCCTGATAAACAGGAAATAATCGCGGTAATGAGCTATACATAGCATCACAGTCCGAGGCTTGGGGAATGCAGGATGCGGAGCACAATTTATAAGACCGTCGTTTTGCCGGCAGGTCCGGCACAACTCTTTGACATGTACATGGACGCCGAGACACACGCAGCGTTCACGGGTGCCCCGGTCAGGATCAGCGATGAATCGGGCTCGCCGTTCGAAGCATTCGGCGGGCTATTAACCGGCACGACGCTGCAGGTCGTCAGACCCATGCTGATCGTGCAATCGTGGCGTTCCGTTAATTTCGCCGATGAGGATCCTGACTCGACCTTGATCATCTCGTTCTCGCCCGAGGATGACGACGGGCGCATCGATCTCGTCCATCTCGACGTGCCCGAGAACGATTTTCAGGGCGTATCGGGCGGTTGGGAGTCTCGCTACTTCGCACCCTGGCTGACCTATTTGCAGAATAATCAATAAGTACGCCTTGCGATGCATGACTGATCAGTTATGCATCGCCTCGGTTGCTGTATCGTGCAACACAGCGCATTTTATGTTGGTGATATGAGGCTCAATGTCGCAGCCGAGTCGGATGTCGATCATCTGATGACCTGGTTTCCATCGAAGCGAAGCGTCGCAATCTGGGGCGGGCCGAAATTTCGCTATCCGTTCACACCGGAGACTTTTCGCGAAGACATGCACTGGCGGCAGATAGCCAGTTATTGTCTTGCCGATGCGGGCACGGAGGTGCTCGCGTTCGGGCAAATCTACGAACGTCATGGTCGTATCAACCTCGCGCGCCTTGTCGTCTCCCCGGATCGACGCGGCGAGGGTCTCGGCAAGCGACTCATCATGCTCCTGATGGAAAAAGGCAGGGAGATTTTTTCGCTCGGGGAATTCTCTCTATATGTTTACGCCGACAATCGCGCCGCGAAGGCCTGTTATCTGGCGATGGGTTTCGAAGAACGACAGTATCCTGACGGCGACGATATTCCCGCGAACTGTATTTACATGACCCGGGCGATTTGAAGGAGAGACGACATGCACCGCAGCAGACTGGCCGGACTCATCATCGACTGCGAGACCGACGACCTCGACGCCGCCGCCGCTTTCTGGGGCGCAGCGCTGGGCGCCGCACCGAAGGGCGTGGCCAAGCTCGACGAGAGTCCCTACGTAGAACTCCTGATGCCTGAAGACGAGAACTATGTTGAGGTGCAGGCTGTCGATCACCGGAGCCGGGTGCATCTCGATATCGAGAGCGATGACATCGAGGCCGAGGTGAAAAGGCTCGAAGCACTGGGCGCGAAGAGGATTGCCGACATAAAGTCCTGGTGCGTGATGGAGGCGCCGACCGGGCAGCGGTTTTGCATCGTCCCGGTCGTAAGCGCCGGATTCGATAGAAAAGCCAATACATGGCAATAGAAAACCGGGGAGGAAATCATGACTAGCGAACTGATGAGTCTCGTGTGGGTGTCTGCGCTGACGGCGGTTCTCTGGATTCCGTATACGCTGAACGCGATTGTGGTGCGCGGGCTCATGGAAACGGTCGGCTATCCCGCGGATCCGAAACCGCTCGCGGCCTGGGCCGAGAAGTTGAAGTGTGCGCACTACAATGCGGTCGAGAACCTTGCCGTTTTTGCGGCGCTCGTGCTGATTGCGCATGCGGCCGGCGTCAGCAACGAGACGACGATTCTCGCGGCCAACGTGTATCTCTGGGCCCGCATCGTCCACGTGCTCGCGTACGCGTTCGCGATTCCATGGGTTCGGACGCTTGCCTTTGTAGCCGGCTTTGCCTGTCAGGTTGCGATAGTCCTGCAACTTATTTGAGTTGTCGCTCCTCCAGTTCGGCCCAGCGCTCGATTGCCTGATCGAGCGCGCGCTGGTTGTCGGTTAGCTGCGTCAGGAAGCTCTCGACTTCAGTGTGCGCCTGGCTGTAGAAGTCGGGGTCTGAAATCCGTTCCTCGAGATCGGCCACCGCTGTTTCGAGTCGGGCGATATCCGAGGGTAGCCGTTCGAGCTCGCGTTGCTCCATGTAGCCGAGTTTGGCAGGTTTCCGCCCATTCGATCGCTTTCGGACGCGACGCCCGGATTTTCTGACATTCGGGTCGTCGACTTCCGCAAGCTCCTTTCCCTTGCGAACCCAGTCGCTGTAGCCGCCGACATACTCTCGAATACGGCCGTCGGCTTCGAACACCAATGTGCTCGTAATGACATTGTCGAGGAATTGCCTGTCGTGGCTGACGATGATCAGCGTGCCGGTGAATTCGGTCAGTTTCTGCTCGAGCACTTCCAGTGTCTCCATGTCGAGATCGTTGGTCGGCTCATCCAGAACCAGGAGATTGGCCGGTTTGGTGAACAACTTCGCGAGGATGACGCGATTTCGCTCTCCGCCCGAGAGTGCCTTGACCGGCATCATCGATCGCTTCGGGCTGAAAAGAAAACCTTTCAGATAGCCGATAACGTGACGGTCCCTGCCATTGAGTCTGATGTGCGTCCGACCGCCGCCGATGTTGTCGACCACGGATTTATCGAGGTCGAGCGTCTGCCGTAACTGGTCAAAGTAGCCGACCTCGAGCCTGGTGCCCTGTTTGATTACGCCTGTTTGCGGTTCCAGCTCACCGAGCAGCAGTCGCAACAGAGTCGATTTACCAACGCCGTTATTGCCCAGCACGCCGATGCGATCACCGCGCATGATCCTGATCGAAAAGTCTTCGATGAGCGGCTCGTCACCATACCGGTAGCTCACTCTCCGGGCACGTATGACCTTACGCCCCGATTGCCCCGCTTCCTCGATGACTATGCGCGCGCCCTTCTCTCTGGCGGCGCGATTTGCCCGTTGTTCGCGCATCCGGACAAGCGCACGGGCACGGCCCTCGTTCCTCGTCCGTCGCGCCTTGATGCCCTGCCGGATCCAGATCTCTTCCTGCTCGAGCTTTTTGTCGAATCTGGCATTTTCACGGCCTTCGGCTTCCAGGACTTTTTCTTTTTGAATCAGATACTTATTATAATCGCCGGGCCAGCTCGTCAGCTTGCCCCTGTCGATCTCGAGAATCCGGGTCGACAGGCGCTCGAGGAATGCCCGGTCATGGGTGATGAAGATGACGGCGCCCGGATAGGCATGGACCGTATTTTCGAGCCACCTGATCGTGACGATGTCCAGATGGTTCGTCGGCTCATCGAGCAACAACAGGTCAGGTTTTTGCACCAGCGCCTTCGCGAGCGCGACGCGGCGGCGCCAGCCGCCCGACAGTTCGTTCATTTTCCTCTCGGCCGGCAGATCGAGCTCGGTCATCGTCGTTTGAGCACGCTGTTCGATGTTCCAGCCGCCGTGGGCGTCGATGAGCTGATGGAGTTTCTCGAGGTCGCGAAGTCCCTGGCTGTCGAGCCGCATCCCGGATCGCTCGCGGTACTCATCGAGCAATTGCCGGATGCCCGCGAGACCGGATTTGACGACATCGCGAACTCGCATGTTGGCTGCCTCGGGTAACGATTGGTCGAGCTGACTGACGACGAGCCCTGATCTACGAATAATCTCGCCGCTATCGGGATCGATTTCCCCCGTAATTAACCTCAGCGTCGTCGATTTGCCGGCGCCATTTCGCCCGATCAGGCAAATGCGTTCGCCCGGGTCGATGGCGAAATCAGCCCGCGTCAGAATCTTCTGGTCGCCAAAGTCCAGCGACACTTCTTCAAAGCGAACGAGCGACATGGCCCGACAAGCATACACTCCGATTGAACTCACCGGGCGACAGTCGTAATGTCTGAGTGAATCTCAGGAGAAACACACCATGAGCAAAGACCAATTCCCGGATCTCATACGCCAGCTGCCGCCTTTCGAAGGACCAATCGATGCGTATCGCCTGGAAGCGAAGGGCTGCGACGTCCTGTTTGCATCCTATCCGGCCGGCACGGAGATCGAGCCACACACTCATCCGACGAGAAACTGTGGAGTTATTACACAGGGGGAATTGCTGCTGACCAGTCAGGGCGTGGAGAACAAGTACGGCCCGGGCGATTGGTATCTCCTCGATGCAAACGAGGAACATTCCGCGAGGTTCGAGGTGAACACTTCGGTAGTGGAATTTTGGTTCCGGTGAGCATACGCATGCACAAGCCGTCGCGTGACGGCCGGATCGACCGGCTCTCCGGACTGGCCGCGGGAGGTATATTGATCTTAATGCTCTTTAGTCATGGCAGTGCGGCCGCGACGAGCGATTGCGTGGTGCTACTGCACGGTCTGGCACGCACGGCCGCATCGATGGATGACATGGCCGAGGCGCTGACTGAAGGCGGATACCGCGTTGTCAATGTCGACTATCCATCGAGGGACTACAAGATCGAAAAACTCGCGCCCATGGCAATCGGGAAGGGGCTGACTCTTTGCGGCGACACCGCGGCGGAAGGACAAATTCACTTCGTCACGCACTCACTGGGAGGGATTCTTGTCAGGTATTACCTCGAAGAAGAGAAGATAGTCTCGCTTGGTCGCGTGGTCATGCTCGCGCCGCCGAACCAGGGTAGCCACGCAGCCGATGCCATGCAGGGCGTACCGGGCTTCGACTGGCTAAATGGTCCCGCAGGCAAGCAGCTCGGCAAGGGCGATGACAGCGTGCCGTTGAAACTCGGCCCCCCCGACTTCGAATTCGCCGTCATCGCCGGTAACAGGACCATCGATCCTGTTACCTCGGCCGTGCTGGAGGACCCGGACGACGGCAAGGTGACGGTCGAAGATACGAAACTGGAAGGAATGAGGGACTTTGCCGTCGTCCCGGCCAGCCATGCCTACGTCATGACCAACAGAATCGCCATTCGCCTTGTGCTCGAATTCCTGGCAAACGGGAAGTTCGGAGACGGCGGCTGATTTCCCGGACATGGGCATCAGGGAAAAGCGCTGCGCATACCTGACCATGGACCAGACCGAGGGCGAATTCTCCCTGGTGTTTTTCCTGAACGAATTCAGCCACGCGATTCTGAAGACGCCGAAGGATCGTGACTTTCGTGTCCAGGAGGAGCATGGGGCCCGTATCGTCGCTGTCGATCCGGAGCCGGATCTTCTGGATACCGCCGCACATGTACTGAGCCTGGTGGAGCCCGTGCCGGTCTATGCGCGCTGCGACTTTCTGCGCGGTCCGGACGGGCAGTTTCTATTGATGGAGCTGGAAGTCGTCGAACCGTCGCTGTATCTCCGAATGGATGAAGCGGCGCCTACGCGATTCGCTCGGGCCTTTGACGCTTACGTTGCCCGCCGGCGAGCATGGGCTTCAGATACTGCCCCGTAAATGACGCGTCCGTCGCTGCGACGTCCTCCGGCGTCCCCGCTGCGATGACCTCGCCGCCTCCGTCACCGCCTTCCGGTCCGAGATCGACAATCCAGTCCGCTGTCTTGATCACCTCGAGATTGTGCTCGATGACGATGATCGTATTCCCTTTATCGCGAAGACGGTGCAAAACCGCGAGCAGATGTTCGATATCGTGAAAATGCAGGCCGGTAGTGGGCTCGTCGAGGATATAAAGAGTCCTCCCGGTATCCCGCTTCGACAGCTCTTTCGCCAGCTTGACGCGCTGCGCTTCGCCGCCTGACAGGGTGGTCGCGTTCTGTCCGAGCTTGACATAGGACAGGCCGACGTCGGTGAGTGTCTGCAGCTTCCTGGCGACGACCGGCACGTTGCGGAAGAACCCGGACGCATCCTCGACGGTCATTTCAAGGACTTCGTGGATGTTGCGTCCCTTATAACGAATCTCGAGGGTCTCACGGTTGTACCGCTTGCCGCGGCAATCGTCGCAGGGCACGTAGATGTCCGGCAGAAAATGCATCTCGACCTTGATAACGCCGTCACCCTGGCAGGCTTCGCACCGGCCGCCCTTTACGTTGAAACTGAATCGCCCCGGCATATAGCCACGTGACCGGGCCTCCTGGGTGCCTGCGAAGAGCTCGCGTATCGGCGTGAACAGCCCGCTGTAGGTCGCGGGATTCGACCGGGGGGTACGCCCGATCGGGCTTTGACTGATATCGATGACGCGATCGATAAAGTCCAGGCCGTCAATCGCCCCGTGCGGTGCCGGGTTGCGGCTCGTCCGGTTGAGCTCCTCCGCGACTGCCTTGTACAGCGTATCGTTGACCAGCGTAGACTTGCCGGAGCCCGACACACCGGTAACGCAGGTCATCAGGCCGACGGGGATCGCGACATCGACGGATTTGAGGTTGTTGCCGCACGCGCCTGAAATCGTCAGCTGTCGCTTGCCGTCGGGCGCCGTGCGGTTTCCGGGCACCGCGATACTGCGCCGACCCGACAGGTACTGGCCGGTCAGCGACTGCGCATCATCCCGGATCGTCGAGGGAGGCCCGCAGGCGACGACCTGACCGCCGTGGACGCCGGCACCCGGACCGAGGTCGACGACGTGATCGGCAGACATGATGGCTTCCTCGTCGTGTTCAACGACGATGACGGTATTACCGAGGTCACGCAGATGCAGCAGCGTGCCCAACAGCCGCTCGTTGTCGCGCTGGTGCAGACCGATGGACGGTTCATCGAGGATGTACATGACACCGACCAGGCCCGAGCCGATCTGGCTCGCCAGCCTGATACGCTGCGCCTCGCCGCCCGACAAGGTCTCGGCGCTCCGGTTGAGCGACAGATAGTCCAGGCCGACGTCGCCAAGGAAACCGAGCCGCTCGCTGATTTCCTTGACGATCTTGTCGGCGATGGTGGCCCGCCAGCCTTCGAGTTTCATTTCCCGGAAGAAAGTCCGCGCGTGGCCGACCGACATATCGCTGATCTGAGGCAACGCGAGACCCGATACGAAGACATTGCGTGCAGAGCGATTCAAGCGCGTGCCGTCGCACCCGGGACAGGGCTGGCTGTTCAGAAAGCGGGCGAGCTCCTCCCGGACGGCACCCGATTCGGTCTCTCGGTAGCGGCGTTCGAGATTGGGGATGACGCCTTCGAAGCGGTGGTGCTGCCGTATCTGCATGCCGCGTGAATTCGCGTAGTGGAACTCGATCCGCTCCCTGCCGCTGCCGAAGAGCACGACGTTTCGGATGTCGCCGGACAGCTCGCGAAACGGCGTCTCGATATCGAAATCGTAATGTGCGGCCAGACTCTGGATCATCTGAAAGTAGTAGGTCGTCCTTCGGTCCCACCCCCTGATGGCGCCGCCGGCGAGTGACAGATCGGAATTCACGACGACGCGCTCCGGGTCGAAGAACTGTTTGACGCCGAGACCGTCACAACCCGGGCATGCGCCGGTCGGGTTGTTGAAGGAGAAAAGCCTCGGCTCGAGCTCGGTCAGGCTGTATCCGCAGATATTGCAGGCGAAGCGGTCCGAGAATACCAGTTCCTCCCTGTCGTTCTGTTCGATCCAGGCAATTCTCGCGGTGCCGTCGGCCAGGCGCAGCGCAGTCTCGAATGATTCGGCGAGCCGGAGCTTCAGGTCGGCTCTGACCTTGAACCGGTCGACCACTACATCGATCGAGTGCTTGCGCCTCAGGTCCAGTTTCGGTGGATCGTCGAGCTCATACACCTCGCCGTTGACGCGCGCGCGAATGAAGCCCTGCGCCATCAGGTCGTGCATGAGCTGCACATGCTGGCCCTTGCGATTTGCAACCACGGGGGCGAGCAGCATCAGGCGCGTGCCCTCGGGGAGTGAGAGCACCTGGTCGACCATCTGGCTGACGGTCTGCGCCTCGAGCGTGACGCCGTGGTCGGGGCACCGCGGCGTGCCGGCGCGGGCAAACAGGAGACGCAGGTAGTCGTAGATCTCGGTGACCGTACCGACGGTCGAACGCGGGTTGTGCGACGTGGACTTCTGCTCGATCGATATGGCCGGCGACAGCCCGTCGATATGATCGACATCCGGTTTTTCCATCATTGAAAGGAACTGCCTGGCATAGGCGGACAGTGACTCGACATACCGCCGCTGACCCTCTGCATAGATCGTGTCGAACGCAAGCGACGACTTGCCGGATCCCGAGAGCCCGGTAAAGACGATCAGCTTGTCTCGCGGCAAGCAAAGATCGAGATTCCTGAGGTTATGTGTCCTCGCGCCGTGGATGTCGATAGTCTTCATAAGGTTTTAGCAGTAAACGCCGGCCAACCTGCTAATATACGCCGCCGCATCAGTGCGGCGCAAAGGGGCGTTGCCTGCCAGTGACAGCAAGCGATGATTACAGCGCGAATCTCCGGACGATGCTGCCGAAAGAGCGGCGCGCAGTCGCGGTTGTTTCGCTGGTCGCGATGTGCCGCATGTTCGGCCTGTTCGCGCTGTTGCCCGTTATGTCCATCTTTGCAGCCGACCTCGAGGGCGCAACGCCGATGCTGGTCGGCCTGGCTGTCGGCGCATACGGGCTAACGCAGGCCGGCCTGCAGATTCCGTTCGGCTTGCTGTCCGACCGTATCGGTCGCGTGCCGGTCGTTCTCCTCGGTCTCGCCCTGTTCGCCGCCGGCAGTGTCCTGGCCGCATTGAGCGACACGATTGCCGGTGTTATTGCCGGCCGGTTTCTGCAGGGTGCGGGTGCGATCTCGGCAACGCTGACGGCCCTGATGGTGGATGCGACCCGGGAGCAGGTCCGGACACGCACCATGGCGGTGCTGGGCATCGGCATTGGCGCCTCTTTCTTGCTGGCCCTGATCATCGGCCCCATCATCGCGGCGCAATCGGGCGTCCGGTCGCTGTTCTGGTTGGCCGCACTGCTTGCGGTCGTTTCAGCTGTGCTCCTGACCGCGCTGCCCGGGGGTGCCGGGCGGCCGGGAGCCACCTCGGGCGTATCCGCAGCAGCGGCGCTTCGCCCCGATCTGCTGCGCCTGGACGCCTATGTGTTCGTGTTACACGCGCTGCTGACCGCCAGCTTTGTCGCCCTGCCATTCCTGCTGAAGAACGGTCTGGGTATCGTGCTGGCGGACCACTGGAAAATCTATGTCGGCGCCCTGATCCTGTCGCTCGCGGGCACGATTCCGCTGATTCTCGTCGATGACCGCAAAGGCAGAGCGGGGACGATACGGGTGGCGCTGGTCTTTTTGCTCGCCGGGCAACTGTTGCTGGCTCTCGGCAGCGTCACCCTGCTGCCCGTCTTCATCGCCCTCGCGGTGTTTTTCGCGGGCTTCAATTTCCTCGAGGCCGGCCTCCCGGCGCGTCTGTCGATCCTGGCCGACGGCTCACTCCGCGGCGCATCCCTCGGGGTCTTCTCGAGCTCCCAGTTCCTCGGCGCATTCGCCGGAGGCCTGATCGGCGGAAGATTCCTGGCTGACGGGCAGCCGGCCCGTGTGTTCATGGCTTGTGCGGCGATGGCCGGCGTCTGGCTGACATTCCATCAGCTTGCCGGTTCACGGCCGGGTGGCCGGGAAAAGGCCTGATTCGGCCGGAAATCGGGCTGGCAATTGGTGAGACAGGGCCTACAATAGGCACCCCCTCGCGAAACCGAGCGCTGACAATAAAGAGAACCAGCTATGGCCCGTGGAGTTAACAAAGTAATCGTCATCGGTAATCTCGGGCAGGATCCGGACACCCGTTATATGCCCAGCGGTTCGGCGGTCACCAACCTGCGTGTCGCGACCAACGAATCGTGGAAGGACAAGCAGACGGGAGAGCAGAAGGACCGCACCGAATGGCACAACGTGGCTATGTTTGGCCGGCTGGCCGAGATCGCGGCAGAGTATCTGCGCAAGGGATCTCAGGTTTACGTGGAAGGAAAGCTGCGCACCCGGAAATGGCAGGACAGAGATGGCAACGACCGCTATACCACCGAGATCATCGCTGACGAGATGCAGATGCTCGGCAGCAGATCGGCCGCCGGCGCGCCCGCCATGAGCGATTCCCCGCCGCCGAGCGCGCCCCCGCCGCAGCCGTCCGGCGACGACTTCGACGACGATATTCCGTTCTAGGGCATCTCTTTCGGCTTCATGGGGGCGTTCAAGGAACCGCACGGCGGCGCGCTGCAAGATCTCTATCTTTCAGCGGAGCAGGCAGAGAAGGAAAGGCTCAAGGCCAGGGACTATCCGTCCTGGGACCTGACGCCTCGTCAGCTCTGCGATCTCGAGCTCCTCCTGAATGGCGCGTTCTCGCCGCTCGAAGGATTCCTGAACAAGGCCGATTACGAATCCGTCGTCGAGACGATGCGCCTGACCAGCGGCGTGCTCTGGCCGATACCGGTCACCCTGGATGTGAGCGAGGACTTTGCAGCGGGGCTGCAAACCGGCGAGCACGTGGCACTCAGGGACCTGGAGGGCGTACTGATCGCCACGCTGCAGGTCGGCGATAGTTGGACACCTGACAGGACAGCCGAGGCCAAACGGGTCTTCGGCACCACAGATGAATTACATCCTGCAGTGAACTATCTGAATAATATAGGTAATTCCGTTTATGTCGGTGGCCGGCTGATGGGGGTCGAGGCGCCGACGCACTACGATTTCAAGCACCTGCGGGACTCGCCGGCGGAAGTCCGGGAGCGCTTTCGGAAACTCGGCTGGCGCAAGGTGGTCGCGTTCCAGACGCGAAACCCGATGCACAGGGCGCATCAGGAGCTCACGCTGAGAGCCGCCAGGGACGTGGAAGCGAACCTGCTGATTCATCCGGTGGTGGGCATGACCAAGCCCGGCGACATCGATCATTTCACGCGTGTGCGGTGTTACGAACACGTCGTCAAGCGTTATCCCGAGCAGACCAGCATGTTAAGCCTGCTGCCGCTCGCGATGCGAATGGGCGGCCCGAGAGAAGCGCTGTGGCACGCGATCATTCGAAAGAACTACGGCTGTACACACCTGATTGTCGGTCGCGATCATGCTGGTCCCGGCAAGGACAGCAAAGGCAGGGACTTCTACGGTCATTACGACGCGCAGGAACTGCTGAAGACGCATGAGGAAGAACTCGATATCAGCATGGTGCCGTTTCGCATGATGGTGTACGCGGAAAACCGCGCACAATACGTACCCGTCGACCAGACGTCCGATGACGATCACGTCCTCGACATCTCCGGGACGGAACTTCGACGTCGTCTTCAGGAAGGCCTGGATATTCCGGACTGGTTTTCTTTTCGGGATGTTGTCGAGGAACTCAGGAGAACGCATCCGGCGCGTCACAAGCAGGGCTTTACAATATTTTTCACGGGTCTGTCCGGATCCGGAAAATCGACCATCGCGCACGCCCTGATGACCAAGCTGATGGAAATCGGAGGTCGGCCGGTCAGCCTGCTCGATGGCGACATCGTTCGCAAGAACCTGTCGAGCGAGCTCGGATTTACGAAGGCACACCGCGACCTCAATATTCTTCGAATCGGTTACGTTGCGAGCGAGATAACGAAAAACGGCGGCATCGCGATCTGCGCACCGATCGCGCCCTATGCCCACACGCGCAGGATGGTTCGCGAAACGGTCGGCCCGAATGGCGGGTTCATCGAAGTACACGTATCGACGCCGCTGGACGTCTGCGAGGAACGCGACCGAAAGGGTCTGTACGCCAAAGCGCGGGCCGGCATCATCAAGGAGTTCACCGGTATCAGCGATCCCTATGAAACGCCGGAATCGCCCGAGATGGTCATCGACACATCCGACATCTCGCCCGATCTGGCGGCCCACCGGGTCCTCGTGAAGCTGGAAAGCATGGGATTCATTCGTTAAAATTTCCTTTTATTCAATACGTTATTTCCGATATTGCCTGAAAAACTCTACATCCGAACCTTCGGCTGCCAGATGAACGAGTACGACTCGGAGAAGATGGTGGACGTGCTGCGGGAGTCTCACGGCTATGAACTGACCGAGAAGCCGGAGGACGCGGATCTGCTCCTGGTCAACACCTGCTCCATTCGCGAAAAAGCGCAGGAGAAAGTGTTTTCGGAGCTGGGCCGGTGGCGCAGCTGGAAAGAAAAGCGTCCGGACCTGTTAATCGGGGTGGGCGGCTGCGTCGCCAGTCAGGAAGGCGACGGTATCATCCGCCGGGCGCCGTTCGTGGATGTCGTTTTCGGTCCGCAAACCCTGCACCGACTCCCCGGGATGATCGACGATGCGCGCGACAAGGGCGGGCCGGTCGTCGATATCTCCTTTCCGGAGATCGAGAAATTCGACAGTCTGCCCGAACCGCGCGCCGAAGGGCCTGCCGCTTTCGTATCGGTCATGGAGGGCTGCAGCAAGTACTGCACATTCTGCGTCGTGCCGTATACGCGTGGTGAGGAAATCAGCCGACCGCTCGACGATGTCGTGACGGAAATCGTGCATCTTGCCGGCCAGGGGGTTCGCGAGGTCAATCTGCTGGGGCAGAACGTAAATGCGTATCGGGGAATTTTGCACGACGGACAAATTGCCGACCTCGCCACCCTTATTTATTATGTCGCCGCGATCGACGGCATCGACAGGATCAGGTTTACGACATCGCACCCGGTCGAATTTACGGACAGCCTGATTCGGGCCTATGCGGAGGTGCCGAAGCTCGCGAATTTTCTTCACCTGCCCGTGCAGAGCGGTTCCGATCGCATACTTGCCCGTATGAAGCGAGGTCATACGACGATCGAGTACAAGCAAAAAATAAGAAAGCTCAGAAACGTCAGGCCGGATATATCCGTTTCCTCCGATTTCATTGTCGGTTTTCCGGGTGAGAGCGACGAGGACTTCGAAGCCACGATGAACCTTATTGCCGAGGTCGGCTTCGATCAGTCCTTCAGCTTCATCTACAGCGCGCGTCCGGGTACACCGGCGGCCGCTTTCGCGGATGACACGCCGATGAAAGTCAAGAAAGAACGCCTGCAATTGTTGCAGGCGCGGATCAACAACCAGGCGATGGCGATCAGCAATGCAATGGTCGGCACGATACAGACCGTGCTCGTCGAGCGACCGTCCAGGAAGGATCCCGCCCGGTATGCCGGGCGCACCGAAAACATGCGCTGGGTGAATCTGGACGGCGACGCCGCCTGCGTGGGACGGTTTGTCGACGTCCTGATAATCGAGGCTCTGCCGAATTCCCTGCGTGGACGACTTGTAAATACAAGGGCTGTAGCGTAATTACCCTAATTGTGAACTTCGGTATTCCATGTCCGATGCCTTCGCGGTAGGCTTGGAAGCGTCGAACCAACCGTTTTGAATAGAGGTCAAATACCCCCACATTGAACACCGTACAAATATCCCAGGACATCGTCCTGGAACCCGCCGATAACAGTCGACTGGCCAATCTCTGTGGCCAGTTCGATGAACACTTGCGGCAAATAGAACGCCGCCTCAACGTCGATATCTCCAGCCGGGGAAATTGCTTCAGGGTGTCGGGCAATCCGGGCGCTACCCGGATCGGCACGGACGTGATTCGCTCGCTCTTTCAGCTGACCAGCAGCGAGCGGCTGGATCGCGAGCGCGTGCATATGTGCCTGCAGGAATCAGTGATGAAAGATGGTGAGCCCGCAGACATCCAGGCCGAGCCGCATTCATCCGACGTTGCAGGCGACCGGTTCGAAATCCAGACGAGGCTGAAGCTGGTGCGCGCAAGAGGCGCAAATCAACGCGCGTATTTCGCAAGTATTCGTGACAACGATCTCGCATTCGGCATCGGCCCCGCCGGCACAGGCAAGACCTATCTGGCCGTTGCCTGCGCGATCGATGCGCTCGATGCCGGACTGGTCAGACGAATCGTCCTGGTGCGACCTGCGGTCGAAGCCGGGGAGAGTCTCGGCTTCCTGCCGGGAGACATGTCGCAAAAAGTCGATCCGTACTTGCGGCCGATGTATGACGCGCTCTTCGATATGCTGGGTCCGGAACATGTCGCGCGGTTGATCGAACGCAACGTCATCGAAATTGCGCCGCTCGCCTTCATGCGCGGACGGTCGCTCAACGAGTCCTTCGTGATACTCGACGAAGCGCAGAATACCAGTGTCGCTCAAATGAAAATGTTTCTGACCCGGATAGGGTTCGGATCACATGCCGTGGTGACGGGCGATATCACGCAGATCGACCTGCCGGCCGGACAACAATCCGGTTTGAAGAACGCGGTGAAGATTCTCAACGATGTCGGTGGCGTCGCATTTACGTTTTTTACACCGAACGATGTCGTCCGGCACGAGCTGGTACAGCGCATCGTCGAGGCATACGAGGCCGACGGCAACGGTGGATTGAAGAAATAGCGGGGATGAAACTATCCGTTGATCTGCAGGTTGCCTGTCCGGTCGTCAGTGTTCCGCCGGAGTCCGATGTTCGTTACTGGCTGACGCAGGCATATCTCGCGGGCGGCGGGAACGCGAAGAGACAATGCGAGGTGGCGGTCAGAGTCGTAGACGAGGACGAGAGCCGCAACCTGAACAGGCAGTATCGGCAGCGGGACAGGGCGACAAACGTGCTTGCATTCCCCGCGGACGTCTGCGGCCTGCCTGAGAGTCAGGCTCGCCCGCTCGGCGATCTCGTGATTTGCGGGCCGCTGGTCGAGCAGGAGGCGGAGGACCAGCGCAAGAGCCCGGCCGGGCACTGGGGCCACCTGCTGGTGCACGGCATGCTGCACCTGATGGGATATGTGCATCAGAGACCGAGCCAGGCGGCCGAGATGGAAGCCGTGGAAAAGCGGATTCTGGCGGATCGCGGCTATGGAGACCCCTACCGGGCCGGCTGATGCCGGACTGTTACAATGTTGGACCAGGGTGTGACACATCGATGAACGACAAACCGCCAAGTACCGGCGGCACAGGGGCAACCGGCGTATTCAAGCGCGTGTTCCGCGCAATCAAAGGTGAGCCCTGGAGCCGCGAAGAAATTCACGATTTACTACAACAGGCCGAGAGTGTTTTCGAGCCGGAAGAGCAGGAAATGCTCACCGGCGTATTCGAGGTGGCCGAAACCCACGTTCGCGAGGTGATGGTGCCACGCTCCCAGATGGTCGTTATCGAGCGTGACCAGAGTTTCGACGAGATGCTCGAGGTCATCATCCGGTCAGGTCACTCGCGATTCCCGGTGATCGGCGAAGACAGGGACGACGTACTGGGCATATTGCTTGCCAAGGACCTGTTGCGCTTTTACGGCGATTCGGACGTGGGTGGGCCACAAATCGAAAAACTCCTGCGTCCGGCATCGGTCATCCCGGAGTCGAAACGCCTTAACGCGCTACTCAAGGAGTTCCGGGACAGCCACAATCATATGGCGATCGTCGTCGACGAGTACGGCGGCGTGTCCGGGCTCTTGACCATCGAGGACGTGCTCGAGGAAATCGTCGGTGAAATCGACGATGAACATGACCAGGAGGAGGCCGAATTCATTCAAAAAGATGCCGAGAGGGACGGCCGCCCGAGCTACACCGTGCGGGCCCTGACACGGATCGAGGATTTCAACGAGTATTTCGAGTGCGCACTCACCGATGACGAATACGACACTATCGGTGGTCTCATCATGCACGAGCTTGGACGCCTGCCGCGCCGCGGCGAGCACCTTCATTTCAACGGATTCGATTTTCAGGTGACCAAGGCGGATCGCAGGCGCATCGATACCCTGCAGGTACAGCGTGACAGAAGAGAAGCTGCGACCGGCTGATCCGGTCCGGCAGTTCCTGCACGCCAGGCCGCGTGCCGGCCAATTCGTCTTCCTGGTATTCGGCGTCCTGCTCACGCTGACATTCGCCCCTTTCGGTTATTACCTGCTCATGCCGGTACTGCTGCTGCCGGCGCTTTTTGCCTGCTTGTATTCGCCGCCGCGGGTGGCCGCAAAACTGACCTTCTGGTACGGCACGGGGCTGTTTCTGAGCGGGACGTACTGGCTCTACGTTTCGATTCATGTATTCGGTCAGGCGCCTCTCTGGGTGGCCATCCTGATCATGCTGTGTCTGGTCCTCATCATGGCAGCCTACTGCTCGGCGGCCGGGTGGATGATTTCACGCCTGAGCGATGGTAATCCGTGGAGGCTGCTGGTCGTCGCGCCGGCTGCATGGGTGGCGATCGAGTGGCTCAGGGGCTGGTTCCTCAGCGGATTTCCCTGGCTCGCGGTCGGCTACAGCCAGATCGATTCGCCACTTGCCGGCTGGGCGCCGCTTGTCGGCGTCTACGGGACTTCCACGCTGACGGTACTGAGTTCGGCTGCGTTGCTGGTTGCAATCGTCGGGAGCCGGCGACAGCGCTGGCTGTCGGCATGCGTGGTCGTTTTGCCCTGGATGACCGGCGCCGCACTTCAACCCGTCCAGTGGACCGAAGCGGCAAGCCGTCCGCTTCGCACCACGATCGTGCAGGCCGGCATTTCTCAGGATCGAAAATGGCTGCCTGAGCAGTTTCAGCCCACACTCGATCTGTATCGCAGTGCAACGCTCGGGCACGGCGACAGCGACCTCGTCGTCTGGCCCGAGGTCGCCATACCGACCGTGATTGATCGGGTCGAGAGTTATATCAGAGTATTGCAGTCCGATCTCCGGCAAAAGCCGAAGACACTGCTCTTCGGCATCCTCGAACGCAGTCCGCCATCGCGAGAAGTCTACAACAGCGTCGTCATGCTCGATGGCCGGAGCCGACAGACGTATCGGAAGCGCCACCTCGTGCCATTCGGCGAATATTTTCCGGTGCCGGACTTCGTCCGGAACTGGATGCGTCTGATGAGCCTGCCGACCAGCGACATGAGCGCCGGTGATGACGAGCAAGCTCTGCTCGAGAGCCGGAGTGGCGACAAACTCGCCGTTGCCATCTGCTACGAAGACGCCTACGGTGCCGAGCAGCTTTATGCGCTCCCCGGGGCGAGTGTGCTGATCAACGTCAGTAACGATGCCTGGTTCGGTGATTCGATCGCGCCGCACCAGCATCTGCAGATCGCCCGCATGCGTGCGCTCGAGGCGGGTCGCTTTGTCGTTCGGGCGACCAATAACGGCGTGAGCGCTTTCATCGGGCCGAAAGGCGAGTTGCTCGACACGGCTCCGCAATTTGAAAAGGCCACGATGACCATGGATGTCCTTCCGCATACGGGGGCCACGCCCTATGTGCGAACCGGAAACTGGCCCGTCATCTCGCTGCTCGTTCTGATCCTCGCCTGGCACGCACGCAGGACGATCCAGCTGCGAATCTGACGATACCAATGTATCCTCCCCGGAATGGATGCCAGCTACAAACCCGAGATCATCGAACAGAGCGCCCGCGAATTCTGGGAAGAAGAGCGCGTATTCGAGGTTGACGAAAACCCTGAAAAAGACAAGTTTTATTGTCTGACGATGTTTCCGTATCCGAGCGGAAAGCTGCACATGGGGCACGTACGCGTACTGACGATCAGCGATGTCATTACCCGGTATCAACGCATGCTGGGCAAACACGTGATGCAGCCGATGGGCTGGGACGCGTTCGGCATGCCCGCCGAAAATGCCGCGATCAAGCGGGGCGTACCGCCGGCAAAGTGGACCTATAAGAACATCGACTACATGCGTGGTCAGCTCAAGCGGCTGGGTTACGGTTACGACTGGACGCGTGAGCTGGCTACCTGCCGGCCGGAATACTATCGCTGGGAACAATGGCTGTTCACGAAGATGTTCGAGAAAGGCCTCGTCTATCGAAAAAACTCGGTCGTGAACTGGGATCCGGTCGATCAGACGGTCCTGGCCAACGAACAGGTGATCGACGGTCGGGGCTGGCGTTCCGACGCGCCGGTCGAGCGGCGCGAGATTCCGCAGTGGTTTATGAAGATTACTGCCTATGCAGACGAACTACTGGAAGAACTCGACAAGCTGCCCGGCTGGCCTGACTCCGTCAAGACCATGCAGCGCAACTGGATCGGCCGTTCGGAGGGCATCGAGCTGGCATTCGACGTCGAGGGCGAAGACGAGCCACTGACCGTGTTCACGACGCGACCGGATACCCTGCTGGGCGTCACCTACATGGCGGTTGCGGCCGAGCACCCGCTGGCACAAAAAGCGGCGGCCGGCAATCCCGGGATCGCCGCGTTCATCGAAGAGTGTATTCAGACGCAGGCTGCGGAGGCGACGCTGGAGACGATGGAGAAGAAAGGTATGCCGCTCGGCATTTCCGCCATCCACCCGATCAGCGGTGAGCCTGTTCCTCTCTGGGTAGCCAATTTCGTATTGATGAGCTACGGGACCGGCGCGGTCATGGCCGTGCCGGGGCACGACGAGCGCGACTGGGAATTTGCCGACAGACACGGCCTGCCGATCGTGCAGGTGATTGCGCCATCCGACGGGTCTTCGATCGATATCGCCCAAGGCGCCTACGTCGAGTACGGCATCGTCGTCAATTCGGGCGAGTACGACGGTCTGGATTACCAGCAGGCGTTCGATGCAATTGCCGAAAGGTTCGAAAAAGAGGGTCGTGGCAGGCGCGCCGTCAACTACCGCCTGCGTGACTGGGGTGTATCGCGGCAGCGGTACTGGGGCGCGCCGATTCCGATCATCTATTGCGGTGATTGTGACGCCGTTCCGGTTCCCGAAGATCAGCTGCCGGTCGTGTTGCCCGAAGACGTCGAGTTTACCGGTTACGGGTCGCCGCTCAGGGAAATGCCCGAGTTCTATGAGACAGACTGCCCGAAATGCGGCAAGCCGGCGCACCGGGAGACGGACACATTCGATACATTCGTCGAGTCCTCCTGGTATTTCGCGCGCTACGCCTGCCCGGACAGCCAGGACGCCATGTTCGATGAGCGCGAGGGCTACTGGATGCCTGTCGATCAATACACCGGAGGCATCGAGCACGCGATTCTGCACTTGCTGTACGCGCGCTTCTTCCAGAAGGTCATGCGCGATTTCGGCCTGTCGGCGGCTGGTGAGCCATTCACGAATCTGCTCACTCAGGGCATGGTGCTCAAGGACGGCGCAAAGATGTCCAAAGCGAAGGGCAACACGGTCGATCCGCAGGAACTCATCGACCGGTATGGAGCGGACACGGTCCGGCTATTCATGATGTCGACCGCGCCGCCGGAGATGGCGCTGGAATGGTCGGACGAGGGTGTCCAGGGTGCGTATCGATTCCTCAAGCGCCTGTGGAAGACAGTGCATGCACATGTGTCGGCGGGTAAAGTGACACCACTCGACCCGGCTTCGCTGGACGACACGCAGCGCGGACTTCGTCGCAAGACGCACCAGACTATCCAGAAGACAAGCGACGACATTGGCCGACGCTACAAATTCAATACCGCAGTGGCGGCGGCGATGGAGCTTCTCAATGCGGTCAAGCGCATCGAAACATCCGACGCGGGACGCTCCGTGGTACAGGAGGCACTGGATGCGATCGTGCTGGTGCTCTCGCCTGTTGTGCCGCATGTATGCCACGAGCTCTGGCACGCGCTCGGCCACGAAGGCGCGCCGGTCAATGAGCGCTGGCCGCAATATGACGAGTCTGCGCTCGCCCGGGACATGGTCGAGATCGTCGTGCAGGTCAACGGCAAATTGCGCGGCCGGATATCCGTGGCCGCCGACGCCGATTCCGATGCGATTTCCGCGAAGGCGCTCTCCGACGAAAACGTCAAGCGCTTCGTCGCCGACAAGCCGGTTCGAAAGACGATCGTCGTGCCCGGCCGCCTGGTAAATGTTGTCGTTTGAGAAAATTGCAGTCTGTCTGCTCAGCCTGCTGCTGGCGGCCTGCGGATTCCAGCTGCGCACGGCCCCTGCCGTGCCCGCAGAGATGTCACGCACCTATATTTCGGCGGACGACCGCTACAGCCCTTTCTACCGCAAGCTTCGGGACGAGCTTCGAAGCGCGGGCGTTCAGTTGGTCGATTCGCCTGTGGATTCGTCGGCCGTATTCACGATTTTGACCGACGATACCGATCGACGAGTCTTGTCGGTATCGGCGCGAAATGTACCGCGCGAGTACGAAGTGTATTACACGATCTGGTACTCGCTGGAGAGTGGTCAGGAGACGATAATCGCGCCGCAATCCCTCACGCTTACGCGGGATTACACCTACGACGAAACGCTCGTGCTCGGCAAGGCGAGAGAAGAAGAGTCGCTGCGGGAAGCCATCGTCGACGATCTGGTGCGTACCGTGCTGAAGCAACTGTCGTCTCTGTAGCATGTTGCGGGTATCCGAACTGTCTGCGGGTCCCGTAGCCGGGCTGCTTCGAAGCTACGGGCTTTCGATGGAAACCGTTCCCGACGGGCAGTCGATCAACGGCAGCTTCTGGGGAGAGCCCGAAGCAGGAATTGTCGGCAATCGCGTGTTCGTTCGACGCGACACGCCGCTTCATTCATTGCTTCACGAGACCTGCCATCTAATCTGCATGGCGCCGGAAAGAAGAATGAAGATCAACGGGGATGCCGGCGGCGACGATCTCGAAGAGTGCGCAGTCTGCTACCTGCAAGTAGTACTCGCAGACGAGATCCCCGAAGCCGGCCGGTCACGGCTGATGCAGGACATGGATGACTGGGGCTACAGTTTTCGTCTTGGCAGCGCGAAACGCTGGTTCGAAGAGGACGCCGACGATGCACGGGACTGGCTGACGACACACGGGATACTCGGGGCGGACACACGCTCCACGTTCCGGCTGCGCCAGGCCTGATTTGCGGGCCATCCGGCGAGCAACTACACTGATTTTATGGCAATACTCCGGTACATCCTGTATTTCCTGGGCGTTGCCATCATTACCTGGCTTCTTACGTGGCTCGAGATCTCTTCGCCGGGAAGCCTCAGACTACAGGTCTATCCGAATCCGGGCGACACGTTCGGCACGAGTGAATATTCCCCCGTCGAAATTATCCAACCGGGAATCCTGGCAATCTGCGGTCTGCTGCTTGCGTGGGTCGCAGCCAACTGTCCGTCGCAGAGACCGATTGCGTTTCTTTTCGGTGGGATGGCGCTCGCATTTTTTGTTCGCGAGCTCGATTTTCTTCTCGATCAAATCGTCGAGAATCTCTGGCAGGTCCTGCTGGCTGTGCCTGCGGCACTGGTGATCGTCTATACGTATCGGCATCGACGGAGATTTCGAATCGCGTGGGGCCGGATATGGCCATCGCCCGGGTTGTCGATACTTTTTGCCGGCGCCATCGTCATGTTCGGTTTCAGTATTTTTGTCAGTTACGAGCCGTTCTGGCAGGCCATCCTCGGCGATGACTATCGGCGCATCGTCAAATTCGCGGTCGAGGAGTTCGTCGAGCTGTCGGCGTATTACCTGTGGCTCATCGGCACGATCGAGTACACGTATCAGGCACGGGCGATCGCCATTCGTGAACCGCAACCGGCGGTTGCCAAGCGGCGAGCGGGCCGGCAACCCAAGCCGAAAGGCCGTTTCTAAAGCGCAGCCGACGGCCAGGCGTCGCCGTATGCTTACTGCGGGCCGACAAGCTGACTGCATCACGGGTCATCCCTGCGGTCTTCGGAGCTTGTTATGATTGCGCCTGTATGACGATTCATCTTCACGACACGCTGCAAGGGAAGAAGATTGCGTTCGAACCGCTGAAGCCCGGTCACGTAACGATGTATCTGTGCGGCCCGACTGTTTATAACTATGCGCACATCGGAAACGCCCGCCCGGCCGTTGTTTTCGACCTCCTGGCGCGATTGTTACGGCGGAGCTACGAGCTGACCTTCGCTCGCAACATCACCGATGTCGATGACAAAATCAACGCCGCGTCGATCGAGTCGGGCAAGCCCATCGAAGAGATAACCGGGAAATTCATCAAGGTCTATAACGAGGACATGGCGGTTCTCGGCGTGCTTCCGCCGGATATCGAGCCGAGGGCGACGCAACACATCGACGATATGATCGAAATGATCCGGGAGCTCATAGACAAGGAATACGCGTACGAGGCGCAGGGCCACGTACTTTTCGATGTTGCATCGAACCAGGCTTACGGCCGGCTCTCGAAACGCAACCTGCGCGAAATGATCGCCGGCTCGCGTGTCGAGGTCGCACCGTACAAGAAATCCGCGCACGATTTCGTGCTGTGGAAACCATCGACACCGGAACTGCCGGGCTGGGACTCCCCGTGGGGGCGGGGCCGGCCGGGATGGCATATCGAGTGCTCGGCAATGGCCGCGAAACACCTCGGGCGCACAATCGATATTCACGCCGGCGGCCAGGATCTCGTCTTTCCCCATCATGAGAACGAACTTGCGCAAAGCAGTTGCGCGCACGACGGTGAAGCGTTTGCCCGTTACTGGTTGCATAACGGTTTCCTGAGCATCGACCACGAAAAGATGTCGAAGTCGCTCGGCAACGTGCTGCTCATTCATGATTTGATCAAGTCCATTCGAGGCGAAGTCATTCGTCTTGCTCTCATCAGTGCGCACTATCGCCAGCCGCTGGACTGGTCGGACGAGACGATCACGTCGGCGGGACGAACGCTCGATCGGCTTTACGGCGCCCTTCGGGGCATCGACGTGCCCACAGAGGAGCGGGCAGGCTCTGAACCACCCTCAGGCGTCATCGCCGCGCTCGAAGACGACCTCAACACGCCGAAAGCGATGGCGGAAGTTTTCAACCTGGCCCGCGCGCTAAACAAATCTGAGGACGAAGCAGAGCGCGGCCGGCTTGCCGCGCAACTCCTCGCGGCCGGCGATCTGGTCGGTCTGCTGCAACACGATCCCGAGGATTGGTTTACGGGCGCAGACGGTGACGAAATATCCGATACTGAGATCGAGTCGTTGCTAAAGGAGCGAAACGAGGCGCGCAGAGCCGGGCACTATGAACGGGCAGATGCTATTCGCGACGACCTTAAATCCAGGTCGGTGTTGATCGAGGACGGCCCGAACGGCACGCGGTGGCGGCGGGGCTGATGCGCCGCATAGGACAGATGGCCGCAAAACCCCTGCTGGGCCTGCTCTGGCTCTATCGCAAGGGCATCTCCCCCTATCTCGGCGCCAACTGCCGCTTCGAACCGAGCTGTTCCGCTTACGCCGAGGAGGCGCTCCGCGAATTCGGCGGATTCAAAGGCGGCTGGCTCACCCTGAGACGAATCTCAAGGTGCCACCCCTGGGGCGGCTCGGGGTACGACCCGGTACCGGGGAGAACCACCACTGAGCCCTAGGAAGATCATCGGGGCGATACTGTATCCGCTGACAGATATGGCGGCAGTCCTTGCACTGATCGGCTTTCTGTTGCTCGAAGCGCTGGCTGAAGCCGCAGGTCTGCTCGGGCTGTGGCTGGCCCTGGTCATCGCCCCGGCGTATTTTCGCTATCTCCTGTCCCTGCTGGAGGCGAGGGCGCACGGCCGTGATGCCCCGGCGCCGGGAATCGAGCTGTTCAACTGGGTCGAGAATTTCTGGAGCCTGGCGCCGCTCGTTCTCGTCAGCCTGCTGATATGGGGCGAATATCTTCTGATCGGCAAGCTGGGCATCGCCGCCGCGGCGGTCCCGGGTGTGCTGCTTTTCGTGCTCTATCCGGTATCCATGGCCGTCCTCGCGCTGACGAGGTCGCCTCTCGAAAGTCTCAATCCCGCGGCGTTGATTCGCGTCGTCAGGGCCTGCGGGCGTGACTACCTGCTGGTTCCGGTGAGCCTGGTCGCGGCCTCGCTCCTGATCTGGTGTCTCGCCTTGCTGAATGCGCCTTACCTGCTGATCAAGGGTGCAGTCATTTACGCGACATTTCTGATGTCCGCGATTACCGGCAGCGTGCTCGATGAGCATTCGATAACAATTCCGGTGGAGATGCCGCCTCGACGGGAGCCGGGCGCAGCGCAGCTCGATATCGAGCGGACACGGGCGCGAACGCGTGTACTCAATCACGCCTATGGCTTCATCAGCCGCGGAAACAGGCGGGGCGGCCTGCGACATCTGCACCGGTGGATTGACGACGAAGCGGATAGAGACGCGGCTTACCGCTGGTTCCTTGACGAAATGCTCAAATGGGAATCCAAAGACTCGGCCCTCATTCTTGCACAGACGTACCTCGGCTGGCTGTTGTCCCAGGGTCGGGATACGGAATCGCTCAAACTGATCGGTCGGTGCCTTCTCGAGGACCCACGCTTCAGGCCGCTGCCGGAGGATCTGCGGGCCGCCCTGGCGGCGGCGGAACGAGCAGGCAACCGTGACATCGTGGAGAATCTCAGGCGTTGACTGATACGGTGTCCAGGTGGCGTGAATAGCGATTGTTGAAATAGTGCGCGACGGCAAGGATGAGGGCGCCGCAGATCGTCAGCGCCCGGTCAGCGACGATGCCGTAAGCGTCGTGCGCGATCGCGCCACCGGTCACGAGCAGCAGCGCGCCCGCAGCGCCCCAGGCGATGACGGCCCCGCTGCCGTGTCGGCGATATCCCGACGTGAAGGCAACGATGCTCACCGGGAGAACGACGACGAGCAGCTGCACGTGAAAGTGCCCTTCACGGAACTGAGCCAGAAACGGCAGCAGCGCAATCATGAGCGGCAGTGCGAGGCAGTGCACGAGGCAGATGCCGGACAAGGCGATACTCGCTCTGTCCAGCCAGCCCTCCGGACCTGAAAAATTGTCATCCATCAATGTTTGCCGCTATGCTCCATCAAAGGCTGCGGGCGCCTGCCCGAAATAAAAATGGTATAACATAACAAAATAGAGTACAAGTTACTGTACCGTAAAGATTTTCATTTTCTTCGATGGATAAACGACTACTTTCGATCCTGTGCTGTCCCGTGACCCACAAAGGCCTGAACCTGGCCCGGCCGGAACTACTGAACAAGATCAATGGGGCGATCAGCGACGGCAAGCTCGCCAATCGCGACGGGGCCACGCTGTCCGGGACCGTCGAAGAAGCGCTGGTTACAGACGATGGCAAGATCATGTACCCGGTCGACGACGGAATCCCGGTCTTGCTGGAGGGCGAGTCCGTTGCCCTCAGTCAACTCGACTGAAAGGGTCCTGCGTGAAAATTCCGGCCAAGCAGCTTGCGTCCAGCGTCCAGGAAGCCCTGATGCCCTGCTATCTGGTCACCGGTAACGAGCCCCTGCTCGTGGCCGAGGCACTCGACACAATCCGTGCCGGCGCGCGACAACAGGGATTCACTACCCGCGAGCTGCATATTGCGGGCGCGGGATTCGACTGGTCGGAACTGTCGGTTGCCTCGGCGAACATGTCGCTGTTTGCACAAAAGCGAATCATCGAATTGCGGCTGCCGACACCGAATCCGGGGCAGGAAGGCGCAGCGGCGATACTGCAGATTCTGGACAGCATCGCGGACGACCTGCTTGTCCTGATCAGTGCGCCGAAGCTGAGCCGAAGCGCGGTGGCGTCCAAATGGACAAAAGCCGTCGAGTCCCGTGGTGCCGTCGTTCAGATATGGCCGATCGACCGGCGCGATCTGCCCGCCTGGATCGGGCACCGGATGCAAATGGCCGGTCTCAGGCCGGACGGCAACGCGATCCGGTCGATCGCCGAGCGGGTGGAGGGCAACCTCCTCGCGGCTGACCAGGAGATCGAGAAGTTGCGATTGCTGCTGGGAGAAGGCCCTGTTTCGGTCGAGGATGTCACCGAGGCGGTCGGCGACAACAGCCGCTACGATGTCTACAAGCTCACTGACGCCGCGGTTGGCGGCGAGGCTGCAAGAGCGCTGCGTATTCTCGGCGGGGTCAGGGCCGAAGGCGTTGATGCGGTCATGGTCGTCTGGGCGCTGACCCGGGAACTGCGCGTTCTCGGCAAACTGGCCGACATGGTGCAGGCGGGCATGGAGCTGGGAGCAGCGCTGCAGAAGTCGGGAGTGTGGCGCAATCGCCGCAACATCGTCAGGACCTGCGTGGCCCGCCACCGCGCGAACGACATCTACCGGCTATTGAAGGTGGCACGCCGCGCCGACGCTGCGGCGAAAGGACAGTCGGGCGAAGACCCCTGGCAGCTGGCAACGGAGATCGTGCTCGGCCTTGCCGTCGGAGGCGCCAAAGCCGCATGAGCCCGGTCGGCCCGACAGGAATTTTTGGTGGTACTTTCGATCCGATTCACTACGGGCATCTGCGAACGGCCTTCGAAATGTTGCAGGCGCTGAGTTTCGATGAGGTGAGGTTCATGCCCTGCGGGAGTCCGCCGCACAGGAGCGAGCCGATCGCGGCCGCGGAGTTACGCCTCGAAATGGTGCAGGTGGCGACCCGCGGTCAGTCCGGCTTTGTCGTGGACGACCGCGAACTGCGCCGGGAGGGTCCGTCATACTCGGTGGATACCCTGATGGCCCTGCGGCAGGAATTTCCGGAGCGCCCGCTGGGTCTGATCATCGGAATGGACGCATTCCTGGGTTTGCCGGCATGGTACCACTGGCGGGAGATACTGCAGCTGGCCCACATCGTGGTGGCGCATCGGCCCGGCTGGCGTGCACCTGACATCGGGCCGCTCGGCGAGATGCTGGCGGACAGTGGTACGCACAGGGTGGGCGACCTGCACGAGGCGATGTCCGGGCATGTATTCATCCACGACGTCACCCAGCTCGAGATTGCGTCGAGCGAGATCCGGGAACTGGTCGCCCTCGGGCGGGACCCGCGCTTTCTGCTACCGGATGGCGTGCGCGCGTTGATCGAACAGAGCAGCTGCTACAAGGACCGGGAATTCAGTCATGGTCGGAATGGTGAATGAATAGCAAAAAACTCAGCGACCTTGTTGTCGCGGCATTAGAAGAGGTAAAAGCGAAAGATATCGTCAAACTCGATGTAAGAAAGCTGACCACGGTTACCGATTACATGATCGTGGCAAGCGGCACGTCGAATCGTCATGTCAAAGCGCTGGCTGACGCCGTCACGGAAAAGTCGAAAGATGCGGGCCTGCGGCCACTGGGCATAGAAGGCGAAGAAGGGAGCGAGTGGATTCTGCTCGACCTGCAGGACACGCTCGTTCATGTCATGCTGCCGCGCGTCCGCGAATTTTATAACCTCGAAAAGCTCTGGTCGTTGGCGCCATCGGTCGAAATGGCGGCGACAGACGGGTGACGCGTGCACACGCGGTTAATTGTGGTCGCGGGCCGACAACCATCCTGGGTCGATGAAGCCTTTGACAATTACGCGCAACGACTGCCGCGGCAATGGAAATTCCGGCTGGACGCCGTGGCGAGCGTCCCTCGCTCGAAAGGCGCCGATCGCGCCAGCGCCGTCGCGGCGGAAGGACAAAGAGTCCTGGACAGGCTCGGAGCAGGCGAGCAACTGGTGGTGCTGGATGAGCGCGGCTCGGAAATCTCGAGTATTGAACTGGCGGAGAAGCTGTCGTCCTGGCAGGCGTCGGGCAGGGATCTCGCATTCGTCATAGGTGGGCCGGACGGTATCTCGCACACCGTCACGGCGCGGGCGGATTTTCGATGGTCATTGTCGAAACTGACCCTGCCCCACGGACTTGCGCGGATCCTGTTCGTGGAACAGCTCTACCGGGCCTGGACCGTTTCGACCGCACATCCGTATCACCGGGCCTAGTACCGATGGCAGTGGACATTCACCTCGCATCCTCGTCGCCGAGAAGACACCAGATCCTCGAGGCACTGGGCGTCAGGTTCACGGCATCCGGCGTCGATATCGACGAAACGCGATACGATGGCGAGCCGGTCGCCGAAATGGTGGTCCGGCTGGCGGTGGCGAAGGCGAAGGCTGCACGCGCAAGCGTGCAGGACGACTTGCCGATAATCGGCGCCGACACGGCCGTGGCGCTCGATGACCGTGTGCTCGGCAAGCCGGGGTCACAGGGCGAGGCCATGGAGATGCTCGCCCGTCTGTCCGGCCGGGCGCATACGGTGCTGACCGCGGTCGCACTCGACCACGCGGGCGAGGTGTCGACTGCAACGTCGGTAACAGAAGTGCGATTCCGGGAGATCAGTCCTGACGAGGCGCATCGCTACTGGCAAAGTGGAGAGCCTCGCGATAAAGCCGGCGCCTACGCGGTACAGGGCCTCGGAGGCATGTTCGTTGAACACGTATCGGGGAGTTATTCGGGCGTCGTCGGCCTGCCGGTTTTCGAAACGGCCGGACTACTGAGAAAGGCAGGGCTGAGTGTTATGCCGCTGGATGATGCAAATGACTGACGAATCGCCAAAAGAGGAGATCCTCGTCAATGCGACGCCAAGCGAAGTTCGCGCGGCATTGCTTGAGAACGGCATTCTCCAGGAAGTCTTTGTCGAGCGCGCCGCGCGTCGCGGCCTGATCAGCAATATCTACAAGGGTCGCGTATCGCGCGTCCTGCCGGGCATGCAGGCTGCATTCGTCGATATCGGACTCGAGCGAACCGCATTTCTGCATGCATCGGATATTGCCCGTCCAAGGGAAGCCGGGAACGGGGAAGACGAAGCACCGCCGCCCGACATCAGGGAACTCGTCCGTGAAGGCGCGGAAATCTTCGTACAGGTCGTCAAAGACCCGCTGGGTAATAAGGGCGCGCGCTTGACCACATTCATCACCCTGCCGTCGCGATTCCTGGTGCTCCTTCCCGATGGCGCAAACGTCGGTATATCGGCGCGCATTGAAGACGAGGGCGAGCGGGAGCGCCTGCGGCAGTTCTTCGAGGACCTGCTGGACGACTCACCGTGCGGCGTCATCGTACGCACGGCGGCGGAAGGCGCCAGCGACGATGCTTTGCGGGCAGACATGAAATTCCTGAGAAAGCTGTGGGAGGTCGTTCAGGAACAGTGCAGGAAAGGTAAGGTAAAAACGCTGATCCATGAAGACTTGCCGCTACCGGCCAGAGTTTTGCGTGACCTTGTGACCAACGATGTCGAACGAATTCGTGTGGATTCGGAAAAGGACTTCAAAACGATGAAGTCCTTTGCGGCCACCTTTCTGCCGGAAGTAGAGCGGAAACTCGAGCTGTACACGCGGCGCCGGCCCATATTCGATCTTCATGGCACCGAGGACGAGATCAAGAAGGCGCTCGATCGGAGTATTCCGCTGAAGTCCGGCGGGTACGTGATTTTCGATCAGACGGAAGCGATGACGACGGTCGACGTCAATACCGGTGGATATGTCGGCCATCGCAATCTGGAGGAAACGATCTACCGGACCAACCTGGAAGCGGCGGTGACGATAGCGCGTCAGCTGCGCCTTCGAAACCTGGGTGGCATCATTATCATCGACTTTATCGACATGGAAGAGGAAGGACACCGACAGAGAGTGATGCAGGCGCTGGAGCAATCGCTTGCGCGCGACCACGCCCGGCACCAGATTACGCCCATGTCGTCGCTCGGCCTGCTGGAGATGACCCGCAAGCGAACGCGGGAGAGCCTGCAACACATTCTTTGCGAGGACTGTCCCAATTGCGACGGCCGCGGGTTCATCATGACGGCCGAGACCGTGTGTTTCGAGATATTCCGCGAGATCATCAGGCAGTACCGTCAGTTCACATTCGATGAAATGCTGGTACTTGCACATCAGGACGTGATCGAACTGATGCTCGATGAACAGTCGAACGCGCTCGCCGAACTCGAAGAACAGACCGGCAGGGCGATTCGCCTGCAACCGGAGTCCCTGTACCTTCAGGACCAGTTTGACGTCGTGCTGATCTGACGCCCATGAGAGAGCTGCTACAAAGACTGGCCAAATACCTCGCCTACTCTCTGGCGGCCGTGGTCATTCTTCTTGCGGTTGCGGTCGGACTGTTTCGGCTCATGTTGCCGCGACTTCCGGAATACCAGGAGGAGATAAAGGCCTGGGCAAGCGCGGCAGTGGGCATGCAGGTCGACTTCGCCGGCATGAACGCACGCTGGCGCCTGAGCGGGCCGGAGATCAACTTCTACAACGCCGAACTCATCCGGGCAGACGGCTCGGACAGCCTTTTCAGCGTGAACGAACTCAGCGTCGGCGTCGGACTCATGCGCTTGCTCGTCGACCGCGAGCTGGTCGTCGATCGCGTGCTGCTGACCGATACGAGTCTTGAACTACGCCAGGACGGGCACGGTAGCTGGCTGTTGCAGGGCGTGGAACTGGAAGAATTGGTCGGGTTCAGGAAGGAATTGCCGGAAGTCGGCGGCCGGCCGGTGAATGTCATCGGGCGAAACATCGTCCTGGACTATTGGCCGCCGGGGGCCGAGCAGGCACTGGAATTGACCGTCGACAGCGTACAGATACGGCGCGACGAGGTTCAGCTCGGTATCGAATTGTCTGTCGATCTGCCGGACGAGCTCGGTGAGCGGCTGGACGTATCGGCCGCCAGGCGCCTCGCCGAATCGGCGGATAACGGCACCTGGCAGTTTTTTGTCGAGGGCAGGTCCCTTGAAATGAGTGGCTGGACGCGCTTTCAGTCACCGGCATGGCCACACATTGGCTCCGGCCGGGCCGACCTGAGTCTCTGGCTGGAGCGCTCGCGGGACGGGATCCGGAGCGCCACCGGGAACCTGGTTGTCACTGACCTCGCGGCCGCCGACGTGCCCGGTGCCGTACCGTTCGACATTCGAGGCAGGTTCGAGTTTGCGAAAGACCAGGGGGGCTGGTTGTTGGCGGCAGACAATTTCAGACTCCAGGCGTCCGCCGGAGAATGGCCGAGCTCGTCTCTGCGAGCCGATGTGGTCAACGATGGTGCCGGCGGGGTTCAGGCAGTCGATGCCCGCGCATCGTTCATCAACCTCGACAACCTGAAATTACTGAGCCCCTGGCTGCCGGAGAGGGAGAGATCGATGCTCGATGCCCTGGCACCAGGCGGCATGGTGCATGGGCTGGAGTTACGGCTCGCGGACCTCGGATCCGACTCGGTTCGATTCGATGTATCGGCCGAACTGGAGGAGGCCGCAATCCGCGCAAGAGACGATTGGCCCGGCGTAGCCGGCTTTAGCGGCCAGGTGCGCGCGGACCGTTCCGGCGGGCGGCTCGAGATCGAGTCAAGAGACCTGCGACTGGATGTGCCGCAGGTGCTCGCCGAACCCATCGTATTTGACGATGCGATCGGCACCGTCATCTGGCGTCGCAGCGCCGACAGCACGATCATCCTGTCCGACAGCGTCCGCATCAGGAATGCAGACCTCGATTCCAGGAGCAGCCTTCAGGTAAGTCTGCCCTCGGGGGCAGGCTCGCCGCTGATCGACTTCGTCAGCAACTGGAGCATGACCGACGTCTCGGCAGTACCGCGTTATCTGCCCGCAAAGGTCATGAAACCGACGCTGTACGCGTGGTATGAGAGGGCACTGGTAGCGGGCCGCGTGCCACGCGGGACGATACGGATTACCGGGCCACTCGACAAGTTTCCCTTCGAGGGCGGTGAGGGAACGCTGCGCCTCGAGGCGCACGTCGAAGACGGTATTCTGAATTTCAACCCGAAATGGCCTACGGTCGGACAGATCAGCGCGGATATCCTCATCGAGAACACGCGGCTCTACTCCGAGCACAACACCGCAAACATGCTCGGCAACAATACGGTAGACGCGCGGGTCGAAATTGCCAACATGAAAGATCCAATCCTGACCATCGATGCTTATTCGGCCAGCACCCTCGAGGCCCTGCGTCAGCTGTCGATGAACAGTCCGATTTCCAGGGTCTTCGGCGGTCAGCTCGACCGGGTACAGGTGGAGGGTGTGGCATCGTTCGACCTGCAGTTGCGTTATCCCATCAGAGATAAGACGAACTACACGTTCACGACCAACATTCGCACCGATGACGGCCGCTTGAGCATCGACGGCTTCGCGCCGCCCGTTACGGAGCTCACCGGTCTCGTTACCGTAACCAGGGACAGCATCCGGACCGAGATGCTGACTTCGCGCTTTCTCGGCGAGCCGGTCAGCATCGATGTAAGCCGCGCCGCCGAGGATCTGCCGCGGCACTCCGTCATCGTGTCAGCGACCGGCAGCGCAACGGCTGAAGGCCTGGTCGACGATCTCGGGCTGCCACTCAGCGGGCGGCTACAAGGCTCGACGCCATACGCTGCCCGAATCCTGTTTCCCCGGGGAAAGATGGAAAACCCCCAGCCCGTGCACATTGCAATTGAAACGGACCTCGAGGGCCTGGGTCTGGAAGCCCCGGCACCCGTCGGCAAAGCATCCGATGAGGCCCGGCCGCTATCGGTGCACGTCGAGTTTCCGGAGCGTGACCGCATCGATTCTTTCGGTGAGTTCGGGGAGAGGATCAAATGGCAAGCAAGCTTTCGCAAGGAGGGGGAACACTGGGATTTTGACCGGGGAATCATCGCGGTCGGTGGCGGGAAGTTGACGGAAGCGGAGACCCGTGGCCTGCACATCGTCGGCGAAACGCCTGAAGTCCGGCTGGCGGACTGGCTGGACACGGCGCCGGAAGATTCCAGCGGCCCCGGATTCGGCGAGCGGATACGTTCGATAGACCTCACGATCGATGATTTGTACGCGGTGGGGCAGCACTTTTCCCGGCACAGGGTCCGGGTTGACCGCGGTGCGAAGGAGTGGCTTGTGGAGGTCGATGGCGAACAGGCCGCCGGTTCGGTCGTCGTGCCGTACGATTTTTCGGGCGGCCAGCCGCTCGTGGTCGACATGGAAAAACTGATTCTGCCGGGGGATGACGACGACGAACCGGACCGCAATCCCGCCGATCCACGCACACTTCCGCCTATTTCCATAAAGGCTGCCGAGTTCGCGCTGGGGCAGCGCTTCTTCGGTTCACTCGAAGCCGATTTCGAGCGAACCGGCAGGGGCCTCGAATCGACCAGCATTACCACCAGGGACGAAAGTTTTGAATTAGACGGGGCCGGGCGATGGGTAAGCGAAACTGACGATGTCGCCGACGACCGAAGTTACCTTACCGGGAAACTGGTCAGCACCGATATCGAAAAAACCACGGAGCGTCTGAATTATGAGCCGGGCGTCGTCGGACGGGATATGGAGATCGACATCGACGTGAGCTGGCCGGGTGGGCCACGCGAAGGCCTTCTCGCTGATCTCAGCGGCAACATCGGGATTCGCCTCGGGTCGGGACAACTTGACGAAGTCGAACCGGGGGCGGGCCGCGTCTTCGGCCTGATGAGCGTCGTCGCCCTGCCGAGGCGACTGTCGCTCGATTTTCGCGACGTATTCGCAAAGGGATTCGGGTTTGACGAAATCACGGGTAACTTTCGCGTCGACCGTGGTGATAGCTATACCTGTGATCTGACACTGAAGGGTCCGGCCGCGGATATCGGCATTATCGGCAGGGCCGGACTGGCAGCGCGCGACTACAGCCAGACCGCAATAGTCAGCGCGAGCGTCGGCGACACGCTACCCGTCGTCGGCGCTGTCATTGCCGGGCCCCAGGTGGCTGCGGCGTTATTGATCTTCTCGCAGATTTTCAAGAAGCCCTTGCAGGAGATGGGTCAGATCTATTACAGCATCGACGGTTCCTGGGACGAGCCCGCAATCGAAGTGGCGAACGCCGATCAGTTCGCGGCAGCCTACGAGCAGGCCGGCTGCCAGCACGAGTCGGAACAGCGTGTCCAGCAGTAGCGAATCTGTCGGCGTTGCCGCGGTTCAGATGAACAGCGGCGACGATCTGCACAAGAACCTCGAACTCGCCGACCGCTTGCTGGCCAGAGCCGCTGGCGACGACTGCGTCCTGGCTGCACTGCCGGAAAACTTTCCGTTCATGGGTGCCCGGACCGAAGACCGGCTGCGACTGGCGGAAGACACCGGAGACGGTCCGATCCAGGAATTCCTGAGCGTTGCCGCGCGCGACTACCGTCTCTGGATTGTCTCCGGGAGTATTCCCCTGAAATCGCCGGACGGCGGACGCTACTACGGCGCGACGCTCGTCGTCGATCCGCAAGGGCGCACCCGCGACATTTATCGCAAGATCCACATGTTCGACGTCTGTCTGCCTGATCGCGACGAGCACTACAGGGAGTCGGCCAGCATGCTGCCCGGTGACGAGCTCGTGGTCTGTGAAACACCCGCCGGCTGCCTGGGGCTCTCTATCTGTTACGACTTGAGGTTTCCGGAACTCTTCCGGAAACTGGTCGAGATGGGCGCTGTCGTGCTGTCGGTACCGGCGGCTTTTACGTTCGTTACCGGGACGGCGCACTGGCATACGCTGCTGAGAGCCCGCGCAATTGAAAATCTCGCGTACGTCATCGCCCCGGCGCAATATGGCCGGCATCCGGACGGCAGATCGACGTATGGGCACTCGTTGATTATCGACCCCTGGGGCCGCATCCTTGCGGAGGCACCGGATGGCGATTGCGTCATCTCGGCAGAAACGGACCCCGAGCTGCCGGAAAAACTGCGCAGGGAGTTTCCGGCGATAGATCACAGAGTATTCAAATGAGCGCCAACGCAATCGATACGGTGATGTCCCGCGTACTGATACCGGCGGGTCTCGAGGAACGGCACCTGAGTAATGCGCTCGCGGCGATCATGACCCGGGAGATAGACACCGCGGACCTGTATTTTCAGGTGAGCCGTCAGGAGAGCTGGACGGTGGAGGACGGCATCATCAAAGCCGGCAGCTTCAGCCTGGATCAGGGCGTCGGTGTGCGCGCCGTGAGCGGTGACAAGACCGGCTTTGCCTACTCCGACGAGCTGTTGCTGCCGGCGCTCGAGCGGGCCGCCGGTGCCGCGCGAGCGATTTCACGGCAGGGCCGGACCAATGCCGTGCAGGCATGGTCACGGGGCAAGCGGCAGGAGCTGTATGCGGCAGACGACCCGATCGCGAGTATCAGGGACGAGCAAAAGACGGCCCTGATCGGAGAGCTGGACAAGCACACCCGCGAGCTGGACGAGCGTATCGAGCAGGTCATCATAGGCTTGAGCAGCAGTCACGACCTGGTACTGGTCGCAGCTTCGGACGGAACGCTTGCCGCGGACGTCCGGCCGCTGGTCAGGCTGAACGTGAGTGTCGTCATTGAGCAAGACGGGCGGCGCGAACAGGGTTACGCCGGCGGCGGCGCGAGGGCCGATCTGAAATACTTCCTCGACAGCGATCTGCCGATGGAATACGCCCGGGAAGCCGTCCGCCAGGCCGCCGTGCAGCTGGACGCGGTGCCGGCGCCGGCAGGCATGATGCCGGTAGTCCTCGGTCCGGGCTGGCCGGGCATTCTCCTTCATGAGGCCGTCGGTCACGGTCTGGAAGGCGATTTCAACCGCAAGGGGACTTCCGCATTCAGTGGACGGATTGGCGAGCGGGTGGCGTCAAAGCATTGCACGATCGTCGACGACGGCACACTGGAGAACCGTCGCGGGTCGCTCGCCGTCGATGACGAGGGCACGCCGGGTCAGTACAACGTACTGGTCGAAAATGGCATCCTGCGCGGCTACATGCAGGACAAGCTAAACGCGCGCCTGATGGGCGTCGCGCCGACTGGCAACGGCCGCAGGGAGTCATTTGCCCATCTTCCGATGCCGCGCATGACCAATACCTACATGCTGGCGGGTGAGCACGACCCGGATGAGATTATTGCGTCGGTCGACAAGGGTATTTACGCACCGAATTTCCGTGGCGGCCAGGTCGACATCACGTCTGGAAAATTCGTGTTCTCCGCGAATGAAGCCTATCTCATCGAAAAAGGCAAACTGACCACGCCGGTAAAAGGTGCAATGCTCATCGGTGACGGCCCCGACGTGCTGGGCCAGATCTCCATGGTCGGCACGGACCTGCAACTGGACAGTGGCGTGGGTACCTGCGGGAAGGAGGGACAGTCCGTGCCCGTCGGCGTCGGCCAGCCAACGCTCAAAATCGACCAGCTTACTATCGGCGGGACCGTTTAGCCCGAATAATGCGCCAACTGGTGCAATATTCGGGCTGGCTTATGTCATATCGCTGCATCCTGTGATTCGTTTCACTGCATCCGCCTCATGTCTCCGGTAGAGTCGCGATCTCACAAGGAGGTGCAGCCATGGGGTTGGAAAACACCATTACGGAACAGGATATGGATGCGGCATCCCGGCGCTTCGTTCAGGGATTTCACCAGGATGACAGGAACGTCGAACCGGATCTGGCGGTAGACGGCCTGACTGACTCGATTCTGTCGAGATTGATCCGTTTGATTACATTTCGCCGTTCGTAAATAACCTTTCACAAACAGGTACTTAGACACCAGCTTCTCGCGCTGGACTAATACGCGCGCGCGAAGCAAAATATTCGGGCTGAAATGACAAGGGACACGTTATGTGGGTGTCCAAACCAATCTACGAAAGCCTGCCGTATTTTTATCTGGTGGTCGGCGCCATTTCGCTGGGCGCGTCGATGTATCTGAATCATTGGTACTGGCCAACGATTTGTTTTGTGGTCGGTTTGATGTGCCTGGTGGCCGGACTGGTCGTTTGGCTGAAGCGTCGTGATCATCGCGATCAAGACCGGCGCGCCAGTCAGAGCCAGGACGTACCGTAGATCGCCTAACCCTGTTTTTCCCTGGCGGGCGCGTCTTCCTCGTCGCTGCCGGACTTTCTGAGGTCCGTATAGACAAGTTCGTGCAATCCCATTGAGACTACGTCGCCGTCTTTGAGCAAGTACTTCATGACGCGATTCTCGCCGACAAATACGCCGTTGGTGCTTTGCAGATCTTCGATCGTGCAACCGAAGTCGTCGGAGATGAACTGTGCATGGTGTCGACTGACAAACTTGCTCTTGATGTAAATCTCATTGTCTGACGACCGGCCGACGACCGCCCGCCCGGCTTCGAGCAGATGTTCCGACAGCGTTTCGCCGTCATTTCGAACCTCGATATGCGTAAGGTAGCTGGGTTCGCCCTTGGCAGAGGCAAGCTGTGGCACCTGGGGATAGGTTCCGGTAACGGATTCATACTCTTTCCAGTTCAGCTCATCGATTGCCGAATTCACGTCCTCCGTATCCACAGTTTTCTTGTCTTCAGCGAAAGCACATAGCAGGGCCGTATCACAAAGCGTGTTGATCAATCGGGGAACGCCACCGGTGTAGCGGTGAATCAACGGGAACACACCCTCCGCGATCAGGTCGTTCTTCCCCCTGCCCGCAATCTTCAGCCGGTGTTCGATGTATTCGCGCATCTCCCGGTGGTCCAACGGGCCGATATGAAAGCGTAATCTGATGCGCTGAACGAGCTGTCTCAGTCTGGCCGAATCCAGGGTTTCCTTGAGTTCAGGCTGACCGGCAAGAATGATTCTGAGCGTCTTTTCCTTGTGTGTTTCGATGCCGGACAGCAAGCGTATCTCTTCGAGCACTTTCTTGCTCAGGTTCTGTGCTTCATCGACGATGAGTATTACCTTTTTGCCGTTCGAATACTGCTCGATGAGGAACATATTGAGCATGTCGAGCAGTTCGACCTTGCGCTTTTTGAACGGTTTGAAGCCGAACTCTGCAAGCACGGCCTGTAGAAACTGAGTCGGCTTGAGCTGGGTCTGTGAGACTATTGCATAGACGATGTCGTCCGGGAGTTCGCTCAAGAAAGATTGCAGCAGCGTGGTTTTTCCCGATCCGATATCGCCGGTAATGACCACAAAACCATCCGCCAGCCAGATCGTCGATTCCATGTACGCCTTGGCTCGGGCGTGCTGTTTGCTCCAGTAGACAAACTCCGGATCCGGTGTAAGCCGAAACGGCTGCTCGTTCAATTTGAAGTGCTCTAGGTAGGACATTCGAGTTATTTGTCGGAATCCGGAGACCTTTTGCTTGTTCGCCCGCAAGAGCGACAGCGAATCTGTTCAGTTTACTCTGTTTGCAGTGCCTCGGGCTATGGCACGGCGCTTGTCAGGTCATCCTCGCCGATCAGAATCTGATTGATGTCAGCCAGTACCCTGTCGCGTTCCGGGGCGCTGTCCGCCAGCACCGTGATATGTCCCAGCTTGCGGCCGGGTCTCGGTTGCTTGCCATAATCATGCAGGTAACCGCGCCTTCCCCCGGCCGCTGCGGCCGGAATGGTTCCGATCAGATTGATCATGCCGGCATGGGCGACTGCCGATGTGTCGCCCAGCGGCATGTCGAGAATAGCCCGAAGGTGATTCTCGAACTGACTCGTCGCTGCGCCCTCTATCGTCCAGTGCCCCGAGTTGTGGACGCGCGGGGCGAATTCGTTCGCGAACAGCTGATTCCCCTTTACGAAGAATTCCAGTGCAAGCACACCGACATAACGCAGACGCTCGAGCAGCCGCGTCAGGTAGTCTCTGGCGTGATCAGCAATGTCTTGCGATGCATCCGGCGCTCGGGACGTTCGCAGGATGCCCTCGCTATGGTGGTTCTCCGTTATGGGATAAACGGCAATCTCTCCGCTGATATTTCGAGCGCCAATTGCGGACACTTCGCGGTCGAACGCTATCCATTGCTCGGCGAGCACCGGCCGCCCGCCGAGCGCTTCCCATGAGGTAGTCACGCCTGGCTCATCATGTATCAGCCGCTGCCCTTTACCGTCATACCCCATCCGCCTGGTCTTCAGTATTGCCGGATAGCCGAGCTCGTGAACGGCTTCGCGAAGCTCCTGCGCCGAGTCGACGGCGACATATGACGCTACCGGAATTCCCAGTTCTTCGAACAGCCTCTTTTCGCTCAACCGGTCCTGCGCGATCCTCAGCGCTTCGGTCGGCGGAAAGACTGTTGCGTCGCCGGCGATACTCTCGATTGCATCGACGGAAACGTTTTCGAATTCGTAGGTAAGTACGTCCGCACTGGCAGCGAGTTGCGAAATCCCGGCGTCGCTGTCGAACGGAAAACTCAAGACCGGACCTATGCTGCCGGCCGGCGGTCGGGGCGCGGGATCCAGAAAAGTGAACGACAGGCCGAGGCGCTCGCCAGCGAGGCCGAGCATCTGGCCGAGTTGTCCGGCGCCGATAATTCCAATTCTCATTGCCCTGGTTATCAGTCTTCGGATCGCGGATCGTTGTTTTCGAGGACGGCGCTGGTTTGCGCCCGCCGGTAATCGCTGAGCGCGGCCGCGACGGTTTGGTCGTTGATGCCGAGAATCGCCGCCGCGAGCAGCGCGCCATTAATCGCGCCGGCCTTGCCGATCGCCATGCTGCCGACCGGCACGCCTGCCGGCATCTGGGCGATCGACAAGAGCGAGTCCATGCCCTGAAGGGCCCTTGACTGTATTGGCACGCCGAGAACCGGCAGGCACGTCTTCGACGCCGTCATCCCGGGCAGGTGCGCGGCGCCGCCGGCGCCGGCAATGATTACCTGAATGCCGCGGCCGGCGGCGGATTCCGCGTATTCGAACAACTGATCAGGAGTACGATGTGCGGAAACGACCCGTACTTCATATGAAATGCCGAGCGTATCGAGCGTCTCGCTGCTGTGTTGCATCGTTTCCCAGTCGGACCGGGATCCCATGATTATACCGACTTTCGGTTTCATCGTTGGATTGTATCGTCAGCCAGCGCCGCGTGTACAAGCCGGAATATCCTTCGCCGGATCGACCGCCTGGCGGAATTGCTCGGTGCGCCCTCGTAGTCGCGCAGCACGGCGGCAAGCTCGTTATCCGTCTTGCCCGTCAATTCAAAAAACTCGTTCAGTTGCCCGTGCTGTACGATCCGGTCTCGCCATTTCTCGGCGCGATGAAACAATTCCACGGCGGCTATTTCCTGGCGTTGAAGCGCATAGAGCGCATCTCGAATCGGTTCCGGATCGACGTCACGCATCAGCTTGCCGATGAGCTGTCGCTGCCTGCGCAATGCGCCGTGCGATTTGATCTGCGCGGCCGCGGTGACTGCTTCATAGAGATTGTCGTCCAGCGCCATGCTGCGAAGCTGCTCATCGGTCAGCCCGACGAGCTTCTCGCCGAGTGCCTGCCGTGCCAGAATTTCACGTTTTCTTGCGGTTTTGCTGGGCTTTGAGTTTGCCACCGGCTAAGCTACTGTCGCTCTCTGGATTTTCGAGCCAGCGTAATAAAAAAAATGGGAAAAAGCACACAATGAGCGTGCCCGCCGGGCAAGCGTCGCTGGATCAGTCGGACCTCGAAGACATCGTACGACTTGTACTGGAAGAAGCCGGCAGACAGGGCGCTGATCAGGCGGAGGTTGCCGTGAGCCACGACTTCGGTCTGAGCGCGACAGCCCGACTCGGAGATGTCGAGAACCTCGAATACACGAATGACCGAAGCGTCGGCGTCACGGTCTATCACGATTCGAGAAAGGGCAGCGCACGTACATCCGAGTTCAGCGCCGAAGCGCTGCGCGAAGCTGTCGCGAAAGCCAGCACATTCGCGGATTATACGGCGGCCGACGAATGTTCCGGACTCGCTGACGCCGAACTCATGGCAAGCAATGTCCCGGACCTCGAATTGGCCCATCACTGGCAGATCGACGCGGACGCCGCCATCGAGTCCGCGATCAGCTGCGAAGACGCCGCCCGCAGATACGACAAGCGTATATCGAATTCAGAAGGAGCCACGGTCGCGACCAGCAGCGGCGTTCGGGCATACGGGAATACCCATGGTTTCATCGGCAGCTTTCCGAAAACCGGCCATTCCATCAGTTGCGCAGTCGTCGGAGAGTCCGACGGCGACATGCAGCGCGACTACTATTACAGTGCGGCGCGAGACCCTGAAGAGCTGGAAAGCCCGGAGCGAATCGGAGAAACCGCGGCCAGACGGACGGTCGGAAGACTGGGATCCCGAAAAATAAAGACGACCAGAGCGCCGGTGTTGTTTTCGCCCGAGATTGCCCGCGGATTCATCGGCCACGCGGTCAGCGCGGTAAGTGGCGCTGCACAATACCGCCGCACGTCGTTCCTGCTGGGCGCGGCGGGCGAGCAGGTGTTTCCCGGGTTCTTGCAGATTGTGGAGCGGCCGCACATTCCCAAAGCGATGGCCAGCGTACCGTTCGACGCCGAGGGAGTGGCGACAGCGGATCGGGACCTCGTCATCGACGGTGTCTTGCAGGGGTACATCCTCGGATCGTATTCGGCCCGCCGTTTGGGGCTGAAGACGACCGGAAACGCGGGCGGCGCGCACAATCTCATCGTGTCGGGCAATGCAGATGGCAGGGACGCAATCATCAAGATCATGAAATCCGGATTGCTCGTCATTGAACTGATCGGGCAGGGCGTGAATCCCGTCACGGGCGATTACTCGAGGGGCGCGGTCGGCTACTGGATCGATAACGGCGAAATTGCCTACCCCGTACACGAAGTCACGATCGCCGGCAATCTCGGCAAGCTGTACAAGAGAATCGTTGCCGTGGGAAACGACCAGGACATCCGTGGCGCAATCCGATGTGGTTCCCTGCTCGTCGATGAGATGACAATCGCCGGAGCCTAATCCGCATCTTCGGCGTTGTCGAGCAGATCAGCGAGCGATTTCTTGCCGGCCACGCCGGATAGAGCGTCATCCATTTCGGCGCCGAGCGCTTCGATCGCCGGTGTCCACGTCGGATCCCGGTATGAACCGGTCTCTCCCGCAGTTCGTACAACCGCGAGAATGTCGTTCAGGGTAACACGCGACATTTCACGGCCCGGCAGCAGTTCCTCGTTCTCGGTAGTGATAAGGAGACCGGCGCCTTCGAGTGAATTGGCGACCGGCGCCAGCGCAATCGCCGGAATCTGAATCTGCCGGCTGATATCCCGGATGCTCGTACTGGCGTCCGGGTCACGAAACGCCTTGCCGACCAGGTACATGACATTCAGGGCGAGACGCTCACGCATCGAGTTGGACAGGCGCGGCTCGCGGCGCCCGATACGCAGAAAAGCGGGTTGCTGGACATAGAACGCGAGCTGCGAACCGACAAGGAGGATCAACCAGCTCAGATATAACCAGATCAGCGTCGTAATCGCGACGGCAAAGCCCGAGTAAATGAGTTGGGTACGGCTCGCATACAGGATGAACGTGGTGAAGAATGCCCCGGCGCTCGCCCAGAGGAAGCCACCGGCAACACCGCCGACGAGAGCAGGTTTGAGTCTCACTTTTGTATTGGGCACGTACATATAGAGAAACGTGAATACCCCCGTAATCAGCACGTAAGGCGTGAAGCTGCTGATAACGACAAATAACGGCCCCAGCGCCTCGTTGGAGAGGATCATTTGCACGATTTGGTTGCTTCTTATCGATGCGATCATACCGAGCGCGATGACCATGACCACGGGGCCGATCAGAAGTACGATGATGTACTCCGAGAACCGGCGCGCGAAGCTGCGTGGCTTCGAGACGTACCAGACGTAGTTGAAACTCTCTTCGACCTTTTGCACCATCGATATGGCCGTGTAGACAAAAAAGGCGAGGCTGACGCCACCGAGCACTCGGCCCTTGACGTTATCGACGAGGTCGATGACCTGTGCCGTGATCTCCTCGCCCTGCGGGCCGAGCGGCGCGAGGAACGCATATAACTGAGGCTCGAGTTCCTTGTGCATGCCGAGCCCCTTGAGAACGGAGAAGCTGAAGGCGATCAGCGGTACCACCGACAGCAAGGTCGTATACACGAGACTCATCGAGCGCAAGGTGAGCTGGCCCGAGACGATGTCGCGGCCGAGGCCATAGACATACCGAAGGACGACGCTGGCCAGCCGGCCGAGGGGCCCTCTCTTCGCGAGATGATCGCCCCAGACCAGTTGCTCGAAAAAACTATGCAGTTCCGGAACCATGTCCTTCGATTGTACCCGTCAGCAGCCTGGACGCCTGTTGATACTTTTCACTTGTTTTTCGGATGATGTCGGGCGGCAGCAAGGGCCCCGGCGCCGTCTTGCCCCAATCCAGCGTGTCGAGATAATCGCGAACAAATTGCTTGTCGAAACTCGGCGGGCTGATGCCGATCCGATACTCGCCGACCGGCCAGAACCTGGACGAATCAGGCGTCAGCGCCTCGTCGATGATGAATAGACCACCATTCTCGTCCAGACCGAATTCGAATTTGGTGTCTGCAATGATAATTCCCTTGTCGAGCGCGTGCTTCGCGGCGCGTTCGTAGATTGCGATCGACACGTCGCGGACCCGGCAGGCAAGATCGCTGCCTATCAACTCCTCGGTTTGGGCAAAGTCGATATTCTCGTCGTGGCGGCCGGCCTCGGCTTTGGTCGCCGGCGTGAAGATGACCTCGGGCAATCGAGCTGCCTGATCGAGAGACGGCGGCAGATCGATGCCGCATATCTGACCGGTCGCCCGGTAGTCACGCCAGGCCGAGCCGACCAGGTAGCCGCGCACGACGGCCTCTATGGGGAGGGGCTCCATGCGTCTGACTATGATCGCGCGTTTGTCGAGTTGACGACACAAAACGGCATCGTCGATCACCGTATCGAGCGGCCGATTGGTGAGGTGGTTTGGGATCAGGTCGGACATCATCCCGAACCAGAAGTTGGAGATTTCCGTCAGTACCGCACCCTTGAAAGGTACGGGATCCGGCAGGACTACGTCATATGCGGACAGACGGTCCGTCGCGACGATCAGCAAATGCCCGTCACCTGTATCATAGATGTCGCGAACCTTGCCGCGGCCGAGCAAGGGCAGCGATGCGATCGATGATTCAAACAGGACATCCGGCATGCGGCGGATGATGGCCGTTCGCCGGCCGCGCCGCAAGCAATCGACATAGGAATGGATCCCATGTGCGGTTAGCATTGCCGTATGCCCTGGTGGGGAAAAATCATCGGAACAATGGCAGGCCTGGCTACCGGACGGCCCTGGCTCGCGCTGCTCGGCTTCATCCTCGGGCACCAGTTCGACAGGGGATTTGCCCGGCGATATACGCACATCGACAGACTCCCGAACAGCTTCGTCAGAGTGCTGTTTCAGACCATGGGCCATCTGGCAAAGGCCGACGGTCGCGTGACAGAGCCCGAAATCAGGGCAGCCCGTTCCTGCATGCACCGTCTCGGACTCGGCCCGTCGCAGATCGATCAGGCCATCGCCTGGTTCGACGATGGCAAGCGCGAGCGCTTTCCTCTGGTCGCGACACTGGATCTGCTGAGGCGGGAAAGCGCCCGACGCAGCGAGGCGCGCGGACTGTTCCTCAAGCTCCTGATGGAAGTCTCGCTCTCCAAAGACGGGCTGCATGAACGTGAGCGTGATATCTACTGGACAATTTGCACCAGACTGGATATCGGCCGTGTGGAGCTTGCTCAGGTCGAGGCGATGATTCGTGCGCAGCGCGGCTTTCGCCGTTCTGTTGCCGGCGGCGCAGATGCCAGACGTGTCAACGGCGCCTATCGTGCGCTGGGTGTCAGCGAATCGTCGACGAACGCGGAAATCAAGAAGGCGTATCGGCGCCTCATGAACAAGAATCACCCGGACAAGCTGGCCTCCAGAAATCCAGGCGCCGACGCCATCGCCGAGGCCGAACGAAAGACTCGCGAAATCCGCAGCGCGTACGAAATGCTAAAAGCGCGCAGGAGCATACGTTAGTACTCCGTCCAGGCGATATTGATGAGTTCAGCGAGTCGTGAAGCAGTTGACCGCGAGGCGCGCCTCGCCGGGAATGGCATGCCCTTGAAAAGGACCAGCCATTATCTGCGTAGTGCGCCTTGTCTTGGATCATCTGGACAGCTCTGAACCAATTAATATCGCCTGGACGGAGTACTAGTTCGTGTAGTATGCGCGGGTGAATGACATAGGATACTGATGTGGATCGACTTATCGCTCCATCAATTCTCTCGGCCGACTTTGCCCGGCTCGGCGAGGAAGTCAACGCCGTGCTGGAGGCCGGCGCGGACATCGTGCACTTCGATGTCATGGACAATCATTTCGTGCCGAACCTGACGATCGGGCCTCTGGTTTGCGAGGCCCTGCGGGATCATGGCGTCACGGCACCGATCGACGTACACCTGATGGTCGAACCGGTCGACGGGCTCATTCCGGATTTCGCCAGGGCGGGAGCCACCTACATAACTTTTCATCCGGAAGCCAGCCGGCATGTGCACCGGACGCTCGGTCTGATTCGTGATCAGGGCTGCAAGGCGGGCCTGGTCTTCAATCCGGCGACGCCTCTTACCTGGCTCGAGCACGTGATCGAAGACATGGACATGGTGCTGGTGATGTCGGTCAATCCCGGTTTCGGCGGCCAGACTTTCATCGAGTCATCGCTCGAGAAACTGCGCCAGGCCCGACAATTGATCGACGCCAGCGGAATGGAAATACGCCTCGAAGTCGACGGCGGCGTCAAGGTTGACAATATCGGACAGATTGCGGCGGCGGGCGCCGATACGTTTGTCGCGGGCTCGGCCATATTCGACACGGACAATTATGCCGCCACGATCAGCACCATGAGGTCCGAGATTGGAAAGGCGACGTGAGACGAGTCAGATCTTGCGGTTCGGCCGAGCGCCGAATACGACGATCGTCTTTCCGCTGGCCGATACGAGGCCCTGTTCCTCGAGCACTTTCAGCACACGGCCGGCCATTTCACGCGAGCACCCGACCAGTCGGCTCAGCTCCTGGCGGCTGACCTTGATCTGCATGCCGTCCGGATGGGTCATGGCGTCCGGCTCGTTACAGAGGTCCATGATCGCGTGGGCAACCCGACCGGTGACGTCGACGAATGCCAGGTCCCCGAGCTTGCGATTCGTACGATCGAGTCGCGTTGCCAGCTGGGTCGCCAGTTCGAAGACCAGGCCCGGGCTTTCGCTGGCAATTTGCCGGAATCGCGGGTAGGTCATTTCGGCAATCTCGCATTCGCTTCGCGTGCGCACCCAGGCGCTGCGCGTGGGTTGTTCGTAGAAAAGACCCATTTCGCCGAAAAACTGCCCTTTGTTGAGGTAAGCCAGGACCATTTCATTGCCGTCTTCATCCTCGATCATGACCTCGACGGATCCGTCAACGATGTAGTAGAGGACATCAGGGAGATCGCCGGCGTGAATCATCACGGTCTTGGAAGGGACCGTTCGCACCCGACAATAGCTCAAAAACCGGTTGATGGCCGGAACGTCGCTCAATGTCTTAGCTGTTGTCTGCATTTGGCTGCCCTCGCGAAAGCCCACCCTTTTTAATACAGTCGGCGCCCAAGGGCAAGCTAAGTGCGTGTTTTACAGAGGTTATTGAAACCGGTGGAATTATATTTAATCGGTCGATTTGAAACCAGCGACCTCACAGCCAGTATGCCGTGCCGGTCATGACGCTCGCCGTGAAGCGCATCGCGCGTCGAATGGGGGCCGGCAGATCGGATGCGCCGGCACCCCTGGCAGTTTCGCCGTGCAGCGCTTCTTCCTCCCGCATTTGGTGGACGATGGCGCGGCTTTTCGCATCATTTGCGGGCAGGCGCTCGAGGTGACCCGTCAGGTGCTGGACGACCTGACGCTCGGTCTCCTCGATGAAACCGAGGCTCCAACGATCACCGAGAATGCCGCTGGTCGCACCGATCAGGAAGGCGCCGCCATACCACACGGGGTTCAGCAGACTGGGGCCCGCGCCGAGATCTTGGAGGCGCTCCTCGCACCAGGCGAGATGATCGAGCTCTTCGTCGGCGGCCCGTTGCATTTGATCCTCGATATCCGGATCACGGGCAACCAACGCGTGTCCCTGATACAGGCCCTGGGCCGCAATCTCGCCCGCATGGTTGACACGCATCAGACCGGCTGAATGCGATTTTTCAGTCGCCGACATCGGCGCGTCAGCGACATCCGCAGCCGGGTTCTCGCGGGCCGTATGTGCCGGCGCCGCGGCGACTGTGCGCAAGAAGCTTTCCACGCCGCCAAGCAAGCGGTCGACGGGCGACAATTGTCGTTCCTCCATCGTTGGCATTATAACTCGCGGTCCCGACCCCGGCGGGGATATACTGCGCAGCCTTTTGGACGAGGAGCATGCCAATGACTTCACGCATCAGACGCTCTGCGCAATTCGCGCTCTGCGCTGCCCTGCTACCGACATTGTCGAATGCGGCCGAGGAGCAGGGCGGACAGTGGTCCGGCAAGGCCGCGATGGGGTACCTCGCTACCTCCGGCAACACCGAGAACTCGAACGCGAATACCAGCTTCGCAATTGCCTACGCGGCCGGCCAGTGGAAACACACATTCGAGGCGTTCGCGGTCCATGCGACTGAGGACGAGGCGACGACTGCTGAGGCCTATGACCTGGGATGGAAGAGCGAACGAGATTTGACGGAGCACGGTTTCCTGTTCGGCGGGATCACCTGGCGCAAAGACAGATTCAGCGGCTACGATACCCAACTATCGGAGTCGGTCGGGTACGGGCGACACCTGATTGACAAGGCCAGGCATAGACTGAATGCGGAGGTTGGTATCGGCGCGCGACAGTCCGACCGGACTGATGGCATAGAGGAAGAGGAGGTCATCGTTCGAGGCGGCCTGAGCTACCAATGGCTCTTGAGCGAAACGGCCGAGTTCAGTCAGGGCTTTGTCGTCGAATCCGGCGCGGAGAACACCTACATGGAATCGGTATCTGCGCTGAAGGCCGGATTGATCGGCGACCTGGCTCTGGTCGCGTCTTTTACGGTGAAAAACAACAGCTCGGTCCCCGTCGGCACGGAAAAAACAGACACCTATTCGGCGCTGTCGCTCGAGTACGGGTTCTGATGCGTAAGTAATTGATATTCAAGCTAAATTGTGGACGGATACGGGCGCGCTTCAGGCCGTGAAAGCCGGCGCCGTCGATTGCATTGGCGCGGTGCGTCGAGTAGAATCTCGCGCCTTTCGCCGGGGACGTGTTCGTTCCCAAGTGGATTGAGACACCATGAAGACGTTTTCTCCCAAGCCGGATGAGGTTCGACGCGACTGGTATCTGGTCGATGCTACGGGCAAGACACTGGGCCGCCTGTCGACCGAGATTGCGCGCCGGCTGCGTGGCAAGCACAAGCCGCAATATGCGCCGCACGTGGATACGGGCGACTATATCGTCGTCATCAATGCGGACAAGATTCGGGTGACGGGCAACAAGCTGAAGGACAAGATGTACCATCGGTATACGGGCTACGTCGGCAATCTGAAGTCAATGCCGCTCGAGCGGCTCCTCGAGGAAACGCCGGAACGCGCGCTTCATTATGCGGTAAAGGGTATGTTGCCCCGCAATCCCCTGGGCAGGAAGATGCTTACCAAGCTCAGGATTTTCGCGGGCCCGGAGCACAAGCATGAGGCACAGCAGCCCCTGCCACTGGACATCAGCGCCTGATGCGGCGCAGTATCGGGACCGAGACACAAATTATGACTGAAGCACTGTATTACGGCACCGGCCGAAGAAAGACCTCGACGGCGCGCGTATTCATGAAGCCCGGCGGCGGCGATATCATCGTCAACGACCGGCCCCTGGATGAATTCTTCGGCCGGCAAACGGCACGAATGATTGTCCGGCAGCCGTTGGAGCTGATGCAACTGGGCGACAAGTTCGATATTTCCGTGACGGTCAGCGGCGGCGGAACGACCGGCCAGGCCGGCGCAATCCGCCACGGTCTGACCCGCGCGCTGCTGCAATACGACGAGTCGCTGCGCCCGGCGCTGCGCAAAGCCGGATTCGTAACGCGCGACGCGCGAGAGGTGGAACGCAAGAAGGTAGGCCTGAGGAAAGCACGCCGCGCGACGCAGTATTCGAAACGATAGCATTGACTACTATTGGCACCAGCGGAACGCACCGCTCGGAATAGTCACTCAAGATAAATCCGCGCTGATCGTCACGGCGCGTCAAACGTACAGGGCGGATTTGGGGGATCGTCTAGCGGTAGGACTGCGGACTCTGACTCCGCCAAC
>JBHHWI010000001.1:0-73168 GCA_046756445.1 Woeseia sp. | reverse complement strand
TGCACAAATGCTGCCGACAGTGCACGACCCCGAGGTAATAATTTAGGGTCGAAAGGTTTCCGGGCCGTTATCGCACACTGCAGGAGGCGCCAAATTGTGTCAGAGATCGAGTTGCTGACTCTCGCCGAGCGCGGATTCGACACGCTCGGACATGAGTTTGATACGATTGCCGAGAGTGCCCTCCAAAGCCTTGTCTTTGGCCTGCGCATGTAGCAGTTCATTCGCCATGTTCAGGGCGGCCATCACGGCAATTCGGTCCAGTCCAACGACTTTGCCACTGTCACGGATCTCACGCATCTTCGCGTTAAGCACCTCGGCGGAGTCCAGTAGATCCGTACGCTCGTTGGCCGGACAGGATACCTGGTACTCCTTCTCTAGAATACGAACACTGACGTGGGCATATATGTCGTTCATCGCGGATACTCCGTCGCATTTCCCGCTGTCAGCGGATGAATTTCGAGGATACGTCGACGAGGTGCAGCGACCATTTCAGCCTTGCTACCCACCTTGTTCCATCGCCTTTAAACGGCCGATCATCGCTTCAACACGCGCGCGCACCTGTTCATTTTTCTGCAAGAGCGTCGCACGCTCCGCAGTCAACGTGTCCTGCCTTTGCTTTAACGATTTATTCTCATCCTGCAACTGGTCGCACACGCGAACCAGCGCATCCACGCGCTTCTCGAGTCGCTTTAGTTCGGTCTCAAACATTGTATTTCCGTCTTCAGCCATGACGTCAATATAGAGCCGCCAACAGGGAGAATCAATCTTGACGCGGGCAGAAATCGCCATATGCATGGCGAGTGGGCGCGTTACGTGGGATCATTCGCGCCTCTGGCAGGCCATATGCAGCAGGCAGCATCGGGAATACATCATATGCAACAGGCCATCGATCATGCCGAGCTGGACCGAGCGCTGAAGCGCTGTGGGGCGAGCTGGGATGCCGGCCAGGCGCACGGCCTCTTGTGCAGCAGGCTGGCGCTGTTCGGGGCCGAGGGGGGGGTTGACTGGTTGGCCCAGGTGCTTGAGGGTAGCGAGCCGGACGACGTGCTCAGAGGTGAGTGTGAAACGATGCTCGACGCGTTGTATGCCCACACGCATCGTCAATTGGCAGAGCGGCAGTCGGCGTTCCAGCCATTACTGCCCGACGAGTCCGATTCGACAATAATCCGCGCCGAGGCAATCGCACGCTGGTGCGAAGGGTTCCTGCACGGGCTCGTGTCGGGCTCGCCTGATGAGGCGGTGCGAGAGCGGCTTGCCAGCGATCCTTTGGCCGAGATTATCAAGGATATGTTGCAGATCACTCGTGCCACCGTTGACGAAGATTCCGACGAAGAAACAAACGAAGCGGCCTACGCGGAGCTCGTTGAATACTTGCGCATTGCCGTGCAGCTTACGTATGAGGAGCTGGCGGAGTTTCGAGCGGCGCCGGCGGAAAGCCAGGCAGTCCACTAGCAGCGATGAACAGCAAAGAATTCCTGAAACGACGTAGGCAACTCATGCGCATGGTCGGTTCCGGCGGCATTGCGGTTCTTCCGAGCGCGCCGGTTCGCCTCCGCAGTCGCGACGTCGAGTACCGCTTTCGTCAAGACAGCGACTTCTATTATCTGACAGGATTCGCCGAGCCAGATGCCGTGGCGGTCCTGGCGCCCGGCCGCGACAAAGGCGAATATATTTTGTTCTGCCGCGATCGTGATTCGGACAAAGAGCGCTGGGACGGGTCGCGGGCCGGACCGGACGGGGCGGTCGAGCATTATGGTGCGGACGACGCTTTCCCGATCGACGACATCGACGACATCCTGCCGGGCATTATGGAGTCATGCAGCAGCGTCTATTACACGATGGGCGCATACACTGATTTCGATCGCCGCATGGCCGATTGGGTAAGGTCACTTCGCTCGCGAAACGCGAAAGGCATCCACACGCCGGATGAGTTCGTCGCACTGGATCACATTCTGCACGACATGCGCCTGTACAAGAGTCGCGCAGAGATCTCCGCGATGCGCAGGTCCGCCAAGATTACTGTCAGCGCGCACAAAAGAGCGATCGCAATCGTTCAGCCGGGCATGTTCGAGTACGAGGTCGAGGCCGAGTACGTCCACGAGTTTCGCCGCCGGGGTGCGACGATCTCCTACCCGCCCATCGTAGGCACGGGCATCAATGCCTGCACGCTGCACTACATCGACAACAATGCGCGGCTCGCGAACGGGGAGTTGCTGCTGATCGATGCAGGCTGCGAGTATGACTACTACGCGTCTGACGTGACCCGAACGGTCCCCGTTAGCGGGCGCTTTGAACCTGCGCAAAGGGAGATCTACGAGATTGTCCTCGAAGCGCAGCTGGCCGCCATAGGAAAGACCTGCAAGGGCAATCACTGGAATGACCCGCATGATGCGGCGGTGCGGGTGATTACCCGCGGGCTCAGGAAGAACGGGCTCCTCGAAGGCTCATTGCCCCGACTCCTGCGCGAGGGCGCTTACCGGCAGTTCTTCATGCATCGAACCGGGCACTGGATCGGCATGGACGTGCATGACGTAGGTGATTACAAGGTCGGTGACGAATGGCGCCTGCTCGAGTCCGGCATGGTCATGACCGTCGAGCCGGGAATTTACATCCCGGCAAGCCGCAAAGTACCCGCCCGCTGGCGTAATATAGGCGTTCGCATCGAAGACGATGTCGCCGTAACCAACACGGGTCCGGACGTCCTCAGCAAGGGCCTCGTAAAAGAAGCGGATGATATCGAGAATCTGATGGCTGCATGACCCGGGAAACACACGACTACGACATCGTCATTGCCGGTGGCGGCATGATCGGCAGCAGCCTGGCCGTGGCGCTGACGCCGCTCGGTCTGCGTATTGCCGTGGTCGAGGCCGTCGCGCGCGGTGACGCAAGTCAGCCGAGTTTCGACGACCGCTCGACGGCCTTGTCGCGCAGCAGCCAGCGGATGTTCGTTGCGATCGGCATTTGGCCGAAGATCGAAGATTGCTCGACGCCGATCACGAGCATTCACGTGTCCGATAAAGGACGCTTCGGGTTTTCACATATCGATGCGGATCAACAGGGTGTCGATGCATTGGGCTATGTCGTCATCAATCACGCACTCGGCGGAGTACTCCGCGAGGCGCTGGACGAGGCCGCCGGACTCGAGACAATTTGCCCCGGCAAAGTGACTGCCGTCAGCATCGGCAAGGACTTGACGACCGTCTGCATCGAGAAGCCGGACGGTAAATCACAAGGTCTGAACTGCAAACTGCTGGTCGCTGCCGACGGGGCAAACTCGATAGTCCGTAAACTGGCCGGAATCGGCGCTTCGCGCGTCGATTACGACCAACTCGCCGTGGTCGGCAATTTGCGCCCGGAGATACCGCCGATGAATCGCGCTTTCGAGCGATTCACCGACAGCGGCCCACTCGCGTTGCTGCCGGTGGCCGACGACCGCGCGGCGTTCGTATGGACTTTGCCGCCTGCCAAAGCAGACGAAGTCATGCAACTCACCGACGAGGCATTCACCAGGGAGTTACAGGAGGTTTTCGGTTGGCGCCTGGGTAGATTCTCGCGGGTCGGGCGCAGGGCTGCATATCCGCTGGCCCTGAGCAAGGCAAGCAGGCTCGTGGCGGGGCGATGCGTACTGGTCGGCAATGCCGCGCACGGACTGCACCCGGTTGCCGCCCAGGGATTCAATCTCGGATTACGGGATGTCGCAGCCTTGTCGGATTGCATTGCCGACGCACGGCCCGGGCCGGGTGCTGTTTTCGACGCCGGCCACGCGGCCATCCTGGACAGATTCGCCGACTGGCGGCGCGCCGATCAGAGCAAGCTCGTACGCATCACCGACGGCATCGTTCGCCTGTTCGGTAGCGCGATTGCGCCGGTAGGGCTGCTTAGAAACCTGGGGATGCTGGGCTTCGATCTCGTGCCCGGGGTCCGATCGCTTTTCGCCAGGCACATGATGGGTCTCGCCGGACGGCTGCCCAGGCTATCCCGCGGGGTGCCGCTCGAGTGAACCGCACATACGACATCGTCGTCGTCGGCGCCGGCATTACCGGACTGACGGCCGCTGCACTGCTGGCGCATAGCAAACACCGGGCGCAGATGAACGTCACGGTCATTGACGCAGGCACGAGACCGGATTTCGATATATCGAGCGACATTTCACTCCGTGTGTCCGCAATTGCATCGGGTTCGACAGATATTCTTGCATCGATCGGTGTCTGGAAGGCGATCGAGAATGGACGTGCCTGCCCGTATCGCGGCATGCGGGTGTGGGATTCGAGCGGCTGCGCCGATGGGCCCGACACGCTTCACTTCGATGCAGCCGAATTTGCCGTTGCCGAGCTCGGCTTCATCGTCGAGAACAAGCTGATACGGCACGCGCTGCTCGGAAAGCTCGACTTGGTCGATCAGTCGGTGCTATTCGAAACGCCGATCAAGTCAATGATGAAATCGAAGGATCGGTTCTCCGTCGATGTCGAGACTGGCAGGGGTATCACCGCAGACCTCGTCATCGGCGCCGACGGGGCGGGCTCAGTTGTTCGCCGGTGCGCCAATATCTCCGTCGATGCCTGGCGCTATCCACAGACCGCATTCGTGACTCACCTGCGGCCGGAATTCTGTCACCGGCACACGGCGTGGCAACGCTTCCTGCGCAGCGGCCCCGTTGCCCTGTTGCCGCTTGCCGACGGTCGGGTGTCCGTCGTGTGGTCGACGAGCCCGCGACAGGCAGAGCTTGCGATGGCGGCGTCAGACGACGAATTGTCGGTGATGCTGAGCGAAGCAAGCGACTTTGTGCTCGGGCAGCTCACGCCCGAAGGTCCGCGGGGGTCTTTCCCACTCAAGGCGCAGCACGCGAGCAAGTACGCGTGCCCCGGTCTCGCGCTCATCGGCGACGCGGCGCACGCGGTTCATCCGCTTGCGGGACAGGGCGCAAACCTCGGCCTGGCCGATGCGGCGAAACTGGTCAGCGTCATCGACAGTGCCATCGGTGAGGGGCAGCATCCGGGAGACCTGCCCGTGTTGCGTCGCTATGAACGCGCCCGCAAGGGCGCCAACTCGACGATGCTTTACTTCGTCGACAGCCTGAACCGCCTCTTCTCATCCGGGTCGTCTTCAATCGAGAAGCTACGCGGCAGCGGCATGCGGCTCTTCAACAGAAGCGGGCCGATTCGGGAACACGCCGTGCAGGTAGCCCTCGGGATTAATACGCGATGACCTTGCGATACGTATTTGCCCTGGCCGCGATACTCACGACGATCGGCCTCTCGATTTTTATGTATAAGTGGCAGGTGCTCGGGTTCCCCGTCACGGATAATCAGAAGACTCCGGTATGGACGGTTGAGACATCGATTCATTTCGATAGCGGGCCGGGCTCGATCAAGGCGAACCTTCAGATTCCGACGCTGACGCCCGGCTTTCGCATGCTGCGCGAGTACAACGTATCGAAGGGATACGGATTCAGCCTCAACTACGTCAGCGGTGGGCGGGAGGCGCAATGGGCCGTGCGCCGTTCCGACGGCCCACAGACCCTCTATTACCGTCGCGTCGTGTATGAAGATACGGGTAGCGATCAGTCGGACACGACACCGCCGTTCCCGCCACCGCCTGTCATCAACGAACCCTTCAAGACGGCGGTCAATGTCATTGTCTCCGACGTGCGGGAACACTCGGCGGATGCGTCGTCATTTGCAACCGAGTTACTGCGCCTTGTTAACGACCCGTCGCCCGATGCCAATGTCGAACTGCTTTTTGCTGAAGCGGAAAGCTCGGCCCACTTCGTGCAGACAATAACGACCATTCTGGCGTCGGCGCGGATACCCGCGCGGATGATCCGCGGTATCGTGCTGCAGGATCAGCAGCGCCGAGTCGAACCGCTGCCGTGGCTCGAGATCCACGACGGGGACCGGTGGCGCTACTTCAATCCGAATACCGGCGAAGAAAGCCTGCCGGATCGTTACCTGATCTGGTGGCGCGGCAGCGAACCGCTCGTCAGGGTCGAGGGTGGCAGCAACGTCGAGGTGAATTTTGCCGTGCAAAAGAATCACCTCGATTCAATCGCCATTGCGGAACAACGTGCGGCAGCAGAGCTGTCCGGGCTGGTCGACTTTTCCCTGTTCAGCCTGCCGATCTCGACCCAGGCGGTGTACGCCGTGTTGCTTATGATCCCGATCGGTGCGCTGGTCATGGTTTTTCTTCGCAATGTCGTCGGCATCGATGCTTTCGGCACATTCATGCCTGTGTTGATCGCCCTTTCTTTCCGCGAGACGCAGCTGTTCTGGGGAGTCATCCTGTTCACGTTACTCGTGACCCTGGGCTTGAGCATTCGCTTCTTCCTCGAGCGCCTCAGGCTATTGCTCGTGCCACGGCTTGGCGCCGTCCTGATCGTCGTGGTACTGCTGATGCTCGTGATAAGCGTCGTCTCGCACAAGCTGGGGATGGAGACCGGTCTCTCCGTTGCCCTCTTTCCGATGGTCATCATCGCGATGACGATCGAGCGCATGTCGGTCGTCTGGGAAGAGCGAGGCCCGACCGACGCGATGCGAGCGGGCGCCGGCAGCCTCATCGTCGCGATATTCGCCTACCTCGCCATGGGCATGAATTGGCTCGAGCACATCGTATTTAATTTCCCTGAGTTGCTGCTGGTCATTCTCGCCGCAGTGATGCTCTTGGGGCGGTACACGGGTTACCGGCTCGTCGAACTCAGCCGGTTCAAGGCTTTGGCAGGCAACTGAGATGCTCGGCTTCGCCAGGAGAATGAACACCGCTGGCGTGCTCGGGCTGAACCAGCGCAACGCCGAGTTCATAATGAGACTCAATCCCCGGCGACTCTATCCTCGGGTCGACGACAAAGTCCTGACCAAGCGACTGGCGCTGGACGCCGGCATGGCGGTGCCGGAGCTGTACGGGCTGATCCACAGCCAGTCGGAAATTCGCAACTTTCCCGACATCGTCGCCGACCGGGAAAGCTTCGTCATCAAACCTGCACGCGGATCGGGCGGCGACGGTATCCTCGTCATCGCCGGGCAGAGCTACCGCAGACGCGGCAGTTATCGGATGATCAACGGGCTGCTGCTGACGGAATCCGATCTCAATCACCATGTATCGAATATCGTCAGCGGGCAGTACAGCCTGAGCGGCAACCCCGATACGGCGCTGATCGAGTATTGTGTCAAGTTCGACCCGCTGTTCGCAGAGGTCAGCTACCAGGGTGTGCCCGATATCCGAGTCATTGTCTACCGCGGCTATCCGATCATGGCGATGGTCCGCCTGCCGACGAGGACCTCTGACGGCAAGGCAAACCTTCATCAGGGCGCAGTCGGTGCCGGCGTCGATCTCAGTTCGGGTGAGACATTAACGGGTGTGCTCGGGAATGACGTCGTCGACGAACACCCGGACACGGGTGCATTGATCGCTGGTCTGTACATTCCTCACTGGGACTTCATCCTGCAGTCGGCAGCGCGCGGACTCGACGTTACCGGACTCGGCTATCTCGGCGTCGATATCGTCATCGATCGCGATCGCGGCCCGTTGATCCTGGAAATGAACGCGAGACCCGGCCTCAATATTCAGATCGCGAACTGCGCGGGCCTCTCTCACCGCCTGAAACGGATCGATGAGATCTTCGATTCAGAATCCGATCCAGTCGCCCGCGCCAAGTTCGCCCGCCGTGAGTTCGCGGCGGAACGACAGACGGCGTTGCCGCTCAACGGCGCTCCGCCTCCGTAGTCTGATCGATCGGGCGGGAGTCTTCCATCTGTCGTATCAGCCAGCGATTCATCCTTGTTTCGAGGACTTCCAGCGGAATCGCGCCGGCACCGAGCAGCTCGTCATGAAATGCGCGGATGTCGAATTGGTCACCTAACGACTGCTCGGCTTTCTTGCGAAGGTCGAGCATCTTGAGCTGCCCGATCTTGTAGGCAAGAGCCTGACCGGGCCATGCGATGTAGCGATCGATCTCGTTGATGATGTCGAGCTCTGTTTTTGCGGCGTTGTCTTTGAAAAAATCGATCGCCTGCTGGCGTGTCCAGCCTTTGTAATGCATGCCCGTGTCGACGACCAGCCGAACGGCACGCCACATTTCGTACGTCAGGGCACCGAACTTCGAATACGGATCTTTGTAAAGGCCCAGGTCGTGACCGAGGGCCTCGCTGTAAAGGCCCCAGCCCTCGACGAATGCCGTGAATCCCGAGAAACGCCGGAAATTCGGCACCCCCTCGAGTTCCTGCGCGAGCGCGATTTGCAGATGGTGGCCCGGCATGGCCTCGTGCACGCTCAGGACCTCGATCTCGTACTTGGGCCTGACTTCGGGCTTGTAGAGATTGACGTAGTAGTAGCCGGCGCGGCTGCCGTCGGCAGCAGGACGGCTGTAGTACGCGGTCGTCGTGTCAGGCGCGATGTTATCGGGAATAGGCCTCAGGCCGTACGGCATGCGCGGCAGTCGTCCGAACAGCTTGACGAGCTCGGGGTCGATGCGCTTGCAGGTTGCCAGGTAGGCCTCGAACAGTTCGTCCGGGTCCTCGTAATAGAACTGCGGGTCGGTTCGGAGAAATGCCAGGAAATCCGCAAAGCTGCCCTCGAATTCAAGCGCGTCGATAATCAGCTGCATCTCGTCACGGATGCGTTTTACTTCATTGAGACCCAGACGATGAATCTCATCCGGCGTCATCGGCGTCGTCGTGAAGAGACGCGTGCGGTACTCGTAAAACGCTTCACCGTTCGGCAGCTCCGATGCGCCGATGCTTTCCCGGCCCGCGGGATAATAGGTATCGGCAAAGTAGCGGCTGAAATCACGATAGGCCGGCACGATCGACTCATCGATGATCTCTTTCGCTTTGCTCTGCAAACGTATCTTGTCTTCTTCGGACATCGAGTCAGGCATATTCTCGAATGCCTTGAAGAATGGACTCTCTTCGGGGTTTTCGACCGTCTGCAATGCCAGTTGATCGGGAATACGTTCCATCAGGATTTTTGGCGAGACGTAGCCCTCCTTCCGGCCCCGCTCCGCCAGCGCCATCGTCTGCTCGATGACGTGTTCCACTCTTGCCATTCGGGCAAGCCAGTCCTCGTAGTCCTTTACCGTTTGCAGGCGAAGCTGTTCGGCAGTGGTCTCGAGCGACTGGACGCCGCCGCGCTGGTTGATCGGCATCAGATAAGACTTGAATCGATGGCCGTCGATATCGTTTTGTAGCTCGCGGCGAAACAAGTCGTAATTGAGTTGATCGGTATCGCTCAATGCCGCGGGATCGATCGCGCGCAGACGATCGAGGAACATCTGCCGCTGATCGTGGCGTGCCTGGATCGCCTCGACACTGGAGTCGCCCCACCGGTCGTTGAAACGGCGATCGCCGAGGGATGACGCGAAAACAGGGTATTGCACGAGTTGCCACTCCCAGGCCTCATCGAGCAATGCATGGAAGTCGTCCGGCGGGGCCGCGTGGACGCATGTAATTGTGAGGAATATCAAGCAAACAGTAAGTCGGGGCTTAATTGGCATCGGTATTCTCCCGCGCGTTGTGCCCGCATTGTTACGAGCTTGCGGGCTGCTGGCAACTGTCGAGACACTTGGCTATGATTGCGCCCACTGATCCATAGGGTGTGCAGAAGAGACCCCGGTAACACGGGGCGCCGAAGGCGCAACTCGCCCGGAAACGCTCAGGCAGACGGACTGAACATCCTGATCAGCTCTGGAGAGAGGCAGCTTTTGGCCCACCGAAGGGGAATGCAGCCGCCTGGCGAGACACGCGGCGCGATCTCTCAGGTTACCGGACAGAGGGGCGGCAGATCGAATTGTTCATGGGATTCGATCCGCCGCCTTCTTTGTTTGTGAACGCCGGGAGCAAGAATGGGACAGCAAACGCCACTTTATGCCAGACATGTAGAGGCGGGCGCGCGCATGGTCGACTTCGGCGGCTGGGACATGCCGCTGCATTATGGTTCGCAAATCGAAGAACACCACGCCGTACGAAATCATGCGGGTGCGTTCGACGTCTCGCACATGACTGTCGTCGACATACACGGCGAAAAAGCGATGGAGTTTCTGCGTCATCTCCTGGCCAACGACGTCGCAAGACTGGCTGACAGGGGCAAAGCGCTGTACACCTGCATGTTGAACGACGACGGTGGCGTGATCGATGACCTGATCGTCTATTCTCTGGAACCCGTCCGTTATCGTATGGTCGTCAATTCCGCGACCCGGGACAAGGATATTGCCTGGATCACGCGGCAGGCGCGTGCCTGTGCGGTCGACATCGACGAGCGCGGGGACCTGGCAATGATTGCCGTGCAGGGACCGCACGCCCGGCAGTTGGCGGCCGGTGTCGTGCCTGAAGAATGGCGTGATGCAGCACTCGCCTTGAAACCGTTCTACGGGCTCGAAGCAGGAAGCCGGTTCGTAGCGCGCACGGGCTATACGGGGGAGGACGGTTGGGAGATCGTCATTCCGGCAGCCGACAGCGAGGCAATATGGCAGCAACTGCTCGATTCCGGGGTTGCGCCCTGCGGTCTCGGTGCCCGCGACACATTGCGTCTCGAGGCCGGCATGAATCTGTACGGCACGGACATGGACGAGACGACTTCGCCGCTGGAATCCGGCCTCGGATGGACGATTGCGTGGGGTCCCGAGGATCGGGATTTCATCGGCAGGGCCGCTTTGTCCAGACTCCGTGAGAATAAGGACAGGCGAAAATTCACGGGCCTTCTGCTGGAGGATCGAGGAGTTCTGCGAAATCGCCAGCGGGTTTTCGTCGAGGGAATCGGCGACGGCGAAATCACCAGCGGCGGCTTCTCGCCGACGCTGCAGCGATCCATCGCGCTTGCGCGGCTGCCTGCCGGAAACTACGAACGGGCAACGGTCGAGGTGAGGGGTAAAATGCTCGCTGCAAGAATCATACGGCCGCCTTTCGTGCGCAACGGAAAATCCTGTGTCGAACTTGAGTAACCGGGAGAACAAGAATGAGCGAATTACCAGGCGATCTGCGTTACACGAGTGAACACGAGTGGCTGCGCCAGGAAGAGGATGGCAGCATCACGGTGGGAATTACGGACCACGCGCAATCCACGCTAGGTGACCTGGTCTATGTCGAGTTGCCCGAGGTGGGGCAGGCGATCGAGGCCGGTGGTGACATGGCGGTTGTCGAGTCCGTGAAAGCCGCAGCGGACGTCTATGCACCGGTTTCCGGATCCGTCCTCGAAGTGAACGCGGATCTGGCGGATGACCCTGAGAGAATCAATGCCGACCCGTACGGGGATGGCTGGATCGTTCGTGTGCAACCATCGGGCGATGCAGAAAACACGATGGATCCCGATGCTTATCAGGCCCTTCTGGACGGCATAGACGCCTAGTGCTCCTGAACGGTGATACCCGAATGCCATTCATACCGCATACCGAACAAGACGTAAGAGAGATGCTGGACGCGATCGGTGCGTCGAGGATCGAGGATCTTTTCGAAGAGATTCCGGCCGAGCTTCTGATCGATGATCTCGACGGCGTACCCGAAGCGCTGACCGAAATGGAGATCGCCCGTCTGATGCATGCCCGTGCGGCGCGGGACGGATTACCGCTCTCGTTCATCGGTGCCGGAGCCTACGAACATCACATTCCGGCTGTGGTCTGGGATATTGCGACGCGCGGAGAGTTCTACAGCGCCTATACGCCGTACCAGGCCGAGGCGAGCCAGGGAACGCTGCAGACGATATACGAATACCAGACGATGATCACAGGCCTTACCGGTCTGGATGCCAGCAATGCATCGCTGTACGACGGTGCCTCGGCGCTCGCCGAAGCCGCACTGATGGCCGTCAGGGCGAATCGGGCCGCAACGTCCAGACGCGTCCTGCTCTCCTCTGGAGTCACGCCCGTCTATCAGAAGGTAGCGACAGCGATCGCCGGCAGTCAGGGGCTGACCTTCGATCGTATGCAGCTAGACGCCACAACCGGCACGACGGATGTGGATTGCCTGGATGACACCGAAGCGCCCGTCGCCGTCGTCATTCAGCAGCCGTCGTTTTTCGGCACGCTCGAGAGAATCGACCGGATTACCGACTGGGCGCATTCTCGGGGAGCGTTCGTTATCGCGATTGTGAATCCGACTTCACTTGCGATTCTCAATGCGCCGGGTGACTGGGGGACCGAAGGCGCCGACATCGCCTGCGGCGAAGGGCAGCCGCTTGGCGTGCCGCTGTCCTCCGGCGGCCCCTACTTCGGGATCATGGCCTGCAAGCAAAGGCTGGTGCGGCAGATGCCGGGCCGCATCGTCGGGCGCACCACCGACCTCGACGGCAACAGCGGTTACACCCTCACCTTGCAGGCACGGGAGCAGCATATCCGGCGCTCCAAGGCGACATCGAACATATGCACGAACCAGGGGCTCATGGTCACGGCAGCTACGATATACATGTCTCTGCTGGGACATCGGGGCCTGTCCAGCGTGGCGCTCGCATCGCACCGTCGTACGGCGGAGCTGATCGGCCTGCTCACGCAGATTGACGGTGTGGAGCCGCTTTTTGCCGGACCGCATTTTCACGAGGCGGGGCTCCGTCTGGACCGCCCCGTCTGTCCGGTGCTGGAGGCGCTGGCAGTCAGGGACATCCTCGGAGGCATTGACCTGTCGAAAGATTTTCCCGAGCTCGGTAACGCCTTGCTGGTCTGTGCAACGGAAACCAAGACGCAGGCAGACCTTGAGTCATACGCAACGGCCCTGCGGGAAATCATGAACGCCGGCAATGTAAAGAGCGCCTGAGCGATGGCCAGGATAAGGTACCAGGGCGGGACGTACCGGACTCACGGAGAGCTACCGACGGTCGGCAGCAGGGCGCCGGACTTCTCGCTGGTAAACACGGAGCTGAAGGACGTCACGCTCGCGAACTGGCTCGGCCTGCGCAAGATTTTCAATATCTTCCCCAGCATCGACACGCCGGTATGCGCGGCGTCAGTCATCGCGTTCGACAGGTATTCCAAGGACTTCGACGACATCGCGGAGCTGATGATCTCCTATGATTTGCCATTTGCGCACGCGAGGTTTCGTGACAAGCATTCACTGAAGCGGGTTGTCGGATTATCAGCGATACGTCATATGGGCTTCGGCGAAAACTATGGCGTGCAAATCATGGAAGGGCCGCTTGCAGGCATGTTTTCCAGAGCGGTTGTCGTGCTCGACGAAAACAACACGGTCGTACACCGGGAGCAGATAGACGACATCGGACAGGAACCGAATTACAAGGCGGCGTACCTGGCGCTGGGCCAAAGGATAGAAGAGTAATCGAGCATGGGTGAGCCACTGATCTTCGAGAAATCGCGACCCGGCCGCAGGGCTATCGCCCAGGCTCCACGGCAGCCCGGTGAAGCCGGTATTCCGGATCCGTTTCTGCGGGATGAACCGGCTCTGTTGCCCGAGGTGTCGGAACTGCAGGTCCTGAGGCATTTCACCAGATTGTCCCAGCAGAATTTCTCGATAGACACGCACTTCTATCCGCTCGGATCATGCACGATGAAATACAACCCCAGGATCTGCAATGCGCTCGCATTGTTGCCGGGCTTCGCAAACCGGCACCCGCTGGCTCCGGCAAGCCACGGCCAGGGCTTTCTCGAGTGCATGTACGAGCTTCAGCAAATGCTGAAGGCGGTCACCGGCATGAAAGGCGTTTCCCTGACGCCGATGGCCGGGGCACAGGGAGAGCTGGCCGGCGTGGCGATGATTCGCGCGTATCACCGTGCGCGGGGCGATCACGAACGTAACGAGATCATCGTCCCGGACGCGGCGCACGGCACGAACCCGGCCACGGCGACGATGTGCGGCTGCGTTGTTCGTGAGGTGCCGACAAGCGAGCATGGCGATGTCGATGTCAAGGCGCTCGATGAGGCGCTGGGACCCAACACGGCCGGCATAATGCTTACCAATCCGTCTACGCTCGGCGTGTTCGAACGAAGGATTCTGGAAATCCAGAAACTGGTGCACGACGCCGGTGGACTTCTGTATTACGACGGCGCCAACCTGAATGCGATCCTCGGCAAGGCCCGCCCCGCCGACATGGGTTTCGACGTCATCCACCTGAATCTCCACAAGACCTTCTCGACACCGCATGGCGGTGGCGGCCCCGGCTCCGGCGCCGTGGGCGTCGGCGAGCGCCTGCTGCCGTACATGCCGGTGCCGGTGGTCGGCAGAACCGAGGTGGATGGCGAGGTTTTCTTCGACTGGTTGACCGAAGATGATCTGCCGCAAAGCATAGGCCGACTCTCGGGCTTCATGGGTAACGCCGGCGTGCTGCTGCGCGCCTACGTCTACATGCGCATCGTGGGGCGGGATGGCATGCGTCGGATCGCCGAATTCGCGACGCTGAACGCAAACTACCTTCAGGCCCGCCTCAAAGCTGCCGGCTTCGAACCCGCATTTCCCCAGCGCAGAGCAAGCCACGAGTTCATCATTACGCTGAAGGCGGAGGCGCAATCGATCGATCTCACGGCGATGGATGTCGCCAAGGTGCTGCTGGACCATGGCTTCCATGCGCCAACGACCTATTTTCCACTGCTCGTTCCCGAATGCCTGCTGATTGAGCCGACCGAGACAGAAACCAGGGAAATCCTCGACCGGTTCGTTGACGCGATGATCGAGATTGCCGAGGATGCAAAGAGCGGATCGGCGGGTCACAAGGACGCGCCGCACCGCATGCCTGTGCGGCGGCTGGACGACGTGAAGGCCGCGAGGAATCTGGATCTCGCCTACAGGCCGCCGACGGGAGAGGGAACCGGATAGAATTCTCCGAGTCCAGAAGAGTATGAAAGGGAAAGTTATTCTCACTATTGTCGCGGTTTGCGCGACGTCGCCGTGCTTCGGCGAAAAGCCGGCGTGGGTCGGCACGCTGGAGCGGATTTCGTCGGGCGTCGTCTCCATCCGCGTTGACAGCACCCGCGCATTCGATACCGAGTGGAATTCCTCGACGCAGGCGACGGGCTTCGTCGTCGATGCAAAACGCGGCCTGATTCTGACGAACCGGCACGTCGTGACGCCCGGACCGGTTGTGGCGGAAGCGATTTTCGTCAATAACGAGGAAGTGCGCTTAACACCGATTTACCGCGACCCGGTGCATGACTTCGGTTTTTTCGGATACGATCCGGGCGAGTTACGATACATAGAGCCGACCGAGCTGCCGCTCGCACCGGGTGCAGCCAGCATCGGTCGCGAGATTCGAGTCGTCGGCAACGATGCCGGCGAGCAACTGTCGATTCTTTCCGGGACGATCGCGCGCCTCGACCGTAAGGCACCGGACTACGGTCGGGGCAAGTACAACGACTTCAATACATTTTATTTTCAGGCTGCCTCGGGCACGTCCGGTGGCTCTTCCGGATCGCCGGTGGTCAATATCGAGGGCGAGGTGATTGCGCTTAACGCCGGCGCCAATAACTCGGCCGCGAGCAGCTTCTTCCTGCCGCTGGACAGAATCGATCGTGCATTGAAGTTGCTGCAGGCAGGCAAACCCGTGTCTCGCGGCACGCTGCAATCCGTGTTTGAGCGCAAGGCCTACGACGAGCTGCGACGACTCGGACTGTCGGAAGACATTGAGCAGCTTGCCCGCACAACGAACCCGGACCAGACCGGTATGCTCACGGTAGCGCAGGTCATTCCCGATTCCGATTCGGCCGGCAAACTGGCACCGGGTGACATACTGATCCGAATCAACGGCGAGCTCATCAGCGAATTCGTGCCGTTGGCCACAATCCTCGATGATAACGTCGGCAATGAAATCACGATCGAAGTCGAAAGGGGCGGGCGCAGGGTAACCGAACACGTACTGGTCGGCGACCTTCACGCCATTTCTCCCGCCGAGTACGTTGAATTCGGCGATGCAATTGTTCACGACCTTTCGTATCAGCAGGCGCGCCATTACAACCGTTCGGTGAGCGGCGTATATGTTGCCAACCCCGGCTACGCGCTTTCGAGATCCGCAATTCCGCGCGGTGCGGTCATCACCGAGATAGGCGGCGAGGCTGTCGCAAGCATCGTCGACCTCGAAGAGATCCTGAACGGTCTTGGTGATCGCGACAAGACGACTATCCGCTACAAGACGATTGAAGACCCGCGTAACAGTATCGTGCGTTCATTCGAGATGGACAGGAGATGGTTCCCGGCGCGGCACTGTCGGCGGGATGATTCCACAGGGATCTGGCCCTGCAGGGACCTGGCACCGGGCCCCGGCAGCTCGCAGACCGAATCGGGCAGCACGCGGTTCAATGGCCACAGCGATCCAAGGGTTCGAAAGATAGTGCCGTCGCTTGTGGTCGTGAATTTCGACCTGCCCTATACGGTGTCAGGCGTGGCCGACCGGCATTACTACGGCACCGGCCTGATCGTCGACACCGAACGGGGCTTCGTCGTGGTCGACAGAAACACGGTGCCGGTCGCAATGGGGGATGTGACCATTACCTTTGCCGGCTCCCTGGAAGTTCCCGGGCGGGTTGTCTATGTTCACCCGCTGCATAACCTGGCGATGGTTTCCTATGATCCCCGGTCTATCGGAGACACTCCCGTCAAGTCAGGCATGTTCAATACGGAGGGTGTCGAACCCGGAGACGAGGTCTGGGTCGTTGGACTCAGAGGTGACCACCAACTCGTGCATCAGGCAAGCACGGTCTCGTCAGTTGATCCATTGACGCTGCCGCTGTCACGGACGCTGCGGTTTCGGGATTCGAACCTCGAAGGAATTGCACTCGTTAATGCGCCGGCGGATGTCGACGGCGTGCTGCTCGATAAGCGCGGGCACGTGTCCGGTCTGTGGTCCAGTTTTTCGTATCAGACGGGCAACGATTCCGGTCAGTTTAATCGCGGCATCGGGAGCGATCTGGTCGCCGAACTGGTCGACCTGGTGCGCGAAGGCAAGCCGCTTTATTCCCTGGAAACGGAAGTTGCGTATGCCCCGCTGTTTGCGGCACGCAAACTGGGTCTGGACGAGGAGTGGCTGTCGAGACTGGAGGACTACGACGCGCAAGGCCGGCGCGTGTTGAGCATAAGCCGCATCGTCGCCGGATCGCCGGCTGCCGGAAAGCTGCGCAACGGCGACATGATCCTGGCGATCGACGGTCGGTTGGTTACGACGTTTCGCGAGCTCGAGCGCGCCGTTCAGAAGCCGGAAGTCGCGGTAACGATCTGGCGAGACGACGCCCGGCACGACCTCGAAATCGAGACCGTTGCACTGGACGGGCTGGGATTGCAACGCGCAGTATCCTGGGCTGGCGCGTTGCTGCAGGACCCGCACCGGGCGATGGCCGCGCAACGGAGTATCAGTCCGTACGGCGTGTATGTGGCGTTCTTCAGCTACGGGTCTCCCGCGACCCGTTACGGATTGTGGGCGGGACGACGGATCGTCGAAGTGGACGACAGGGCAACACCGGATTTGCAGACATTCGTCGACGTCGTCCGGGGCAAGCGGGACAGGACGTCGGTGCGCCTGAAGACAATCACATGGAATGGCGCGGCAGAAGTCATCACATTGAAGCTTGACAACCAATATTGGCCGGCCTATGAAATTCGACGCACGGAAGACGGGTGGCAGCGCATCGACATCGGATAGGGTCTCCCTGCATTCCATTCCGTCAGGGCTTCTGATCACAGCAATCCTGATTACCGTCTCCGGGATCGGCATGGCGCAGGCGCTATACAAATACCGCGGACCCGATGGCGAGTGGGTATACACGGACCGGGCTCCCGACACCGAGGCGGGAGCCGAAGTACGTGATCTGCCGACCGGAACCGGCAAGCCGCAAGTGTGGGTGGGACATCGCACGGTCGGCAAACAGATTCGGTTCCATGCGTCAAACGAGTTTCATGCGCCGATCGAGGTCATACTTGCCCTCGACGAGATCCAAAACGTTGAATTGCCGGCGCCCGACCAGTCGATGAGCTGGGTCCTGCCGGCCCGCAGCGAAACGGAGCTGCTGCAGCTCGATGCCCTTGATGGTGTGGACGCACCCTACGTAAGCTATCGGTTTCTATATCTGCCCGGCGACCCGCAGGCAGAGCACGATACCGGTCAGCAGTATCGCGCGCCGTTTGCGACGGCTAACAAATTCATGGTGTCGCAGGCATTTCCGGTAGGCGTAACCCATTCGACACCTGATAGTTACTATGCAGTCGACATTTCCATGCCCATCGGGACGGACGTCTATGCCGCTCGGAGTGGCACCGTTTTCGAAGTAGCCAGTACCAATTTCCGGGCGGGCCCGGATCCTGCAGAGGAGGGCGCGTCGGCGAACCTGATTCGGGTGCTGCACGACGACGGGACGATGGGTGTGTATGCGCATCTGAACTGGAACACGATTCGCGTCAAACCAGGAGATCAGGTACAGCGCGGGCAATACATCGCCGATTCCGGCAACACCGGTTTTTCAACCGGGCCACATCTGCATTTTGCCGTTTTGCGCAATCGCGGGCTGCGTCTGGTGTCGGTTCCGATCGTGTTCGAAGGGGCAAATGGCTCGGCGGTTACGCCGGAAGTCGGGCAGGAACTCGTGGCGTACTAAAGGACCTCGGGCAGATCCGCGACGGTTTCGACGATCGCAGTGTGCGGATACGACCTTAGCCGGGCTTCACTATGGGCCCCCGACAGCACGCCGATGCGCCATTTGACGCCGGCGTTGCTGGCGGCCTGCAAATCAGCGATTGTGTCGCCCACTGCGGCGACCCGGTCAACGCTCTTGCAAGCCGTCCATTCCATAGCTCGAAACAGCAGGAATGGCGCAGGGCGTCCTGTCGGAACGTCACTGTTGGTTACGACAGCGTCGACCATGGTGTCCCAACCGACCCTTCGAATCAGCATGTCGGCAATCGCCCGATCGAATCCCGTATTCAGGGCAATGTTCGCGTTCCGTGATTTCAACCAGGCGAAGGTCTCTTCTGCGCCGTCGATTGCCACGACATCCTGCGCCTCGAATCTGTCCATGAGGATCTGTTCGAAGTCTGCGTAAACCTCCTCCGCATCCAATCCTTCGTGGCCGATAAGCAGATCGGCAATCGTTTCACGTTTGGATTTGCCACGAATCCCGCGAATCTCCTCCTCGGACAACTCGATATCGAAGTGCGCAAAAGCCGCCCTGAATGCATCAAGGACCTCGTCGGAAGCGTGCAGCGTCGTGCCCGCCATGTCGAACACGACCAGGTCGAGTTCAGGAACAGCCATCAGTCGCCGGAGGACGAAAATTTCGCGATTGTCTCGGCCTCGGTCAGCCGGGGATGATCACCGGCGAAGTCATAGCCATCGGGCTTGTTGTCGATGAACAGCTCGCCGGTCAGTTTCAGGTCCGGGGCATCGTCGAAGGCGCCGGCACAGATCCCGTAATCGCCGGTCTCTTTGAGACGGTAGAAGAGATTCGTCCCGCAAATGCGGCAGAATCCCCGCTGGGCCCAGTCCGAGGAATCGTAGACCGTGATATCGTCGTCACCCTCGAACTTCACGCCTGAAACCGATACAGCGAGTAGCGGACCGCCGCTCCAGCGGCGGCACATGCCGCAATGGCAGGCGTAATGGCGGGGCTTCATGCTGTCAACCGTGAAGCGAACGGCGCCGCACAGACACTTGCCGCTGGCTGCACTCACTGGCTTTCCGGCGTGAGCTTCAGCAGCCGTCCGCCCGCACCGTCCTCGATCAGCCAGATCGCACCGTCCGGCCCCTGTCTGACGCCGCGAATCCGTTCTTTCATGTCGAATCGCTCCGCTTCCGAGGCGGCGTCGCCGTCGATGTCTACCCGCACGAGGGACTTCGATGACAGGCCGGCGATGAACGCGTCGCCTTTCCACCGCGGAAAAAGGTCGCCCGTATAAATCATCAGTCCGCCGGGCGATATCACCGGCGTCCACCAGGCCCTGGGCGCCGCAAACTCCGGTCGCGTGTCGTGGTCCGGAATGTCGGTGCCGTCGTAGTGATCGCCGTTGGAGACGATCGGATATCCGTAATTCTCGCCACGAACGACGAGGTTGAGTTCGTCACCGCCTTTCGGTCCCATCTCGACATTCCACAGCCGGCCTTGCTGATCGAATGCAAGCCCCAGTGGATTGCGGTGGCCGAGCGACCAGACCTGTGCGGCGACGCCACCCTGGTCAAAAAACGGATTGTCATCCGGCACGGAGCCGTCATCATTCAGTCGCACCAGCTTGCCGAGGTTTTGCTGCATGTCCTGAGACGGATCGAATTTCTGCCGCTCGCCCGAGGAAATGAACAGGCAGCCGTCCGGCGAGAATGCGATCCGGTGCCCAAAATGGCCGCCTCCGGTCACTTTCGGAACTTGCCGCCAGATAACTTTGAGGCCTTCCAGCCGGCCACCCGCGGCATCGAAGACGAGCCTGGCTCGCGCCACGGCGGCGCCGCGCAGCTCGCCCTCACCCGCTTCCGCGTAGCTGATATAGACCAGTCCGTTGGATGCGTAATCGGGATGCGGGACCACGTCGCCAAAGCCACCCTGGCCGCCGTAGGCGACGTCGGGAACGCCGGATACGGGCCCGGACTTGTCGCCGTCCGAGGTAACGACGAACAATCGGCCCGCTTTCTCGGTGACGAGCAGCCGGCCGTCGGGCAGAAAGCTCATCGCCCAGGGTTCATCGAAGCTCGCGACCGGCGTGGCGACAAATGCACCGCGACTATCGGCCATCGAACCCGAGGCAGCGAGCAACAGACAGGTGACAACAACAGTCGGGCGATGCATGAAGAAATCCTGTTCTCCCGGTTTCGCATAAGGGTATCAGTTTCGATTGCATTCCGCTCTTAAGCGTGTATGTTCGCAGCCTAATGTTTCATGGGACGCACAACGCGGTCGCTGACGAACGCAACGACAAGGTCCTGATATACGTCAACGGCGACCTGGTACCGCGTGACAAAGCAAAGATATCCGTCTTCGACAGCGGCTACCTGATAGGCGACGGTATCTGGGAAGCATTGCGCCTGCATGACGGTGTTCTCGTGTTTCTCGATGAGCACCTGGACCGGCTCTGGCAGTCGGCCGCGACGGTCGGCATGGATATCGGCATGAGCCGCGATGAGCTTATCGCGGAACTCAGGCGCACGATCGACGCCAACGACATGCACGATAATGTGCATGTGCGTTTCATGCTGACGCGCGGCGCCAAAAAAACGCCGTCGCAGGACCCGCGTTTCGTCGTCGGCGGTCCCAATCTCGTTATCATCGCCGAGCACAAACAGGCCAGCCCGGAGAGCAGGGAGAACGGAATAACCCTGTTCACCAGCAGCATACGGCGCGGGTCGCCGGACTATCTCGACCCGCGGCTGAACTGCCACAGCAAGCTGCACGAGGTCCTGGCGCTGATTCAGGCAATCGAGGCCGGGGCGGACGAGGCGCTGATGCTCGATGTTCACGGCTTCGTCTCGACCTGCAACGCAACCAATTTCTTCATGGTCAGGGACGGGGAAGTATGGACATCAACGGGGCAGTACTGCATGAATGGGATCACCCGCGGCAAAATCATCAAAGCATGCGGCGAAGACGATATCCTGTGCCTGCAAAAAAACTTCTCGCTTTTTGACGTCTACGGCGCGGATGAGGCATTCGTTACGGGTACATTCGGTGGGCTTACGCCGGTGACGGCCGTTGACGGCCGCAGCATCGGGGACGGCGGCCCCGGTCCGGTGACGCGTCGGCTCGAGTCGCTGTACCGGGATGCGATCAATGCCGCAGTGCTCGCCGCACGAGAGGCAAAGTAGGCAGCGGGCGTGTCAGACGACCCGGTACGTCTATGCGTCTGGAGCGGCCCGAGGAACATATCGACAGCCTTGATGTATTCGTTCGCCCAACGCGCGGACACCACCGTATATGATGAACCGCTGTACGCGCATTACCTCGTCAACACCGGGGCCCGGGAATATCATCCGGGTGCCGACGACATCATCGCCACAATGGAAAACGACGGCGAAAAAGTGGTCGCCGATATCATCCTCGGGCCGCAACCGACACCGGTCGCCTTTTTCAAGCAGATGACTCACCACCTGGTCGAACTGGATCAGTCGTTCATGAGCCGGACCGTCAACGTCTTGCTCACCCGGCACCCTCGCGACATGCTGCCCTCCTATGCCGAGCAGGTCAGCGATCCGACGCTCGCGGACGTCGGCTATAAAATGCATCTGGACCTCCTCGAGTATCTGCAGTCGCTCGGCCAGGAGCCTCCGGTACTGGATGCCAGAGCGACACTGGAGGATCCGCGCGGTGTTCTCGAGAAACTGTGCGGGCATGTCGGCATTTCCTTCGACGAGGCGATGCTGTCGTGGCCGGCCGGCGCCAGGACCGAAGACGGGATCTGGGCGGAGTACTGGTACGCCGGCGTGCATCGCTCGACAGGGTTCCAACCCTACGAGCCCAAGACCGAACCTTTTCCAGAACGTCTCGAGGCCCTGTTCGGCGAGTGCATGCCCTACTATGATGCGCTTGCACGCGTTGCGATCAGATAGAGACGATGACTGTTGCATACCTGAATGGCGAGTACCTGCCCCTGGAAGATGCACGGATTTCCCCGATGGACCGCGGCTTCCTGTTCGGCGACGGCATATACGAAGTGGTTCCCGTCCACGACGGCAGGCCGATCGGCTTCAAGCTGCACATGAACCGCATGGCCGAAGGCCTGGCCGCAGTGGAAATCCGCCTGGGATGGTCGCACCGGCAGTGGCGCGAGGTCTGCGACCAGTTGATCGAGCGCAACGGTGGCGGTGATCTGGCGATCTATCTCCAGGTCAGTCGCGGCGCCGACACGAAGCGGCATCACGCGTATCCCGAAGGCATCACGCCGACCGTCTTCGGGTTCGCATCGGAGCTTTCCACGACGCCGGCGACTCCCCTGAAGATTTCCAGCGCCGAGGACAAACGCTGGCGCCGGTGCAACATCAAATCCACCGCGCTCCTGGGTAATATCATTCATTTCCAGAAAGGCCAGGCCGAGGGAAACGATGAGACGCTGCTTTACAACGCGGCCGGCGAGATTACCGAGGGCAGTGCCAGCAATGCGTTCATCATCAAGGACGGAATCGTCATCACGCCGCCCCTGGACCACCAGGTCCTGCCGGGCATCACACGCCTGATGTTGCTGGACATGCTGCGCAACGACGGCTCCATGCACGTCGAGGAACGTGTTGTGAGTATGGCGGAAGCCCGCGATGCGGACGAGATCTGGCTGACGAGTTCCAGCAGGAACGTCGCGCCCGTCGTCGAACTGGATGGCAACCCGGTCGGGAGCGGCGCGGTCGGTCCGGCATGGGGAACCGCGCAGCGGCTATTTGGCGCCCGCAAGTTCGACTACTAGTTCGTTCACGCTCTTGATGGGCGGGGAACAGCGGCTACCGACGCAGCGGTAGGCAGTGATCCCGTTTTCAATGGCGCGCTTCTCCATCAACGCGGCCGGCAGATCTTCGGCGTCCCTGTCGATGGCGAAAATCAGCCGCCGCGGTGCGTAAGTGTTCGCGGCCGTACCGCGCCACCGGCTGGCTTGTGCCTCATCGCCCCGAATGATGATGATTTCCGGCGGCGACAGGTATTCTTCAAGCGCGGTGATCAGGCTGACGTGGCCATGCGGATACTCGCTCATCGCCCGCCAGGCACTTCTGAGCGTGCCCTCGGCGGCTTCCAGGTATCGCGGCCGGGCCAGCAGATAGCCGAGCCGCTGCAATGAATAGGCGGCGATGCCGTTGCCCGAGGGCATCGCTTCGTCCGGCAGCGGCTTGGGCCGGTGCATCAACGTCTCATGGTCGTCTGCGGTGAAGTAGAAGCCCCCTTTGTCCCGATCCTGAAAGTGCTCCAGCGTCAGATCGGCGAGCCGGATCGCCAGCTCGAGGTGACGGCCGCTCCAGCGAGCCTGCAAGAGGTACAGCAGGGCATCGAGCATGAAAACGTGATCGTCCAGATACGCGGCGAAGCGCGACTCGCCGTCCTTGTAGCTGGCCATCAGGCGTCCGTCACGGACAAGCTCCCGCTCGATGAAATCCGCGGCCCTTGCGGCCGCGTCGATCAACCCGGGCCGGTCGAGCACCATGCCGGCTATGGCCAGGCCGCGGATCGCGAGCGCATTCCACGATGTCAGTTGCTTGTCGTCTCTGCCGGGGGCGACACGCTGACCGCGCGCGTCGAGCAGGATCTTTCTCGCGTCGTCGATCTTTTCTTCGACGTCGCTTTGTCTCAACCCGGCCGCCTCCGCAATAGTGTCGATGCGATGGCGCACCGTGAGGTGCCACCTGCCCTCGAAATTCGCATCCGCGTCCAGCCCGAATCGGGTTGCCAGGAGATCATAGGTCTCGCGATCGAGGAGGCTCCCGGCTTGTTCAGGCGTCCAGACATAGTAACGGCCTTCCTCGCCCTCCGAGTCGGCGTCGCGTGCCGCATAGAAACCGCCTTCCGGCGATTGCATGTCGGAGATCATCCAGTCTGCCGTTTCACCGGCAATGCGCGCGAACAGCGCGTCGCCGGTGGCCAGAAACGCCTGCGCGTAAAGCGCCAGCAACGGCCCGTTGTCGTACAGCATCTTCTCGAAATGTGGAATCTGCCAGCAACGGTCGACCGAATAGCGGCAAAAGCCGCCGCCGAGCTGATCGTAGATGCCGCCCTCGGCCATGCGGGTGAGCGTCAGCGACACCATGTGTAACGCATCGACGTCCGGCTCGGGGCCGCCGGCGCCCGCGCGCCAGTGCCGCAACAGGCGATCCAGGTTTTCGGGGTGCGGAAACTTGGGGGCGGTGCCGATGCCGCCGAAATCCCGATCGAAACCGTCTGCAATCCTCTGCCTGGCGGCCGTGATCGGTTCGGCGGTCAGCTCGTGGTCACCGGCAACCGCCTCGGGCTCGAGCCTGCCCAGGCCCAGCTCTAGCTGCCTGCCCTGATCGACTACCTCGTCCCGGTTCTCGGCAAAGTAAGCGGCCACGCGCTGCAACAGATCCGAAAACGCCGGCATGCCGTAGCGCGCCTGCTTCGGAAAGTAGGTGCCGGCGAAGAAAGGCCGCTGATCTTCCGGGTTGATGAAAACGGTCAGCGGCCAGCCGCCGGGCCGCTGTGTCAGCAACTGATGCGCCGTCTGGTAGATCCTGTCGATGTCGGGACGCTCCTCGCGATCGACCTTGATATTCACGAACAGCTCGTTCATCAACGACGCCGTTTCCTCGTCCTCGAAGGATTCGTGCGCCATGACGTGGCACCAGTGACAGGCCGAGTATCCGACCGACAGCAGGATGGGCTTGCCGGAATCTCTGGCGAGTTCGAGCGCATCGTCGCCCCACGGATACCAGTCGACCGGATTGCCGGCATGTTGCAGCAGATACGGGCTGGATTCGGAACACAAACGGTTTTCGTGTTTCGCCGACGCACTCATTTCGTTGCACTATAACTCAAACGGCGCGTCGTCCGGTTGCGGTGATAGACTAGCGCCGATGATCGACTACCCCCAATTCGACCCCGTCATCTTCTCAATCGGATTCCTGAAGGTTCGCTGGTACGGAATGATGTATGTCCTGGGATTCGTGATCGGCTGGATCCTGGCGCGAAAGCGAGCCGCCAGGAGTCATGCGCCGGTAAATACCGCTCAGACCGACGATCTCGTCTTCTACATGATGCTCGGTGTGATCATCGGCGGCCGGACCGGCTACTGCCTGGTGTACGGCTGGGACGAGATGGCCGACGATCTCCTTTACATCTTCAAGATCTGGGAAGGCGGCATGTCGTTTCACGGCGGGCTGGCCGGCGTGCTGGTGGCGATGTGGCTCTACGGGCGCTCGCTCGGCAGGACCATGTGGCAGATGACTGATTTTGTGGCACCGCTATGCCCGCTGGGGCTGGGCTTCGGGCGCATCGGCAACTTCATCAACAACGAGCTCTGGGGAAAGCCGACCGACGCGCCATGGGGATTCAGGGTCGGCGACGAGGTGCTGCACCCTTCGCAACTCTATGAGGCATTACTCGAGGGACTGGTATTGTTCGTCATCGTCTGGTGGTTTTCGGCCAAGCGACGGCCTTACATGGCAGTGTCCGCCATGTTCCTGCTCTGGTACGGTGTTTTCCGCGTGTTCATCGAGTTTTACCGCGTGCCGGACGCGCACTTGAGTGAGGATGGTGGCTACCTCGCCTTCGGCTGGATTACGATGGGACAGGTGTTGAGCGTGCCAATGATCGTGGCCGCGATTACAATGCTGATAATGGCGTACAGGCCGAAGCCCGAGGAGGCCGCCTGATGCAGCAGTTTCTGTCGATGATGCGCTATGCGCGCGACAACGGCGTCCGCAAGGAGGACCGGACCGGGACCGGCACGCTGAGCATGTTCGGTTATCAGATGCGCTTCGATCTTGCCAGGGGCTTTCCGGTCGTCACGACCAAGAAGCTGCATCTGCGTTCCATTATTCACGAGCTGCTGTGGTTTTTGAGTGGCGACTCGAACATCCGGTACCTCGAGGAAAACGGGGTGTCGATCTGGAACGACTGGGCGGACGAGAATGGCGAACTCGGCCCCGTGTACGGCGTGCAGTGGCGCAGCTGGGCTGCGCCCGATGGACAAACGGTCGATCAGATCGGTCAGCTCGTGGAAGACCTGCGGAATGACCCCGACTCGCGGCGGCTGATAGTCAATGCCTGGAACGTTGCCGACATACCGAAGATGGCGCTGCCTCCGTGCCACTGTATGTTTCAGTTTTACGTCGCCGACGGCCGGCTCTCATGCCAGCTGTATCAGCGAAGCGCCGATATCTTTCTCGGGGTGCCGTTCAACATCGCATCTTACGCTTTGCTGACGCACATGCTGGCGCAGCAGGCAGATCTCAACGTCGGCGATTTCGTCTGGATCGGCGGCGACTGCCATCTCTATCTGAATCATCTCGAGCAGGCAGATGAACAACTCGGGCGTGAGCCGCTGGCGCTGCCGCGTCTGGCGATCAAGCGCCGGCCGGACAGCATCTTCGACTACCGCTTCGAGGATTTCGAGATCCTCAATTACGAGTGCCATCCGCATATCCGCGCCGCCGTCGCCGTCTAGTTAGAAGCGATCTCAAAAATATCTGCGGTCGCGAAGCAGCCTTTGCGGGATGAGCCGCGCGAAGCGAGGAGTGAGAAATGGTCATTCCATATGAACGACGAGCGACAAAGTGGATCGCCCGCAAAGGCGCTTCCCGTACCGGTTTCGCGCCACTGCCCCGACGGCTTTGTTGCGCGCCTTGCCAATGACCTTACGATTTGGACGCGCCGCGCGCCTCGCCATCGAAGCCAGTGGTCGCAGAAACGCGGCTCGCGGATATTATTGAGACCGCTTCTAGTGAAAATCAGCATCATCGTTGCCGCCTCGACGAATAACGTAATCGGTCAACACGGACAACTGCCCTGGCGCCTGCCTGACGACCTGAAACGATTCAAGCGTCTGACAACCGGCAAACCCGTGATCATGGGGCGACGGACCTTTGAATCGATCGGCAAACCGCTGCCAGAGCGGCAAAACATCGTTTTGAGCACGCGCCCCGGGCTCGAGATCGATGGCTGCGAGGTCGCGGTCAGCACGGACAATGCGCTGGAGCTTTCAGGAGACGCCGAAGAAGTGATGGTCATCGGCGGCGGGAAGATCTACGAGCAGATGTTGCCGATGGCGGACCGGATCTACATGACCCGCGTAAACGCCGAGGTGGAAGGCGATGCCTATTTCCCCGGGATCGACGAGAGCGAGTGGCGGATAACCGATCGCGAGGACTTTGCCGAATCCGACTCGCGACAATTCGGGTTCTCGTTCATCACAATGGACCGCGTCAACTCAGCGGCGTGAGTCTGGACGCCGCTTCGCGTTCCGCGCCATCGATATCGATCTGGCCGAGCTCATCGGCGTCGCGAGTGAGCTCGTCGAGGAGCTCGGCCTGGACGTTGCCCCGCTGCTGGGCGATCGCGTAGGGAATTTCGGCGTGAAACATCACCATCGAATAGCGCGGAATGAACACCTTCGGCAAACGCCGCTCCAGCTCGAAGCCGAGCTCCTTCTGCAGCAGGTACTTCGGATTCCTGACCGTGTCCCGCATTTCGACATAGTTCTCCAGCGCCATGGCGGCGATGGCATTCGCATTGGCGAGCTGCGCGGACTCGAAACGGGCGAAGACGTCCTGCCACGAGGAATCCGCGTCTTCGAGGATCTGGTCCAGCACCACACAGTCCTCGAAGGCGAGGTTCATTCCCTGTCCGTGAAACGGCACGACCGCGTGCGCGGCATCACCGACGAGCAGGACCCGGCCGTCATCGTGCCATCGATCGCATCGGACGGTACCGAGAATACCGACCGGATTCCGCTCAAACGTTGCGATCAGATCGGGCATAAGCTCTGTCACGTCGGCGAAGTGCGTCTCAAAAAACGCAGCAATCTCCTGCGGCGTGCGCAGATTCGAAAAGCTGTTCGGGCTCTCGTTCGGAAGAAACAGCGTCAGCGTGAAATCGCCGCCCGGGTTGGGCAGCGCGATCAGCATGAACCCGCCGCGTGGCCAGATGTGCAGCGCGCCGGGCTCCATCCGGAACTCGCCGGCGGGGCCTGGCGGCACATTCAGTTCCTTGTAGCTGTGATCCAGCAACGTCTCGGTCGCCGATATCGCGCCGGAATAATCCAGCGATCGCCGAAAGATCGAACCGGCGCCATCGGCCGCAATGACCGGCGTGTCCGGTACCAGCAGCTCGGCACCGTCGGCATATCTGCCGATTCGAACGCCTCCGGCATCGAGCGCGATGGCCTCGTGTTGAAAGTGAATGTCGATGCCGTGGTCTTTTTCGGCCGCACTGAGCAACAGCTGATTCAGTCCGGCCCGCGATACCGAGTAGATTTGTTCCTCGGGACGCTGGCCGTATTTCAGCATCTCGGTAGCGCCGTCTTCATGGTGTACGAATCGGCCGCGCATTGGCACGAGCAAGGGCTCGACGAGCGAAAAAATGCCGGCATGCTTCAGCGCCCGAATTCCCCTGGCAGACATGGCGAGGTTGATCGACCGGCCGGCCCGCGCCGCTTCGCTGCGCGGGTCGTTCTCGCGCTCGTACACCGTCACACAGAAGCCGCGCCGGGCGAGAATGATGCTCAGCAGGCTTCCACAAAGACCCGCGCCAAATATCCGAACTGATTTTCGCTTCATTATTTCTGGTTATCGGCAGCGGCACTTCACCTGTGTGACCCTCGGTCGCTTGACCAGCTGGACGGCCGTTAGCTGACGGCCCCATACGCAGCCCGTATCGACGCAGACAAGCTCGGGACTGATGACCAGTCCCAGGGCGGACCAGTGGCCGAACACGATTCGGGTGCCTTTCCAGGCAGCATCATCGGCATCGAACCAGGGCACCAGCCCTTTTCTCGCGTTCGCTGGCGGCCCCTTGTGCTCGAAATCGAGGCGACCCTTTTTGTCGATCATCCGGATGCGTGTCAGGCAGTTTACGATGAATCGAAGTCTCTTGTAGCCACTGAGGTCGCCCGACCACCGGTTCGGCGAATTACCGTAGAGCTTCTCCAGGAATTTCACGAACGTCTTACTCCCGAGTTCGGCTTCGACCTCGGCGGCGCGCGCCAGCGTTTTCTTGACGCTCCATTGCGGCGGGAGACCTGCGTGCACAAGCAGGGTGTTCAGTTTCTTGCTGTAGTGTGCGAGCGGCTGGCGCCGCAACCAATCGATCAGATCATCGGCGTCCTTCGCGTCCAGGAGCTTGGTCAGCGAGCCGAATCTGTCCGATGTATCACCGATTCCGTACGCGAGCGCGAGCAAATGAAGGTCATGGTTTCCGAGGACGACCTTTGCGGATTTGCCCAGGTTCCTGACGAAGCGAACCGTCTTCAGCGATTTGGGGCCACGATTGACGAGATCCCCTGTCAGCCAGAGACGGTCTTTGTCCGGATCGAATTTGAGCTTGTCGAGCAGGCGTCGAAACGGATCGTAACAACCCTGCAGATCGCCTATCGCGTAGGTTGCCATTCTGGCCTAATGAATAACCCCCGGTACGGCGAGCGTGAACGGAGGGATCGGAGCATCGAAATTGGTGCCGTTGTCCGCTTCCATCCGGTAGCTGCCCTGCATCGACCCGACCGGTGTCTCGAGGACAGCGCCGCTCGAGTAGCGGTATTTCTCGCCGGGATTCAGGCGGGGCTGTTCGCCCACGACGCCGTCGCCGCTGACTTCCTGAACCTTGCCGTTGGCATCCGTTATAACCCAGTGACGGCTCAGCAAACGGGCCGGAACCTCGCCCAGGTTGGCAATGGTGATCGTGTAGGCGAATACGTAACGGCCGTCATCGGGCTCGGACTGCTCATCGACATAATCCGTTGCGACTTCGATACTGATTTCGCAATTCATCTTATCCATTAGTCACCGCAAGCCCGTCCGGGCAGTACCCGGGTGCCCGCATTCTAACGTAACCAGATCCTATCTCAACGTTCCTCGGGAACCACCTTGCCGCTTCACGTGCGGGCAATCCGGTTGGCAAGGGCCACATAGTCTGCGATCGATACGTGTTCCGGTCGTGATCCGGGATCCATGCCCGAAGCGACGAGATCTTCCTCCGTCACACAGGCCTTGAGCGCGTTGCGCAATGTCTTTCGGCGTTGACTGAATGCCACGGTGACGATTTCGGATAGTGCTGTGTGATCGGCAATCGCATGGGTGTCTTTCGGCAGCGGCGATAACCGCACGACCGAGGACGAGACTTTCGGCGATGGCCTGAAAGCCGACGGCGGCACATCGAACAACGGTTCAACTGCCATGTAGCAACCGAGCATTATGGTCAGCCGGCCATACGTCTTGTTATGCGGCACCGCCGCCATTCGGTCGACGACTTCTTTTTGCAGCATCAGATGCATGTCGTTGATGGTTTCTCTGCAATCGATGAGGTGAAACAGCAGCGGCGTCGAGATGTTGTAGGGCAGATTGCCGACGACTCGAAGATTCTCTCCCAGCGCGGCGAAATCGAACTTCAGCGCATCCGCCTGGTGAATCGTTACATTGGGTTGCGATTCGAATTGCCGCGTGAGCGCCGCTGCCAGATCGCGGTCCAGCTCGATAGCGTGGAACCTGCCGGCGCTGCGCGCCAGCGGTTCGCTGATCGCACCCCGGCCCGGCCCTATCTCAACGATTATCTCCCCGGCCCCGGGCTCGATTGCCGCGATGATTCTGTCGATCGTCATCCGGTCAACCAGAAAGTGCTGCCCGAATCGCCTGCGCGGGCGGTGGCGCCGGCTCATGCGGTTGCCAATGTGGCGGCCAGTTCCACCGCCGCAATCATGCTGCCGGCATCGGCCCTGCCCGTGCCGGCTATACCGAGGGCCGTGCCGTGATCGACGGAGGTCCGAACGATCGGCAGGCCGAGCGTCACATTTACCGAGTGACCGAACCCGGCCATCTTCAAGGCGGGCAGACCCTGATCGTGATACATGGCCAGTACCGCATCGGCATGCCCGGCGGCCGGTGTGAACGCTGTATCCGCGGCTAACGGACCGCGGACATCGATGCCCTCCAGCCGTAATGCGCTGACGACCGGCTCGATCACGGCGACGTCCTCCGTGCCCAGATAACCGCCTTCACCGGCGTGCGGATTGAGCCCGCAGACGACGATCTCCGGCTCGGCGATGTCGAATCTTCCGACGAGGTCGGCATGCAGGACTTCGAGCACGTCGCGAAGTCGCTCCTGCGTCAGATAGTCCGGGACCTCCCGAAGCGGCAGGTGCGTGCTGGCGAGCGCCACCCGCAACTGGTCCGCGACCAGCATCATTACGGGTGTTCGAATCGAGGTTAATTCTGCGAGGTACTCCGTGTGGCCGGTAAAGGAGATTCCCGCATCGTTGATTGTGCTCTTCTGCAGCGGCGCCGTAACAAGCCCGGAGAACCTGCCGTCGAGGCAAGCTTGTACCGCCCTCTTCAGCCCCGACAGCAGCGATTGGGCATTGGCCGGATCCGGCGTGCCACAGACGGAGGCGTTGGGCAGGGCTTCTGCGATCACCCTCAGACCGTTTCGGGCCGAACCGCCTGATTCCGCATCCAGGATCGAGACGTCGACGCCGAGTCGACGGGCCCTCGCTTCCAGCGTCTGTGGATCTGCAACGACAATCACCCGGTCTGACCACTGTGTATTCGCCAGAGCAAGGCACAGGTCGGGCCCGATACCGGCGGGTTCTCCGGCGGTGATTACGAGAGGGTTTGTCCGTTTGCTTGTCAGATGCGTGTGTCTACGAATGCTTCGTCACGGATTCGCCGCATGTAGAGCTCCGTCTCTTCTGCCAGCTTGCTGTTCCTGACGCGCTGTATGCAGCCGTTTTCCTTGAGTTCCTCCGTGTTGTCGTGAATGCGACGATCCATGACTTCGAGAATGTGCCAGCCGAATCTGGTCCGGAAAGGCTCGGTCACGACGCCGATTTCCGCATTATTGGCGACTTCCTCGAATTCGGGCACAAACGAGCCCGGGCTGGCCCAGTCCATTTCCCCGCCCTGGTTCGCAGAACCGGGATCATCGGACAGAAGCTTCGCAAGCTCGCCGAAGTCCTTGCCGGAGCCGAGATCGGCGACTGCCTGTTCGAGCTGCTGCTTGGCGGTTTCGTCATCGATGATCTCGTCAGGCGTAATCAGGATATGGCGAAGCTTTACCTGCTCGACTTCACTGCGCTGATTCGCGCCACGCAGGTCGTTGACCTTGACGATGTGATAACCACTCACGGTCCGGATCGGATCCGAGAAGTCGCCTGCTGCCATCGAACCGACGATATTGGAAAAAATAGTCGGAAGCTGATCGCCTTTGCGCCAACCGAGATTGCCGCCTTCGAGCGCGGTCTGAAGATCCGAGTATCGAATCGCCATCTCGGCAAAGTCGGCGCCGTCCTGAAGTTGTTTGTACACGTAATTCGCTTCAGTCTCTGCTTCCGCGAACTCCTCCTGAGTCGCGGACGGCGGCACCGATATCAGTATGTGTGACAGTTTGTATTCAGAGTTGATCACGACGTTGTCTTCGAGGTCGGCGAGACACTGATCTATCTCGCGTGGTGCGACCGAAATCCGTCCGACGACGTCGATTCGCTGCAACTGTTCGAGGATCAGCTGCTCACGCATCTCGCGGCGATAGACGCCGTATGAAATCCCATCCTCGGCAAGTACGCGGGGCATGTCCTCGAATGCAAAGCCGTTTTGCTCCGCAACACCCGCAATCGCGGCATTCAACATCTGGTCCGAAATCCGGATGCCGATGCGCTCGGCGCGCTGCAGCTGAATCTGCTTGAGTATGAGGCTCTCGAGCACCTGTTCCTCCAGGACGCTCGGCGGTGGCAGCCGCATGTCCTGCTTCTGCGCCCGTTCCGTTACGGTCTCCAGTTGAAGCTTCAGCTCGCTCTTCAGCACGACACCCTCGTTGACGATGGCGGCGATTCCGTCGAGCATCTCACCCGTGGCCGACAGCTCTTCCGCGGCGACTGCGCAGGTCGCCAGGCCCGACAGCAGGCAAAAGTATCGGATTTTGTTCATAAATTCTTAATAGACGTCGCGCGAATAGCCAAGGATACCACGCTCCAAAAGTCTGTCAGCCTTGGTTCCCACGCTGGTCATTCCCTTGAGCACCAGCTGTAGACCGAAAGATGAATCCTGCGTTCCGTCGCGGGTGCTGATGTAGCGACGGGTAACGAGTCGCAGGCCCCAGCAACAGTTTTCGTATTCGAGGCCGAAAAACCGCTCGAGAGGCTCGTCGTCGCGGAACGAGAAATTGTATCTGCCGACGAAGTTCCAGCTCCTCGCCAATGGCCATGACCAGGACACGTCTCCCTGCTCGAGTGATTGCTTGCGGAAGCGATACGACAGATTCAGGATCTTGTTTCGTTGTGGCCGGAACTGGATTCTCGCTTCGGACTGGGTCGTCCCGTTATTCCCGGTTCCCCACTGGTAGCCCAGATCGAAATTGAATTTCTCGTAAAACGGAAACCGAAGTTCCGCGATGTAATCGGATGAGTCGCTGAAAGTCACGGGCTGTCCGGGCAGCGTGACGCCCTGTGTGCTGAGATACAGGGCCTGCCCGATGGTTGCCGTAACGATTTCCTTGCCGTTCGACACGCTCAGTATCCGGGATGTGATACCGACGCTGAGCTGATCGGTGTCGGCGATTCGGTCGACACCAAGATACCGATTCTTGCGATATAGCTGCACGAGATTGAGATCCGGGACGATCGTATCGAATACCGGCAGCCCGGACTGTTCGCGATGCGGGATATGAACATAGAGGACTCTCGGCTCGATCGTCTGAATGCGCCCGCGGGACGATCGCATCGTGCGCTCCAGTATCATGCCGACGTCAAGGCTGGCGATGGGCAAGGTTCGCGACGGGTCGATCGGTTGTCCGGCCGGGACATTCTCGAGTTCGTAGCGTGTGTGCTCGAGAATGACGTTGGGTGTTATGAACCAGCCCGGATTCCCGATTGGCAACTCGATCTCGGGCGCCACGTCGAAACGCCAGCCGGTCACGCCGATATCGCGATCGAAATAGACAAACTCTCCATCGAACTTGTAGTGAAGGCCGAGCGCCCCATCGGGCCACATGCCCGTGACCCGGATCTGCGGCAGGCGCTGGTACGGCTCGTCCACGGGCAGGATCGTCTCGTCAATGGTCTGGTATTCCTGAAACCTGCCGAATATCGAGAGGTGGTCGCCGTAAAATTCGAATACAACACTCCGGTTCAGGTGGGTGATACTCGAAACACTCAGGCTGCCGCCCAGGTCTTCGAAGTACCTGCTGTCGGAGGCGTCGCGGTAGTCGACCAGGCCCCGCCAACCGCTGGAAATTTGTGTTCTGTGGTTGAAGCTCAGCAAATGACGATCGGAATCGATAAGACTGTCGTCCGGCAGATAATCGAACCGCAGAACGCCGTCATGAGCCCTTGTCAGGTAACGAAACTCCGACTGCACCTGAAGACCACGATCGGTCAGATACCGGGGCGTAAACGTTACATCGTAATTTGGCGCGATGTTCCAGTAGTAGGGAACGCTGACGGCCCGTCCGCTCCGCCCGGCGCTCCCGAACTCAGGTGTCAGGATTCCGGACTTTCGCGCGTCCCCGATCGGAAACGACAGGAACGGCGCGTACATGATCGGCACCCCCTGAAACCTGAGTTTCACATTCTTGGCCGAGCCGGAGCCCTTCGCCGTATCGAGGTCGATGTCGCCCGCTTCGAGTAACCAGTCGTTCGACCCCGGGGGACAGGTCGTGTATTCGACATCGTCGAGTTTGAGCATACCTTCCTGATTGATCTCGAGGGCGCTGGCTGCGCCTCTAGCGCCGCCGTCGGAGAGCTTGAACTCCGCGCCTTCGAAACGGACAAGACCCGAAGTATAGGAAAACTCCGCCGAGTCGCTTCTGATTTGTGTTCCCGGATCTTCGTACCGCACGTCGCCCGAAAGATGCAATGCCAGCGTGTCAGGGTCGTAACTTGCGGTATCGGCGCCTGCAAGCCGTTCGCCCTGTTTCACGAGCACCCCGCCCGTCATGCTTGCGCTCGGCCTGTCGCCCAGTTTCGCTTGCATCTCTCCGGCCTCGAACAGCATGCCGTTGGAGTCACCGGCATCGATATCGTCAAACAGGGACCGGTCGAGCAGCTCGCCCGCATCGGCCGCGTCACACTGCAAGTCCTGCTGCGAATACGCTACGCCGCTCACCAGCGCGGCGAGCAGGCCGGCAAGCGCAACGGGAATGCCAGTCATGTGTGGTGCAGGGCTATCGGACAAAATGCAATGGCTGCAGGATGTTAGGGAGAAAAGATGTTATCAGTTATTGCGATTTGCTACCTTCGCATAGTTCATTAGCGCCTTCAATGCGGAACGGAGATCCCGAATCATCGCCACCGACGAAGAATCCAGTCCCCGGCACGAGCAGCTGAAGCGCTGGCTGGCAGGAATAGACGGCCTTGACGCTACCACGCTCGCGCCGGCATCCGAGGACGCCAGCTTTCGCCGCTATCTCCGGCTGGCCAGCGGCGACTCGACGAGGATCGTCATGGATGCACCGCCCGAGAGGGAAGATTCCGCGCAATTCATCAAGGTCGCGGGTTTCCTGGAACGAATGCATCTGAACAGCCCCCGCGTCCTTGCATCGGACCTCGATCTCGGTTTCCTTCTGCTCACGGACCTCGGATCCACGCTTTATCTGACCGCGTTGCGCACCGACCGCTCCAAAGCAGACGAGCTCTACGACGATGCAATATCCGCGCTGGTCACCATGCAACGCCGGGGAAAGGAATTTCAGTCGGAGCTGCCGCCATACGATGAGCGGCTGCTGGCCTTCGAGTTGTCAATTTTCAAGGAGTGGCTTTGCGAACGGCACCTGAACATCGATTTCACGCAATCTGACGAAGATCGATGGCAGGAGTCCTGTCAGCTGCTCATTGACAATGCACTGGAGCAGCCAAGAGTATTCGTGCACCGCGACTATCACTCGCGCAACCTGATGCTGACCGAAGACGACAACCCCGGGATCCTGGATTTTCAGGACGCCGTAGAAGGCCCCCTGACATACGATCTCGTTTCGCTGCTCAAGGATTGTTATATCCGCTGGCCTGAAGAAAAAATACAGGTGTGGACCATGCAGTTCTACGATCAGCTCGGCGACCATCTCACCGCGCAAATCGACCCGCGGCAATTTGCCAGATATTTTGATCTGATGGGCGCACAACGTCACCTCAAGGCGGCGGGTATATTCGCCCGCCTCAAGCACCGTGACGGCAAATCCGGGTTCATTCCCGACATCCCGCGAACGCTGGAATATATCGAGGCCCTCGAATCAAAGTATGAGGAGCTGGGTTTCCTGACCAATCTGATCAGCCGGCGCTGTCTGCCCGGGCTGAGAGAAAGCCGATGATCGCGATGATTCTTGCAGCCGGCCGCGGCGAGCGGCTTCGTCCACTGACGGACGAACTGCCGAAGGCACTGGTCGAGGTTAACGGTGAAAGCCTGCTCGAGCGCCATCTAAAAGCACTCGGGGAACGCGGCGTCGACACTGTTGTCATCAACCTCGGTTGGCTGGGAGAACAGATCGTCGAGAGAGTCGGCTCCGGATCGCGGTTCGGGCTGAACGTCATCTACAGCCCGGAATACGACAATGTGCTCGATACCGGTGGGGGCATTCACCGCGCCCTGCCATTACTCGGCAGCGAACCCTTCTGGGTCATCAACGCCGACACCTACACCGACTTCCGGCTACCCGAAACGAGACTTGACAGCGACATGCTCGGCCACCTGATCCTGGTGCCGACACCCGCCGACAGAAACAACGTCGACTTCGAGCTACAGGACGGGATCATTCGCAACGCGAAAAGCCCGGCACTGACATTCAGCGGCTTCGCGCTCTATCGCCGGGAACTCTTCATGGATCAAAAGCCCGGCCGATTCCCGATAACCCCGATTCTGCGCAGAGCCGCCGATAACGGAAAACTGAGCGGCAGCCTGTACGAAGGACTCTGGGAGGACGTGGGAACAGCCGAGCGCCTGGAACGACTGAACAGACGGTAAGTCCCGTGCATCACAATTGCCTGATATCCTTCCTTAGATGTGCAATATAGTATTCCAAGCAAACTCCTAATTGTCAGGCACTCATCAATGCCAAGACAAGTTATAACGCACTTCCGCCTGCAACAACTATGGCTATTTCGCCTCATAAATAGTCAGGCGTCAATTTGGACAACCTACTAGTCATTGGCATTCTCGTTCTTGGCAGCGTAACAATTGGTGCCATTTTGTTCTTTCCAATGCGCTGGTGGATGACGCGGTCCGCACCGAAGCACGAACAGGCACCGCCAGTTACTGGACAACATCTGCTGATGACACTCTTTGTGGTTGTTTCTTTGCTTGGTCTATTTTGGTTCGTCGCTGCTGGGGATCGTATTGCCACAATTGTGAATGCCGCAATTATGCTCGCCGCTAACATAGGTGGTTTTAATGTATTGCGCCGCTCGAGAAAAAATGCGAGAAAGTGATGACGCCTAACAAATCGCTGCGCTGGCCGCCGGACGTATCTGTCACGGCTCTTGCAAAGGCAATAGCCGCGCCAGATACTTGGCGCAGGTTAGCTAAACCGTTAGGCGGCTTTCTCAGCTAATTACGTGAAATTGGGCGTTGACTCACTTCGCTTGTGCTTCTATTGTGACCGTATGCCTTCCGAGACCCGAAACCTTGAAAAACAGGCGAAAGAACTGGCACCGAAAGACAGAGCCCGTCTCGCCCTTAGGCTGATTGAAAGCCTTGACCCGGGCACCGACGAAGACGCCGAAGAGCAATGGTTGGACGAAGCGGAGCGGCGGCTGTCTGACTATGATGCTGGAAGAACCGAAGCACGTCCGGTAGATGAGGTGGTTTCCGAGATCGAACAGAAACTCGGATGAGCATTGTTCGTATCTTGCCGCAGGCTTCCAGGAACTCGAAGCCTCAATTTCCTATTACGAATCTCAGCAGCCGGGCCTTGGAGCAGCATTTCTCGTCGAATTCAAAAGAACGCGGGAGCGAATTCTTGAGCTACCCAAGGCTGCGAGATTAATCCGCGGTGATTTACGAAGGCGTCCGGTTCACCGTTTTCCGTACTCGGTCATATATCGAGTGTCAAATGATGAGATAGTGATTGTGGCCGTTGCACATCGTCGCAGACGCCCTGGTTTCTGGCGTGGTCGGGAATAGCCGCCTAACAAATCGCTGAGCTTGCCGCCAGGCAGCATCTGTCACAAAGCTTGCAACGGCGATCTTCGCGCCAGATACTTGGCGCAAGTTAGCTAAACCGTTAGGTGTCACTTGAATCCCCGTTCCGTAATTCAGTTCGCCGCATTATGGGGAATATTGGCCGCCTGTAGTGGCGACGAACTGCGTCCTCGTTATGCTGAACTGCACCGCGTGTTCCACGATAGCAAACCGGCTCTTATGGCGATCGCAGGTGCGCTTGCCGATGTCAGTTCCGAGATCGTGCAGTTCCTGTCCGAACACTAAGGCGATGACGACAATGCGTTTTCGGTCGAGAATCGACGCCTGGCTTTTGACACTGCTGCTCTTCGGGATCCTGGGAATGGCTTATGCGCTTGTCGTGACCTTGCTGAGTGACACGACGGGCAATGAAAAGACCATAGTCGTTGCGACGACTATGCCGGGAATTTTGCTGATCGTTTCGATCCTGCTGCGAACGCACTATACGGTCTCCGACGGCAAGCTCAGGATCGTGTGTGGGCCCTTCTTCAAGACCATATCGATCGTGGAGATTACCGATATCACGGAGACTCACAGCCCGCTTTCGTCGCCTGCCTTGTCGCTGGATCGATTGAAGATCACTTACGGCAACAACCGGCGGATCATGATTTCACCGGAGGACAAAAAGGGTTTCCTCAGGGCGATTGGAAAACTGTCTACGGATTAGGCCGCCGGGACGGCGGCGGCGAACCGGACTGCAGGGGGAGTCGTAGTTGCGATGAACGAATTCGAGTACCTGGCCGTATTTGTCTCGATAATCTTCGGCATCAGTCTTACGCACGTCCTTCGCGGTGCGATTCGGTCTGTCTATCGGAGAACCGTCAACGACATCCACCTGGTGTGGACCGGCTTCATATTGATGGTGATGATTCTCAACTGGTGGACGCTGTTCCCGTGGTCCGAACAGACGATCTGGAGCTTTTACAAGTTCCTGGTCATCATACTCTGGTCCGTGGCCCACTATCTGGCCGCCATCACGCTGTATCCGCCACAGGCTGCCGGGACCGAAAGTCCCTTCGAATACCGGCGGAACTGGTTTCTGTGGGCATTTGCGGGACTCGTGCTGATGGACATCCTGCAGACGGCAGCCCGCGGTGGTCTGTTTGTTCCGTGGTACTACCTGCCGTTCGTGCTGCACTTCGCGCTGCTCGCACTACTCGGCGTATTCCTGCAAAAACCGGTATTCCACCGCTGGCTGGCATGGTACTTCCTGATCGTTATCGTCGTCTGGTCTCTGATCGTCAGGAGATTCCTGGTATGAGGCCTCGTGCCGAAAAGCTATGATGTGAAAACAATCGCGCGGTTCGGCAATGACCGATGTTCAGAATCCAAGTTGCTCGAGCAGGTGCGCTTGCAGGTCTTGTTCGACTTCTTGCAGACCCTTGGTGATGCCTAATGACTTGAAGTCGGTGGCCTCGAGATCGCTGAAGCCGCAGGGGTTGATGCGGCTGAAGGGTTCGAGGTCCATGTCCACGTTCAGCGCCATGCCGTGGTAGCTGGCATTGCGGCGTATGCGCAGGCCGACGCTCGCCAGTTTTTTTCCTTTTACGTAAACGCCCGGGGCGTCTTTTCTGCTCGCGGCGTCGATGCCGTATTGGCCGGCGAGGTCAACGACCGACTGTTCGAGTGCGGAGACGAGGTCGCGGACTCCCATGTCTTTTCGTTTCAGGTCGATGAGCGGGTAGATCATGAGCTGACCGGGTCCGTGATAGGTGACCTGGCCGCCACGGTCGATCTGCACGACGGGGATATTGCCCGGGGCGAGCAGGTGTTCGCGGCTCGCGTTCAGGCCAAGCGTGAAGACCGGCGGGTGTTCAGCGAACCAGAGCTCATCCGGTGTCGCCTGGTTGCGCGTGTTGGTGAAGTCCTGCATCTCGCGCCAGAGCGGCTCGTATTCCCTTCGCCCGAGCGAGCGTATCCCGATCATGGTCTCTCGCGGGGGCTGAGTTTTTTCAGGTGCCGTCACAGCGCGATCAGAATATCGTCGTGATTGCCGAGATCACGATAGATGTCGTCAAGCTGCTGCCGGTGCTGCGCCTCTATGGTGATCGTTACAGACAGAAAGTTGCCGTTGCGGCTCACTGCCGTGCGGATGGCATCGTCGTGTATCTTTCCCGCGTGTTGCTCGATGAGTGAGATTGCCGCGGCGCGAAACTGTGGCCGATCCCGGCCCATCATCTTGATCGAGAACTCACAGGGAAATTCGAGCAGGTCTTTATTCAAACCAGAGCCTTACGCCGTCGCGGGCGCGTTGCCACAGTGACCCGCTCGGGTTGTTGTCCAGCGCGCGCAGGGGCTCGTTGACCAGGTCGGTGCCGTTCAGGCTGACTCTGAGCTCGGCCAGCGGCTGGCCCTGCGCGACCGGGGCGACCAGCACCGCAGGAATATTGAGCACGGATTCGACGGCGTCATAGCTGCCGCGTGGCACCGTGATGTACAGATCGTTGGTTACTCCAAGCGGCGTAAATTCGTTTGCGGCCTTCCAGATACGGGCATTGGTTACGGCTTCACCGGCTTTGTACAGCAATCTTGTCTCGAAGAATCGGAAACCGTAGTTGATGAGCGCCTGGCTCCCGTCAACGCGTGATTTAGCGCTTGCCGTGCCGAGCACCACGGAAACGATGCGCATGCCATCCCGCCTTGCGCTCGATACGAGACAATAGCCGGCATCGTCGGTGTGACCGGTCTTCATACCGTCGACACTGGAATCGCGCCATAGCAACAGGTTGCGGTTCTTTTGTTCGATGTCGTTGTACTTGAATTTCTTTACCGAATACCACTTATAGTAGTCGGGGAACTCGTTGATGATCGCTCGCGCCAGCGTCGATATGTCCCTGGCGGTCGAATAGTGCCGTTCGCCGGGCAGCCCGGTGGCGTTCTCGAAGTGGCTGGAATGCATGCCGAGTGCGCCCGCATATTGGTTCATGACTTCGGCAAACACGGACTCGGTGCCGGCCACATGTTCCGCAAGTGCGACGGCCGCGTCGTTGCCGGACTGGATAATCATGCCGAACAGCAGGTCCTGCACCGTGACCCGGCTGCCTACCTCGATGAACATGCGTGAGCCGGGTGTGCGCCAGGCCTTCTCACTGACCGTTACCCGGTCCTCGAGCGCGATCTGATTCTCATCCAGCGCCCTGAATATCGCGTAGGCCGCCATGAGCTTCGTCAGGCTGGCCGGCGCAAGCCGCTGATCGGGCCTGAGAGACGCCAGCTCGGCCCCTGTGTTGCCGTCGATGACGAGGAAGCTCTTGGCGCCGATGATCGGCGGGGCCGGAATGGGCCGTATCTCGACGGCCGCCAGGCCATACACGGGTAGTATCGATAAAGCGAGCGAAATCAGTAAGATAGAAGCTCTACAACGCATCGGTGTCGAATCGCCTGCAAGCAAAGGCGCGTATTGTAACGCCTGCGGCAAAAAAAGGATGGTCGCGTGATCAGGCACAGAGCAACTGTTACTCCGTAACCAGATGCGTCTCCAATATGCCGAGGTGTTGAAGCCGACCGACCAGCGAGTCGTATTGCAGAACGTCGTCGATCGGTCCGATCCTTATCCGGTACAAGACCGGCGAGCGGCTCGAGTCCTCGAGCACGACAGCATTACCGATACCGCCGCTCTTGAGCAGGGCAAAACGGCGACGCGCGTTCTCGGCGTCGCCGAACGCACCGACCTGGACAAAGATGGTGGATTCCCGCGCCGCCGGGGCCGCCGGTTCCGGTGTCTCTGTCGGCGCCCGCACGACGGCCGGCTGCCGTGGCGGAGCATCGAAGCTGATCGCTGTTACCTCGACCAGACTCGTGCCCGTACCAATCATGTCCAGCTTTATCGCGGCCGAGTAGGAGAGATCGATGATGCGGTTATGAACAAACGGCCCGCGGTCGTTGACGCGGACGATCACACTCTTGTTGTTGCGAAGGTTCCTGACGCGGACATAGCTCGGTAACGGCAGCGTCTTGTGCGCCGCGGTCATCGCATACATGTTATATGGCTCGTGGCTCGATGTAAGGCGACCGTGAAATTTCTTGCCGTACCAGGACGCGACGCCGCGCTCCCGGTAACCGTAGCTCGATTCCATGACTTCGTAGCTGTTCCCGTTCACCCTGTACACAGGCCCGTTGCCATGACGGCTCCTGGGTTCCTTGCGAGGCACCGGGTCATCGGGCAGGTCGGGAGGAATCACCGAGCCGGTTCGGGGTGGACCGTCTTTCGATAAATTGCCGGCACAGCCGGCTGACAGGAGCACAAGTGCGAGCGACCACAGCAACGCATATCGCTCAGGTCTCACGACGGCTGACCTCAATGGCGATTTCCTGTCCGAGCTGATGTACGGCCAGGGCATACATGATGCTTCGGTTATAGCGCGTGATCACGAAGAAGTTGTGAAAACCGACCCAGTGTTCGTCGCCGTTGGCCCCCTGTAACGCAAACAATTGGCTTTCGTGGTCGTTGGGGAGGTCGGTGGCGAACAAGACGCCCTGCCGGCTCAGCGAGCTGACGGTCTCCGCCGGTGACAGGGTATGCTCCGGTATCTCGCCGTGCCAGGTAGTGCCGAGGGTGGCCCGGGCAACAATCTCACTGCTTGGCTGCCAGCCGTGGGCGACAAAATAGTTTGCGACACTGCCGATGACATCCGACCAATCGGTCCAGATATCCCTTTTTCCATCGGCGCTGCCGTCGATTGCATAGGCGCGAAAGCTCGACGGCATGAACTGTGGCGCGCCCATCGCGCCGGCGTATGAGCCCGTCGCCATGGACGCCTCGATGTTTTCCTCGCGCACGATCAGCAGAAATTCCTCGAGCTCGCGCCGGAAGAACGCGGCCCTCGGCGGGTACTCGAATGCCAGGGTGGTCAGCGCATCCATCACGCGATAACCGCCCGTAATACGACCGAAATAGGTCTCGACACCGATGATGCCGACCAGGATTTCGCACGGAACGCCGGTTTGCCGGCTGATTCTGCTCAGTTCCGATTCGTGCTCGCGCCAGAAGTCCACGCCGGCATCGATTCGCTTCTCGGTCACGAATATGGCGCGATACTCGCTCCAGGATTTGGTCTTCTCGGCGGGCTTGGCTATCGCTTCGAGAATCGATTTCTGCGTCTTTGCATTTCGCAACAGGCGTTTCAAAGTCCGGCGATCATAGTCGTGCTTCGACACCATCGAATCAATGAATTGACTGACGTCAGTTCTGCCGGTGTTTATGGCGAACGCGGACTGCCCGCCGAGAATCAGCAGAATAAGAAATCCTACTTGCCTTGATTCCCTGGCGAACTTCATCAGTGCGGTAGCAACTTCCGGTGCGTGTGGATCGACATGAGAATACCGAATCCGGCCATGAGCGTCACCATCGACGTGCCTCCAAAGCTGACCAGCGGTAAGGGTATGCCGACTACCGGCACAATTCCTGTGACCATTGCCGTATTTACGAAAACATAGACGAAAAAAGTCATGCTGATACTGCCGGCAAGCAGCCGTGAATAGGTATCCCGGGCTTGTATTGCGATATACAGACCCCTGCCGACGACGAACAGGTAGAGGCCCAGAAGACTCAGCACGCCCAGCAAGCCGAGCTCCTCGCCCATGACCGCAAAGATGAAATCGGTCTGTCGTTCCGGAAGGAACTCGAGCTGCGCCTGGCTGCCGTTCGTCAACCCCTTACCGAACAGTCCGCCCGAGCCGATGGCAATTTTGGACTGAATGATGTTGTAACCCGCGCCCAGCGGGTCGCTGTCCGGATTCAGGAGCGTCAGCACGCGCTGCTTCTGGTATTCCGCCATGACGTAGTGCCACAGGACCAGCGCACCGGGTACCGACAGCACGCCGAGCAGTGCCATCAAGCGCACCGACATGCCCGCAAGAACCAGCACGACAAATCCGGCGGCTGCGATAAGCAATGCTGTGCCGAGGTCGGGTTGTATGGCGATCAGCGCGGTCGGGACGATCACCATCAGGGCGATGATCAGCAGCGGGCCGGCCCTCGGCGGAAGCTGCCGCTCGTGCAGGTACCAGGCGGCCATCATCGGCACCGCGAGCTTCATGATCTCGGAAGGCTGGAACCGGATCCCTATATCGAGCCAGCGTCTGGCACCCTGACCGACGTCACCCAGCACCAGAACCAGACCCAGGAGGACAAGTCCCAGCAGATAGCCCCACGGTGTCCAGTGCCGCAACACGTCGGGCGGTATCTGCGCAACCACAAACATGCCGACAATAGCGATGCTGAGCCTGGCCACCTGCTGCAACAGAAGGTCAACGCTTTCACCGACGGCGCTGTACAGGACGACGAGTCCCAGGCCGCAGATAAGCACCAGTCCGCCGAGCAGCTGCCCATCGATGTTCAGTTGCCGCATAATCCGCGCGGCGTCGCTCAGCGGCGCCGACTTGCGTTCGAATAGCCGTGGCGTATCGCTAAAGAGCATCAGGATTCACCCCGAGGTAGCGATCCATGATCGCACGCGCTATCGGCGCAGCCGTCCGGCTTCCGCTGCTGCCGTTCTCGACAATGACCGCGACCGCGATCTTCGGGTTCTGAAGTGGCGCAAACGAAATAAACAAAGCATGGTCTCTGAGACGCTCGTCAATTTCCTCCTCTTCGTAACGCTCCTCCTGCGCGATTGAAAAGACCTGGGCGGTGCCACTCTTGCCAGCCATCTCGTACGTGGCGCCCATGCCTGCCGCCCGGGCCGTGCCTTCCTCGCTCTGCATGACGTCATGCATCGCATTGAGAACGCTTTCCCAATAGAACTCGTTCTGGATATCGACATCCGGCAGGCGCTCCGGCGGGAAGATCGTACGTGTACCGGAGATCGGGTCCTCCACCGCCGCAACGATACGCGGCTTGAGCCGTTTGCCTCTCATCGCCAGGGCGGCCGCCGCGTTCGCCAGTTGCAGCGGTGTTGCCAGCATATAGCCCTGACCAATCGACGCGATGACCGTTTCCCCCGGAAACCAGATCCGGTCTGCTCGTTCCCGGAAGGCCTGTCTCTTCCACTCGCGCGATGGCATCAGGCCGCGGTGTTCACCCACCATGTCGATGCCTGTCCTTTGCCCGAGCCCGAATTGATCGAGATAGGAATGCATGTGATCGATACCGATCGCGGTACTGATCTCATAGAAATACACGTCGCAGGACTGCGCAATCGCGTCATGCAGATCCATCGAACCGTGGCCTTCGGGTTTCCAGTCGCGGTAGCGATGTGTGCTGCCGGGCAGCGTATAAGATCCCCGGCAGAAATTGCGGCGCGTGAGATTGGTGGCGCCTGTCTCGAGCGCCGCGAGCGCCAGCATTGGCTTGATCGTTGAGCCTGGGGGATAGGTGCCACGCACTGCCCGATTGAACAGCGGCTGTCCCTCATCGGATTGCAGTGTCGTGAAATCATCGGCGCTCATGCCGGTCGCAAAAATGTTCGGGTCGAACGTGGGCGCACTGACAAGCGCGAGTATTTCACCGCTCTCCGGATCGATTGCGACGACCGAGCCGCGCCGGCCCCTCAAGGTCTCCGTCGCGAGAAACTGCAGATCGAGATCCAGACTGAGGTAGAGATTTGCACCCGGTACCGAGGATTCATTTTCGGTCAGCAAAACAGCGGGGTCCCGTGAGTCGGGTGGCACCTGCCTGCCGCGCGCATTGGTTACGATCTGCCGGTAACCCGGATCACCGTGCAGATTCTTCTCGAAGCTGTGCTCGATGCCCGTCTTGCCGGTATGTGCGGTGCCGACGTATACGGCCGGATCGAGTCTGTCGAGATCCGACTGATCGATGGCGCCGACATAGCCGAGCGCATGGGCCACGGCTTCGCCGTGGGGGTAGTGACGAACCAGCCTCGGCTGAAAGTCCACCCCCGGAAATCGTGGGCGCTGGATGGCAAAGTTCGCGATCTCGGCATCGGACAGGCGAAACCTCAGGGTGACCGGTTTGAAGCGCGGCCCTCTTTGACTGATTGACCTGATTCGCGGGATCTCTTTCTCGTCGATCAGATCGATGTCGGCGAGTCGTTGCAGCGTGTCGTCGAGGTTTCCGACCTGCTCCGGAATCAGCTCGAGCTGAAAGGCGGGCAGATTCTGGGCAAGTATGCGCCCCTTGCGATCGAAGATAAGACCGCGGGTCGGCGGCATCGCCTCGATACGGATGCGATTTCCCTGCGATTTCTCGGCAAATAACTCGTGATCGACTATCTGTAACTGGACGAGTCGTGCAACGACGCTGCCGCACATCAGCAGCCCGACGATCGAGGAAATCACCACGCGCCCGACGAACATGCGTCGTTCCAAGTAGTGATCCTTGATCGGTGTGAGCAGGTCCATGATGCGCGTCAGGCTCCGGGTCTTGTCTGATAACGGACACCGCCGAAAAACACCGTCAGCACCGGCCAGATCAGTGCGCCGGTCAAAACGGGCCCCCAGTAGGAAATGGCGGGTGCCTGCACACCGGCGACACCGTTAATCCAGAACAATATGAACTGGTAGAAGGCGAGAATCGCGAACACGGTCGCCGTCATCTGAGAGACGGGAAATACCCGCAGCTGCAGGTGGATCTTGACCGTCACGTACACCACGAAGCAGAGCGCGATGGCGTGTTGCCCGAGTAAGGTGCCGTGGGCGACATCGAGAATGATCCCGACAATCCAGGCGGTGCCGACGCTGTATGTTCGCGGCAGCATCATCGCCCAATATATAAGTGTCAGCGCCACCCAGTCCGGCCGGAACGGAGTGGCCCAGTCCGGCATCGGCGCAATCGCGAGCATCAGAGCCGCAACGATGCAACCGATCACGGGTAATCGCCGCGATGCCCGGCCACGAATCATTCCGTGTCCTCCGGCTCATCTTCGCCCTCGATCGACCAGACCAGCATGATCTCCCGGACCTGGTTCAGTTTGGCGGCCGGTACGGCGGATACGGCCGCAAACGGCTCCTGCGGTATCCGGGTGACGCTGTCGATCGTCGCCACCGGATAGCCGGGGGGGAACGCGCCGCTGAGACCCGACGTGACCAGCAAGTCGCCCTGGCGCACGTCTGCATTGTTCGGCAGGAAGGGCAGGTCCAGCCGATTGAATTCGCCCGTGCCGACCGCGATCGTGCGAAGCCCGTTTCGGTTTATCTCGACCGGCAGCGCGTGATCGGGATCGCTGATCAGGACCGCCTGCGCCGAGAAAAGACCGGTGCCGATGACCTGGCCGATCACTCCATCGGCATCGACCATCGCCTGCCCGTCATACACACCATCATTTTGTCCCTTGTCGATAGTGAGTACGTGGCGAAACGGGTTGCCGCTGACCGCCATGATGCCGGCGACCCGGACCTGGTCGGTAACCCGGTTTCGTGCCTCGAGCATCGCGCGAAGCCGCGCGTTTTCAGCCTCGAGCGATGCGAATCTCTGCAGCCTGGCATGGGTCAGCAGGCGCTCGGCCTGCAACCGGCTCAATTCCATCCTGAGATCGTTGCGGCTTGTATTGAAGTCACTCAACCAGTACCACGCCGCGACGGGTGCGTCGACAACGATACGCAGCGGATAAACCGCCGCACCGATAGCCCGGCGAACGGCGTCCAGGTGATTATCACGGTGGTCGACGACCAGAATCAGGATACTCAGGCCGGCAAGCAGCAACAGCCGGAGGCCGAGGGCCGGCGTCCGTTGGGATCGATGCTGATTTTCAGTTCTTGCGGTAACCATCTGGGGAATGATACCGGTCTACCGCCCTGGTTACTGAAAGCTTACTCCAGTCCGAATACGGCAGGTCCGTGCTCGTCAACGAGTTCGATCACGCGGCCGCCGCCGCGGGCGACACAGGTCATCGGGTCGTCCGCGATGACCACGGGCAAGCCCGTCTCTTCCATGAGCAACTTGTCGATGTCAATCAGCATGGCGCCGCCCCCGGTCAATACGATGCCGCGGTCGGCGACGTCGGCGCCGAGTTCGGGCGGTGTCTGCTCCAGCGCTTCCTTGACCGCGCCGATGATGCCCTGCAGCGGTTCCTGCAGTGCCTCGAGTATTTCATTGCTGTTCAGCGTGAAACTTCGGGGCACGCCTTCCGACAGGTTCCGGCCCTTGACGGAAATTTCCCGGACTTCCTGGCCCGGAAATGCAGAACCGATCTCGTGTTTGATGCGTTCGGCGGTCGCCTCGCCGATCAGTATGCCATAGTTCCGGCGCACGTAATTCGTGATGGCCTCGTCGAACCGGTCGCCGCCGATTCTGACGGATGCCGCATAGACGATGCCGTTCAACGAGATAACCGCGACTTCCGACGTGCCGCCACCGATATCGAGAACCATCGAGCCGCGGGCCTCGTGTACCGGCAGACCGGCGCCGATCGCGGCAGCCATCGGCTCCGGAATAAGATGTACCTTGCGCGCGCCTGCACCTTCCGCAGATTCACGAATAGCCCTGCGTTCTACCTGCGTTGAACCATATGGCACAGCAACCAGTACGCGGGGGCTTGGCCGAAAATAGCGTGTGCCGTGCGCTTTACGGATGAAATGCTGCAGCATTTTCTCCGTCACCGTGAAATCGGCGATGACGCCGTCCTTGAGCGGGCGAATGGCCATGATGTTTCCGGGTGTGCGGCCAAGCATATTCTTGGCTTCAACGCCGACCGCCTCTACAACCCGGCCACCCCGGCCGCTGTCTTCGCGAATGGCGACAACCGAGGGCTCGTCGAGGACGATTCCGTGGCCGCGGGAATATATCAAGGTGTTCGCCGTTCCGAGGTCGATCGACAAATCATTCGAGAAATAACCTAGAATGTTCTTTAGCATGTTGGGATAGGGTCCCGCGAACCAAATAAACTTTGAAGCCTAACAATGCGCAGGACATTGCACAAGGTGGCGTGTATGATTGCTGCCCCTCGCGCTGCCCGGTGCCATCCGGAGCATTCGCATACCGGTAAATGAGCGTGTCACTAAGCAAAGAACAGGTCCAACAGATCGCGACGCTTGCACGCCTGCAGCTGCAAGACGCGGAGTTCGGCGACGTCGTGGAGAAGCTGTCGAACATCGTTGAATTCGTGGATCAGTTGCAGCAGGCGCCGACCGACGATGTCCTGCCGATGGCGCATCCGCTGGATCAGGCGCAGCGTCTGCGGCCCGACGTGATCGACGAGGACAACGAACGGGACGCGATCCAGGAAAACGCCCCTGCCGTGGCCGACGGATTCTACCTCGTGCCCAAAGTCATCGAGTGATCATGGCAGGGCAGGATTTATACACGCTGACACTGGCGGAGCTGTCAAAGGGCCTCTCCGAACGGGAGTTTTCCTCGCGCGAGCTGATCGAAGCACTGTTATCGCGTATCGAGCAACATGATTCGTCGCTGAACGCTTTCATTAACGTAACGGCGGACCTGGCGCTGGCGAGGGCCGATGCGTGCGATTCGGCCAGGCTGAAAGGTGAGGCCGGCGCGCTTGCCGGTCTTCCGCTCGTTCATAAGGACATCTTTTGCACCAAAGGCGTTCTGACCACCTGTGGCTCCCGTATTCTGGAAAACTTCGTGTCACCTTACGACGCGACGGTAGTCGAACGTCTGGCGGCGGCGGGCGCAGTCATGCTCGGCAAGACCAACATGGACGAGTTCGCAATGGGTTCCTCGAACGAAAACAGCTTGTTCGGTCCGGTCCGAAACCCGTGGGACACGGAACGTTCGCCGGGCGGGTCATCCGGGGGATCGGCGGCGGCCGTCGCCGCAAGGCTGACCCCGGCCGCGACAGGCACGGATACCGGCGGATCGATCAGGCAGCCCGCCGCATTGACGGGGACCGTCGGACTCAAGCCGACTTACGGGCGCGTCTCCCGTTACGGCATGATCGCGTTCGCCTCGAGCCTCGATCAGGCCGGCGTCATTACTAGGACGGCGGAAGATGCCGCGATGCTGCTTTCCGTCATGGCCGGTTTCGATGCACGGGACTCGACATCCGTTGATCATCCGGTCCCCGACTACATCGCGGGCCTGACGCGTTCGCCGAAAGGCCTGAAGATCGGCATCGTGCGACAGCACTTTGACGAGGGGCTCGATGAGCAATGCGGCGCGCGTGTCAAGGATGCTCTGAAAGTGCTGGAGCAGCAGGGTGCGAGTCTGATCGAGGTCGATCTGCCGAACCTGGACTTGTCGGTACCGACCTATTACGTGGTTGCGCCGGCGGAGTGTTCATCCAACCTGTCCCGCTTCGACGGCGTCAGATTCGGGCGTCGCGCCGAAAATGCCAGGGATCTTTTCGATCTGTATTGCCGCAGTCGCGGCGAGGGTTTCGGCGCCGAGGTAAAGCGCCGCATCATGACCGGCACCTACGTTCTGTCTGCGGGATACTACGATGCGTACTACCTGAAAGCACAGAAAGTGCGCCAGCTCATCAGCCGGGACTTCAAGAATGCGTTCGACAAAGTCGATGTCATCGCCGGACCGACCGCGCCGACACCGGCATTCAGACTCGGCGACAAGATGGACGACCCGATCACCATGTATCTCAATGACATCTACACGATAGGCGCGAACCTGGCCGGGCTCCCCGGCATCTCGACGCCCTGTGGCTTCGTCGATGATCTGCCGGTCGGGCTGCAACTCGTCGGGCCGCATTTTGCCGAGGAGACCGTTCTTGCCTGTGCGCACAGGTACCAGCAATCGACGGAATGGCATAAGCGTTGTCCGGGGGATTACCAATGAGCGGCGACTGGGAAGTCGTGATCGGGCTCGAGATTCACACGCAGCTCGCGACGAAGAGCAAGATCTTTTCCAGTGCGTCCACCGCGTACGGGGCGGATCCGAACACCCAGGCCTGCCTGGTCGACCTCGGTTATCCGGGCGTGTTACCGGTCCTGAATGCCGAGGCCGTACGCATGGCCTGCAAGTTCGGTCTGGCCATTGGCGCCACGATCGCGCCACGTTGTGTTTTTGCGAGAAAAAATTACTTCTATCCGGACTTGCCCAAGGGTTACCAGATCAGTCAATACGAATTGCCGATCGTCCATGACGGCGAGCTGACGATCAAAGGCGATAACGGTGAAGAAAAACGTATCGGCATCACCCGTGCACATCTCGAGGAAGATGCCGGCAAGTCGGTTCACGAAGGGTTCAATCATTCGTCGGGAATCGACCTCAATCGGGCCGGCACGCCACTGCTGGAGATTGTCTCGGAACCCGATCTGCGCTCGGCCAGTGAAGCCGGCGCTTACATGCGCAAGATCCATTCGATTGTCCGTTACCTCGAAATTTCCGATGGCAACATGCAGGAGGGCTCGTTCCGCTGCGATGCCAACGTGTCGGTCAGGCCGCGTGGTCGGGAAACATTCGGCACGCGGACCGAGCTGAAAAACCTCAACTCGTTCCGCTTCGTCGAGAAGGCGATCAACTACGAAATCGAGCGTCAGATAGATGTTCTCGAGGAAGGCGGCGAAGTTGTCCAGGAGACGCGCCTGTACGACGCCGAGCGTGGCGAGACGCGGCCGATGCGAACCAAGGAAGAGGCAAACGATTACCGGTACTTTCCGGATCCGGATCTGCTCCCGGTCGAAATAGACGACGCCTTTGTTGCGGAGATCGAGAAGACGCTGCCGGAACTTCCCGACCAGAAACAGGCCCGCTTTGTGGCGCAATACGAACTCAAGCCCGGCGACGCCGAGATCCTGACGCAGAGCCGCGCCGTTGCCGATTACTTCGAGGCGACGGCGGCAGAATTCAAGGGCGGCGCCAGGATGCCCGCAAACTGGGTGATCGGGGACCTGTCAGCGGCTCTGCACCGTGACGGTCTGGAAATCGGCGACAGCAAGATCGGTCCGGCGAACCTCGCCGGACTCCTGAGGCGCATCGACGATGGGACCATCTCCGGAAAGATCGCCAAAACCGTCTTCGAAGCCATGTGGGCGGGCGAGGGCAGCGCCGACGACATCATCGAGGCAAGAGGATTGAGGCAGATCACCGACAGCACCGCTATCGAGACAATTGTGGACACCGTCATAGCGGCGAACCCCGCTCAGGTTGAACAATACAGAGCGGGCAAGGACAAAGTACTGGGGTACTTTGTTGGCCAGGTCATGAAAGACACTGGCGGCAAGGCAAATCCGGGCCAGGTCAACGAGATACTGAAACGCCGCCTGAAAAAGGACTAGCATGCAGATGCATAGCGACGCTGTCGTTCCCTTCGTATTCGAGTCGTTGCCGGTACGGGGCGCTCTGATCCAGTTGCAGAAGGCCTGGCAACGCATGCAACTCGGCCACGCGTATCAGACGAGCGTCCTCGAGACGCTCGGCCATTCCGCTGCAGCCACGGGACTGATCGCCCACAGCCTCGATTTCGACGGCACCATCACGATGCAGCTAAGCGGCGATGGGCCGCTTGCCATGCTGGTCATGCAATGCACCAGCGCACTGGAGCTGAGGGGCATGGCCAGCGCTCCGGACCTCGCCAGGCAGGCCTCGTTCGAAGAGCTTGTCGCGCAGGCCCGTTGTGCCATCACGGTCGATGCGGGCGCCATGCGGCGGCCCTGTCAGGGGATCATCGAAGTGACGGGAGACTCGCTCGCGGACAGCCTGGAGCATTACTACGCGAGCTCCGCACAGATTCCCAGCCACATTCATCTCGTCAGCGAGCCTGCCAGCTGCGGCGGGATTCTGCTTCAGCAGATGCCGGAGAAGGACAGCCCGCTCGAGGACGACTGGCGACGGCTCGGCCTGCTGGCGGCGACGCTTCGCCCGGATGATATCGCCGCCGGCGTCGGTATCGACTTGCTCGGCAAGCTGTTCGCCGAGGACGACGTCCGCGTCTTCAGGCCACAGGCGGCGACATTCAAGTGCCGGTGTTCGAGAAGGCGGGCAGAAGAGGTGCTCAGGATGATCGGGGAATCGGAGACCGGCGCGGCACTCTCGGAGAAAGGGAGAATCGACGTCACCTGCGAGTATTGTGGCCGCACCCGATCCTTCGACGCCGTCGACATCTCGCGCCTGTTCTCGGATTACGCCCTGGAGGGCAGCGACCAGATTCATTGATCCGCCGCCCGGCACGGGCGACCCTCCCGGGCATTCCCGGCCCGATCGTGTTAGACTGCTTTGTCAGTAGATATAAAGATATCATTATATATTTATGTCAACTCGAACCGAACAACTTGCCGCGCAGTTCAAGGCGCTTGCGGACCCTGTCCGCATGCGGCTCGTTGCATTATGCCGCCACGGCGAGTGCAGCGTTTCCGAGCTCACCGAGGTTGTGGGGCTGAATCAGCCGCGTATCTCTCAGCATCTGAAGCAGCTTTGTGACGCAGGAATCCTGAACCACTTCCGGGACGGCCAATGGGTCTTTTATCGCGTCGCGGCACGCGGTGGCGACGCCGCGCTGAAGCGTCGCCTGCTGCGGCTGCTCCCCGAAGACGACGCCGTGTTCCATAACGATATTGCCCGACTGCAGGTACTGCGCGGCGACCGGGTGGCGGCTGCCGCTGCGGGTGTCGATGTCGAGAGGCCGGGAGACCGGGCGCTGCACAAGGCACTGGTCGAACTCACCGTGACGGCACAACTGGGCGATCTGCTCGATATCGGTTGCGGCAGGGGCCGGATCCTCAAACTGCTCGCCAGCCGGGCTCGCCGCGCCGTCGGCGTCGACATAGACTCGGACGCGACCCGGCGGACGCGCGCAGAACTGATGCTGGCCGGTCTGCCCAACTGCAGCCTGCGCAGTGGCGACATGTACCGGCTGCCCTTCGGCGAAGGGGAGTTCGACACGATCATTCTCGACGACGTGCTCGCGGCCGCAAGGCAACCGGTTCGGGTGCTGACCGAGGCGCGACGGGTTCTTCGCCGCGGTGGACGGTTGTTCATCCTGCTCTCGACCGGCCGGCGTCCGCCGGCCGAAATCCAGCAACGACTGGCCGAATGGAGCGCGGGCGCGGGGCTCAGGCTCGCGCCGGCACGCCTGGCGCCAAAGAAGGATCCGCTCTGGCTCCTGTCGGTCGCCACGGTTTCGGATCGTCAAATTGAAGCTGCCTGATCTCCCCGGTCGAAGACCATGAAAAAAGCGAGGACGACAACGCAGGTGTCATTCGAGTTCTTCCCGCCCAATACGGAGGCCATGGCACAAACGCTGTGGCGTTCGATTGAACGCTTGTCCGTGTTGCAGCCGCGATTCGTCTCGGTCACCTACGGCGCCGACGGCAGCACCCGGATGAGAACACATGCCGCCGTTGCGCGTATCCTCCAGCAGACGGAATTAACGGTCGCACCGCACCTGACCTGTATCGGCGCAAGCCGGGACGAGATCGACGATATTGCGCGCAAATACTGGGACATGGGCGTGCGCCATCTGGTTGCCCTGCGAGGCGATCCGCCGAAGGGTATCGATGAGTATGTCCCGCAACCGGACGGCTATGCTTTCGCATCGAATCTCGTCGCCGGCCTCAAGAAGGTTGCCGACTTCGACATATCGGTTGCCGCCTATCCGGAAGTGCATCCGGAGGCGCCCAGCGCACAGTTCGATCTCGATAACCTGAAACGCAAACTCGATGCGGGTGCGTCCCGCGCGATTACACAGTTCTTCTTCGACGCCGGGAAGTACCTGCGCTTCAGGGATCTTTGCTCCGCGGCCGGTATCGACTCGACGATCGTCCCGGGAATCCTGCCGATAACCCGGTTCCCGCAGCTCGAGCGGTTCGCCGAGCAATGCGGCGCCACCGTGCCTGCATGGCTGACCGAGCGGTTCGCCGGGCTCGAAGACGATGCAGAGACCCGCCGGCTCATCGCCGCCAGCGTGGCGATCGAGCAGGTCAGGGTGCTAAAGAAGCAGGGTATCGATGAGTTTCATTTCTATACACTGAATCGCTCCGAACTGACCTTTGCGATTTGTCACGCGCTGGGCGTTCGTCCGCAGCAGGCGGCTGCCTGAGGAGTTGACGATGGATCGCGCAAGACGAATCACCGCACTGCACAACGGACTATCCGAACGAATTCTGCTCCTGGACGGTGCCATGGGCACGATGATCCAGAGCGTACGATTAGGTGAGGACGATTTCCGGGGCGATCGTTTCCGCGACTGGGAGCAGGACCTGAAGGGTAACAACGACCTGTTGTCCATTACGCAGCCGCAGGTGGTCGCCGATATTCATCGCCAGTTTCTGGATGCCGGCGCGGACATCATCGAGACCAACACGTTCAACTCGAATGCGCCGTCGCAGGGCGATTACGGCATGGAATCGCTGGTCGGGGAACTCAATCTCGCGGCCGCGAGAATCGCACGAGAATCCGCCGACAGCTGTACCGCCAAATCCGGCCAAGCGAGATTCGTGGCGGGCGTCCTGGGGCCGACGAACCGGACTGCCTCGATCTCGCCGGATGTAAACGACCCCGGTTTCAGAAACGTCGGTTTCGAAGAACTCGTCAGCACGTATCACGAGGCAGCAACGGCGCTGATCCAGGGGGGCGTCGACTTTCTGATGGTGGAGACCATATTCGATACGCTGAACGCCAAGGCGGCGATCTTTGCGATACACCGCAGTTTCGAGTCGGCCGGCCGGAAGCTGCCCGTCATGATCTCGGGCACGATCACCGATGCATCCGGCCGCACGCTGTCCGGGCAGACGACCGAGGCATTCTGGCATTCGGTCCGGCATGCCGAGCCGTTCATGGTCGGCCTGAACTGTGCCCTCGGTGCGGCGGATCTGCGGTCCTACATTGCGGAGTTGTCACGCGTTGCAGATACGGGCGTCAGCGCGCATCCGAATGCGGGATTGCCGAACGAGTTCGGCGAATACGATGAGACGCCCGAGGACATGGCGCAGATCGTCGGCGAGTTCGCGGAGGCCGGCATTGTCAACATGGTCGGCGGCTGCTGCGGGACGACACCGGATCACATTCGCTCACTGGCCGAAGTGATACAGGACAAAGCGTCGCGAAAGATCCCGGGATTACCTGCCCGTTGCCGGTTGTCCGGCCTCGAACCGGTAACGATCGGACCGGACGACCTGTTCGTCAACGTCGGTGAGCGGTGCAATGTCACGGGCTCTGCGATCTTCCGGCGCCTGATCGAAGCGAAGGACTATACTGCGGCAGTCCAGGTTGCGCGGCAGCAGGTCGAAAACGGCGCCCAGATCCTCGACGTCAACATGGACGAAGGGATGCTGGACTCGGAGGCGGAGATGGTGACTTTCCTCAACCTCATCGCCTCAGAGCCCGATGTCGCCCGTGTTCCGGTGATGATCGACTCCTCGAAGTGGTCAGTCATCGAGGCCGGCCTGCGCTGTGTGCAGGGCAGGGCCGTCGTCAACTCCATCAGTCTGAAAGAAGGGGAAGAGACATTCATCAAGTGCGCGAAGCTGGTTCGCGACTACGGGGCGGCCGTTATCGTCATGGCATTCGACGAGCAGGGCCAGGCGGACAATGTCGAACGAAAAGTCGAGATCTGCCAGCGTTCATACAGGATTCTGACCGAGACCGTCGGCTTCGATCCGGCCGACATCATCTTCGATCCGAATATATTTGCGATTGCGACAGGCATCGAGGAACACGACTGCTACGGCATCGATTTCATCGAAGCGACGCGTCGCATCAAGGAGACGCTACCGCACGCACTGGTCAGCGGTGGGGTCAGCAACGTATCTTTCTCGTTCCGCGGCAATAACGTCGTTCGCGAAGCGATCCACTCCGTCTTCCTTTATCACGCGATCAGGGCCGGCATGGATTTGGGGATCGTCAATGCCGGACAGCTTGCGATTTACGAGGACCTTCCGACAGACTTGAGAGACGCCGTCGAAGACGCCGTACTCCATCGCAGAGACGATGCCACCGAGAGACTTCTCGAGGTTGCGGGCGTATACAAGGGACAGAAATCAGGGCCGAGTAACGATACACAGGACCTGAGCTGGCGGGAATTCGCCGTCGAAAAGCGGCTCGAGCACGCGCTTGTGAACGGCATCGATGAATTCGTCATCGATGACACCGAGGAAGCACGCCTTGCCGCCGCGCGGCCGCTCGACGTCATAGAAGGACCACTGATGGACGGCATGAACGTCGTTGGCGATCTGTTCGGCGCCGGCAAGATGTTCCTGCCGCAGGTCGTCAAGTCCGCCCGCGTGATGAAGAAGGCGGTTGGTCATCTCGTGCCATTCATTGAAGACCAGAAGGGCGGTGCCCTCGAGTCGAACGGCAGGATCGTCATGGCAACCGTGAAAGGGGACGTTCACGACATCGGCAAGAACATTGTCGGCGTGGTGCTGCAATGTAATAACTTCGAGGTCATCGATCTCGGCGTAATGGTCCCCTGCCAGAAGATACTCGAGACGGCGAAACGCGAGGGAGCGGAAATGATCGGCCTGTCCGGACTCATTACGCCGTCGCTCGATGAGATGGTGTTCGTCGCCAAGGAGATGCAGCGCCTCGACTTCGAATTGCCCTTGTTGATCGGCGGCGCGACGACCTCTCCCGCACACACGGCCGTCAAGATCGAACCGAATTACGAAGGTCCGGTCATCTATGTCAAAGATGCGTCGCGCTCGGTCGGCGTGGCGCAGGCGCTTATCGAACCGGAATCCCGCAGGATGATCGTAGAAAAGACGCGGGAGGACAACGCACGTCGGCGCGAACGCCATGCCGGCAAGACACGGCAGGTCCCGCAATTGACACTGGCGCAGGCTCGGGACAGAAAGCATCGCATCGACTGGGACCACTACCTGCCGCCGAAGCCGGCATTTACCGGCACCAGGGTCTTCGACGGCATCGATCTCGCGACACTTCGCGGCTACATCGACTGGATGCCGTTCTTCAACGCCTGGGAATTCCGCGGCAGATTTCCGCAGATCCTGAGCGATGCGACCGTCGGCGAGGCCGCCCGCGCCCTGTTCGGCGATGCGTCCGTCATGCTCGACAGGATCATCAAGGAGCAGTGGTTGCAGGCCCGGGCGATCGTCGGCTTTTATCCGGCGAACACCGCCGATCACGACGATATCCTGGTGTTCAGCGACGACGCCCGGCAAAAAGAGATCATGCGCCTGTGCCATCTCCGACAGCAGCGCGGCAAACCCGATGGCCAGGCGCAGAATTGTCTGGCGGATTACGTTGCACCCGTCGAATGTGGCGTGGCGGATTTCATCGGCGGTTTCGCGGTTACGGCAGGCATCGGCATCGACGCACACCTGGAGCGGTTCAAGGCGGACAAGGACGACTACAGCAGCATCCTGTTGAAAGCGCTGGCCGACCGTTTGGCCGAAGCCCTGGCCGAGTACCTGCACGAAACGGTCCGCAGGGAACACTGGGGTTACGCCAAAGAAGAAAGTCTGACGAACAACCAGCTCATTGCCGAAGAGTACCGTGGCATCCGGCCCGCGCCCGGTTACCCCGCATGCCCGGACCACACCGAGAAAAGCAGGCTCTGGAAACTGCTCGATGTGGATGACAACATCGGTGTGCAACTGACCGACAGCTATGCGATGTTCCCGACGGCGGCGGTCAGCGGGTTCTATTACTCACATCCTGACGCGAAATACTTCTCGGTCGGCAAGATCGCACGCGACCAGGTCGAATCGTTCGCGCAACGAAAGGGCATGACTATCGCCGAAGCCGAGCGCTGGCTCGCACCCAACCTCGGCTATGATCCGGCAAAAGCGGACGCGGCCTGAAAGGGCCGGGCACCGACTACGGGGCCGAGCCCAGGACTAAGCTACTGCATGCATGTGATGATCGCAGCCGAATACGTAATGACAAGAACGTCGCAGTTATTGTAGTTTCGTCCCGAAAGCTCGCCTACGAATCGGATTCGAATAAAGGCCTGCCATCCGACAAGGTATAAACTGCGTAATTCTCGCCAAGGCGGATCATTCGCTTGTCGAGATCGGGAAAGTCCGCGATTTCATGCTGCAAGCATTCCCCGCCCATCAAATAGACCAGGTCATCCTGAAACGGATTTGTCATGTGGTGTGCGACTGACGGCGTCGGAAATGCAACGAAGTCACCGGGGCCCATATCGTAGTCGGCGCCGTCAATTCTTGCTAGGCCGCGACCCGAAAGAACATATACCCATTCTTCTTCGCGGTGGTGCAGGTGGTAGACAAATGACTCCTTACCCGGAGCGATGCGAACCAGGCTGACGCCTGTGCGGCCCAGGCCTGCCTTCTCGCTCATGCGAGTTCCCGTGATCTCGGAGTTCGGATTCCACGGATGCGAAAAAGTGTCTTCACCGGCCTTGATGTCATCGCTTCTCAATAGATGCGGATAATCTGTATTGTTGTTCATATTCGATTCTCTCTGTGCCAATTGCGCCGTCAGGGGGTTGATGAGCAAGCGGCCAGCTACTGGTCCCGGACTGTGTAGCCGCGGCCCGGGCTATGTGCGTATGTGTACGCAACGAATCAATCGTCAGCAAGACCATGATTCAGCTCAATCCGACTGATGCACTGATATCAGTCAGCTATGTTGCAGCCGGGGCAACTTTTTCGTTTTCTGACGGCGACTCGCCGCCACTGTCCTGTCAGAGCATCGTACAGGTTGAGTTGACCGGCCTCGGTTCCCGCAACTGCCGCGAGAAATTTCAATGCTTCGACTGCCATCATCGCGCCGATCACGGCGGGTACCGGTGCGAGCACACCGTTGCCAGCGCAGTTGTCGAGCGATTCGTCCGCCTCCTGATAAAGGCAGCGGTAGCAGGGCGATTTCCCGTAGTCGGGTCCGAATACGGCGATCTGGCCCTCGAAACGAATAGCCGCGCCGGAGATCAGACATCGGTCGCTGTTGACGCATTCGTCGCTGACCTGGAAGCGGGTTGCGAAATTGTCGCAGCCGTCGAGAACGACATCGGACATCTGCAGGGCTTCGATAAGCGCGTGATCACTTAACCGGTCGGTGATCTCGGTGAGGCGGATGTCCGGGTTCATCGCGGCAAGACGCGCCGCGGCCTGGTTGGCTTTGAGTTTGCCGATGTCCGCCGGGCCGTAAAGTATCTGCCGGCCCAGGTTGGTGGCGTCGACAGTGTCGAAGTCGCAGAGAATCAGATGACCGACGCCGCTGCTTGCCAGGTAACTGGCCGCCGCACAGCCGATGCCGCCGAGTCCGATCAGCAATGCTGTCGATGACGCGATACGCTTCTGGCCCTGCTCGCCGATTTGCGGCAGGGCGAAATGACGCGCCTCACGGCCGGCTTGTCGGTTGGTACTCAATCAGTCTTCCCGACGAACTTCAATGATCTTCACGGGTTTGAGGGGCACGTCCTGGTGTCCGGCCACGGTTCCGGTATCTACGCCGGCGATCGCATCGACGACATCCATGCCGTCGCTGACGCGACCGAATACGGCGTAACCGAAATTACCGTCGCCATGATCGAGAAAGTGATTATCGCGCAGATTGATGAAGAACTGGCTCGTGGCGCTGTTTATCTCACTCGTTCGCGCCATCGCGAGCGTACCGCGAACGTTCTTCTCACCGTTTTCCGCCTCGTTCTTGATCGGGGCATGTGTCTGCTTGCGTTGCATGTCCGCCGTCATGCCGCCGCCCTGAATCATGAAGCTCGGTATGACGCGATGAAAGACTGTCTCGGCATAGAATCCGTCATTGATGTATCGCACGAAATTTTCTGTCGAGATCGGTGCGGAATCTTCAAAAAGCTCGACGATGATGTCGCCGTGGCTGGTCACGATCCGGATCATGGGATAGCCTCTCTTGTAGATAGCTTGATTCTAGCTGTTGTAACGCGAGGGTGTCCCGACAAGTCCCTGAAACACTCGATATCTGACCAGCCGTTGTTTTGCAATATGCCGGCGACCGCGTCCCGCTGATCAGCGCCGTGCTCGAGGATCAGCGTGCCATTGTCGCTGATGACTCTCGGGGCGGCTTCGGCGATATTCCGTATCGCATCCAGGCCATCGGGGCCGGCGCGGAGCGCGTGGCCGGGCTCGTAGCGGAGCTCATCGAGCGCCGGATCATCGTCTTTCACATAGGGCGGGTTCGATACGATGAACTCGAATACCTCATCGGCGACGGGTTCTATCCAGTCACCCTCCAGGAAATGAATATTGACCAACGTGTGTTGCGCCGCGTTTTGTCTTGCCACATTCAGTGCCTCTCCGCTCGAGTCGGTCGCGACAATCTCGCTTTCCGGGCGCTCGCTGGCGAGCGCAATCGCGATGGCGCCGCTGCCTGTACCGAGATCCAGTACCCGGCAAGCGCGGCCCCGGGGAATCAAACTCAGTGCCTGCTCGACGAGCGTCTCGGTCTCGGGCCGCGGCACGAGCGTGTCGGGGGTGACCCTCAGCCGCAGGGACCAGAACTCTCTCGCGCCAGTGATATAGGCGACCGGCTCACCATCGTGACGGCGCGCGAGGGCGTTCGAAAACCGGCGCGCGGATTCTTTGCCCAGATCGCTCCCCGGGTGTGCAAACAAATGGCTTCGCGACACGCCGAGGACCCAGGCGAGCAATGTCTCGGCATCGAGTGCGGGACTCTCGCTGACCACGGCAAGCTTCTTCGCTGCATCGGCCAATGTGTTTTCGATTGTGGTTGCAGGCATGCGGTACAGGTAGTATGACTGGCAGAATAATAAAGGCCTAGCCGTGCTATGAAAGTCTTCTCCAATATCCTCGATATGGTCGGGCGAACCCCGATGCTCGAGGTAACGCACATAGACGCCGGTCCCTGTCGCCTGTTTCTCAAGCTGGAGCTCATGAATCCCGCGGGATCCGTCAAGGATCGCATCGGGGTCACTATGATCGAAGAGGCCGAGAAAAGGGGGGACATCAAGACCGGTGATACGATTGTCGAAGCCACGGCCGGTAACACAGGCTTGGGGCTGGCCCTGGTTGCGGCACAGAAAGGCTATCGGCTGGTCATCGTTTTGCCGGACAAGATGAGCCAGGAGAAGATATTCAATCTTCGGGCGATGGGCGCCGAGGTCATCCTGACCCGGTCCGATGTCTCCAAAGGGCATCCGGAGTACTACCAGGATCTCGGCCGGAAGATCGCAGACGAGACGGGCGCCTATTTCATCAACCAGTTCGGCAATCCGGATAATCCGCTCGCGCACGAGCAGACGACCGGACCGGAAATCCTCGAGCAGATGGAGGGTGACCTCGATGCAATCGTGCTCGGCGTCGGTACCAGCGGTACGGTCAGCGGCATCAGCAAGTTCCTTGCCGAGCAGGCGCCGCAGGTCGAGCTGATCCTCGCAGACCCGGTTGGGTCGATTCTGGCCGACTACGTCAACAAGGGCGAGCTCGGGGAGAAGACAGGGGGCTGGCTGGTCGAGGGCATTGGCGAGGACTATATTCCGTCGATCGCTGATTTCGACCGGGTCTGCAAGGCATACAGCATAACCGATCAGGAATCGTTCGATATGGCCCGCGAGCTCCTGAAAAAGGAAGGGCTTCTGGCCGGGTCCTCGACCGGGACACTGGTCTCGGCGGCGCTCAAGTACTGCCATGAACAGACAAAGCCGAAACGCGTCGTCAGCTTTGCCTGCGACACGGGCAACAAGTACCTGTCAAAGCTCTATAACGACTTCTGGATGGAAGATCAGGGCTTCAGCGAGCGCGCGAAGTCCGGTGACCTTCGTGACCTCATTGGACGACCACATGGCGAGCGCGCAACCATAACGGTCGGGCCGACCGACCTGCTCACGACCGCGCACAATCGATTACGCAATGCCGGTATCTCACAACTGCCGGTGATGGAGGACAATAAGCTGGTCGGCGTCCTGGACGAGGATTCAATCATTCGCTTCGTGTTCGGCAAGCCGGAACTGATGAATGCACCGGTCAGGGAGGCGATGCAGACAGCGTTCATACAACTCGACATGGATTCGAGCGTCAACAATCTGGTCGCCATGCTGCACGTGCAGCCCTATGCTGCCGTGGTCGATGGCGAAGATTTTCTCGGCCTGATTACCCGTTCCGACGTCCTGAACCACTTGCGCCGGCAGATGCAATGACGGCACCGAGATCCATCAGTCGAATGAGTCAGTGCCCGGCACCAGGATCCAGCCACTCGGGCAGGCTCAAGTTCTTGCTTGCCAGGAACTCCTTATTAAAGAGTCGTGCCTGATAGCGGACGCCGGAGTCGCAGAGAACGGTGACAATGGTGTGTCCGCGGCCGAGTTCTCTTGCGAGGCGCAATGCACCGGCGACATTGATGCCGCTCGAACCGCCCAGGACCAGGCCTTCGTCCCGGATCAGGTCGTAGACGATCGGGATCGCTTCCTGATCGGGAATCTGCCAGCTGATATCAATCCCGGTATCGGCGAGATTGGCGGTCACACGGCTGTTACCGATGCCTTCCGAGATCGAGTTGCCTTCGATCTTGAGCTGACCGTGGGCGAAGTAGTTGTGCAGGGCGGACCCGAAGGGATCGGACAGCGCGATACGAATATCGGGGTTACGGGAACGAAGGGCCCGCGCCACGCCGCCCAGGGTGCCACCGGTGCCGACCGAACAGACGAAGCCGTCGACCTCGCCGGCTGTTTGTTCCCAGATTTCGCGACCGGTCGTCTGCCGGTGAAACTCGCGGTTTGACAGGTTTTCGAACTGGTCAGCCCACCAGGCGCCGTTCTCCTCGGTTTCGTTGAGCGACTCCGCGAGCCTTCCCGAGGTATGAACGAAATGGTTCGGGTCCTTGTACGGCGCGGCCGGGACCAGCCTGACTTCGGCGCCATACGTCCTGAGGGTGGCGATTTTCTCGTCGCTCTGATTGTCGGGCATGACGATGATGCTGCGGTGCCCAAGCGCACTGCCCAGCATGGCGAGCCCAATTCCCGTGTTGCCGGCAGTGCCCTCCACGATGACGCCGCCGGGCTTGAGCTTGCCGGTTTCCTGGGCGTCGCGGATCATGCCGAGCGCCGCCCTGTCCTTGACGGAGCCGCCTGGGTTCATGAACTCGGCCTTGCCGAGGATCTCGCAGCCGGTCGCGTCGGACAGGTGGTTCAGGCGAATGAGTGGCGTATTGCCTATGCATTCGATAAGTCGCCGAACGTCGTTCACCGTTATGCGCCGATGGCTGCGAGCTGATCCGCCTGGTACTCACTCACGAGGGGTTGGACGACCTGGTCGAGGTCGCCCTCCAGAACCTCGGCAAGCTTGTACAAGGTCAGGTTGATGCGGTGGTCCGTCACCCGGCCCTGTGGATAATTATAGGTGCGGATCCGTTCCGAACGGTCACCGGAGCCGACCTGCAGCCTCCTGCTCTCTGCTTGCTCATTTGCGCGCTGCGTCAATTCGGCGTCCAGCAGTTTCGCGCGCAGCAAAGACAACGCGCGCGCGCGATTCTTGTGCTGCGACCGCTCGTCCTGGCACTCGACGACGATACCCGTCGGCAAATGCGTCAGGCGAACCGCGGAATCGGTCTTGTTGACGTGCTGTCCGCCGGCGCCGGAAGCCCGATAGGTGTCGACCCGAAGATCGCTCGTATTGATTTCGATCTCTTCGACCTCGTCTGCCTCCGGCAGCACCGCCACCGTACAGGCAGACGTATGAATGCGCCCCTGCGACTCGGTCGCCGGGACCCGCTGCACGCGGTGTGCCCCGGACTCGAATTTCAGGCGGGCGTAAATCCCCTTTCCGGTAACGCGGCTGATAATCTCCTTGTAACCGCCGTGCTCGCCTTCCTTGGAACTGACGATTTCGACGGTCCAGCGCATTGCCTCGGCATACTTCGAGTACATCCGAAACAGGTCGCCCGCAAATATCGCCGCCTCGTCGCCTCCCGTGCCGGCCCGTATCTCGAGATAGATGTTGGCATCATCGTGCGGATCCGGCGCGATGAGCGCCTTTTGCAGATCAAGCCAGAGTTCGTCGCGGCTTTCCTGAAGCGCCGCCAGCTCCTCCTGCCCCATGCTGCGGATTTCCTCGTCGGCATCGTCCGCCATCTCCCCGGCCGCCGCGATGTCCTCGCTCAACGATTCGTATCTTGCGAACATGCCCATAACGGGTTCGAGCTTCGAATACTCGCGTGACAGGTCCCGAAACCGGTTCTGGTCACCGATGATGTCGGGATCCGATAACAATCCCGATAGTTCCTCGAAGCGGTCCCGGACAGATTCGAGCCGGTGTCTGATCGACGCCTTCATTTGTCTTTTTTCCGAATCCCAAAGAGCTCGCGCGCTGCGTCGACCATGCCGCGGTCGGACTGCTCTCCGGCCTCGCGCAGGCGCACACTGGGCTGATGCAGTATTTTCTTCATCAGCGACGCGGTCGCGTATTCGAGCACGTCATCGTTGTCGACTCCCTTTTTCAATCGAAGCCGCGCCTGCTTCAGCACTTCGTCCCGGATAGCGTGCCCGTGGTCGCGCAGTTCCGTAATGACCGGCGCCGCATCCTTGCTCCGCTCCATCGTGAGATAGCGCCGGATCTCCTCGTCCAGGATCTGCCCGGCATCGACGGCGGCGGCCTCGCGCTTGCTCTGACCTTCGATGATGACCTGATCGAGGTCGTCGATCGTGTAAAGGTAGACGTCGTCGATGGTACTCACTTCGGGATCGATGTCTCTCGGAACGGCGATATCGACCGCGAATACCGGCTTTCGCTTTCGCGCCTGCACGGCCTTCGTCATCTGCTCGAGCGTGATAACAGGGTCGGTGCTCGCGGTAGAGCTGATCAGTATGTCCGCCTCCGGCAACGTTCCCTCGATCTCCGAAAGCGGTAGCGCGAATCCGCCGAACTGGCCGGCGAGGCTCCGCGCCCGGTCGATGTCGCGATTCGCGACGAATATTCGGCCAATGCCCTTTCTTGCGAGATGTTTGGCAACCAGTTCGATCGTCATGCCGGCGCCGATCAGGAGCGCAGTGTGCTGGCTGAAGCCGGCAAAAAACTGATTGGCGAGAGTTACTGCGGCATAGGCGACGGATACGGGGCTGGAGCCTATCTCGGTGTCCGTCCGGACCTTCTTCGCGACCGAAAACGTATGCTGAAACAGGCGGCTGAGCTGGCCGCCGACGGTGCCGGCCTGTTGCGCCTCCCGATAAGCGTCCTTGAGCTGACCGAGAATCTGCGGCTCACCGAGCACCATCGAGTCCAGCCCGCAGGCGACCCGGAAAATATGGCGTATCGCATCGTCGTCCTCGAGCGTGAACAGCGCCTTGCGCGTTTCAGCGTCCAGGTCCTGGTCGCTCGAGAGCCAGGTCTCGAGCGCATCCGTCGCGGCGTCATTGGAGACGACATAAAACTCGGTCCGGTTGCAGGTGGACAGCAGGACGGCCTCGTCGATGCCGTCGAGCTCGAGCAAGCGCGACAGGGCCCGCGTGACGTCGCCACCGGAAAATATCACCTGTTCACGTATTTCGACAGGCGCCGTGTTATGGTTCAACCCGAATATTTGCAGCGGCATAGGGCGCTATTTGAGAAATACCTGCAGAATCAGCACATATGATAAGCGAACTGAAAGGGCAGTTGCTTGTCTGTGTTACCTCGGAACGTCGGATCGGCTGCGATATTTATGACACATTTGAAGATCGAGGATCGCTGCGTGCGAAGTAAATCGCGGGCCTGGCCCCTTGTGGCCCTCATGCTCGCAGGCCCGGCGACGGATCTCGCCATCGCCGGTACGGCGAACGAAGAAGCCGGCGCGCATGTACTCCGGGCCGAAACGGCGCTGCAGCGGCAGGAGTACAAGAAAGCCTCATCGGAATACCGCAAAGCTGCTGAGATCAGCGAGGACGTAGATATCGCGCAGCAGGCGACGCGGACCGCTTTCAGCTACGGCTTCAATGAGGACGCGCTTCACTCGGCGCGACGGTGGTTGGAGCTCGATGAAGAGAGTGATGAAGCACTGCTCTATGTCGCGCAGCTTCAACTGCGGGCCGGCGACATCAGGGGATCCCGGCGCAGCTTCAACCGGCTGCTCAATCGCGGTGAGCCGCCACCGGACGAAGGATTGGTTTCACTGATACCGTTCTTGTCCCGCGAAGATTCCGAAGACGCCGCAGAACTGATGCGTCAACTGGCCAAACCATACAAGAAGTCCGCGAAGGCGCAATACGCGGCGGGCGTGATGGCCCTGCAAGCGGGCGATTCCGAAGAGGCGGGCGACCGCGCCACCAGGGCACTGAAGCTCGCGCCAGACTGGCTGCAAGCGCACTTGTTGAGAGCACGGGCGATGTTGCTCAATGGTGACCACGAAGCTGCGATCGACTACACCTCGAGACTTGTCGGCGATGACCCGGACCCCGACCCGGAAGCGCGCATGGAACTAGCAATCATGCTGCTCTCGGCGGGCCGCGATGACGATGCGCTCAGCCAGATAAACCAGATTCTGCTCGAGCAACCTGCAAGGGCCGACGCGTTACGGCTGATGGCGATCATCAATTTTCGCCTCGAGAATCTGGATGCGGCCTGGGCAGATTTCCAGGACGTTCTCTCGAGCGGCCATTACACCATGGATGCGCTCTACTACCTCGGGCGGATATCGGACCGGCGGTCCGAGCACGACCAGGCCATTCGACTGTATTCACAGGTCTTAAGGGGCAATAACGCCGTTGTTTCGCAGCGACGGGCGAGCGCGATCCTGGCCCAACAGGGCAAGGGCGAGGAGGCGCTTGCACATCTTCGCAAGTTCGGTGGCGACAACCCGCCGTACGCTGTCGATATGGTCGAAGCAGAGGCCCAGCTCCTGGTCTCACTGAAACGCTACCCCGAGGCGCTCGACGTCTATGAGCGGGTTATCGAATACCGGCCGGAAAGCGAGACGGCGGTACTCGGCAGGGCCGAACTCCTCCTGCGTATGGGCCGCCTCGAGGAAGCGATCAGCGAGTACCGCCAGTGCGTGAAGCGGTGGCCCGATAGTGCCATGTCGCTCAATGCACTCGGCTACACCCTTGCCGACCGGACCGAAGAATACGCGGAGGCGGAAAAACTGATTGTGAAGGCCCTGAAACTCGATCCCGACAGTGCGGCGATCATCGACAGCTACGGCTGGGTGCTGTATCGCCTCGGTGACAATGAGCGGGCCCTCGAGGAATTGCAGCGGGCGTACGCGATTCTCAAGGACCCCGAAGTCGCGTCCCATATCGTCGAGGTCCTCGCCAGGCTCGGGCGCGAGGAGGAGGCACTCAAGTTCCTCGAGAAAGCCGAGCTCCTCGACCCCGACAGTTCCCTCCTGCAAGATGTCCGTGAGCGCGTGTTCCCGGAAAAGCCTTGATAAAGCCATACCGTTACGCACCGATACTCCTGTCATTCCTGGTCATCAGCGGCTGCGCCGCGCAGCGCGGAGTCGATTTGCCCGAACTGTCCGACTGGGAGGCCCGCACGCGGATTCTCGCCGGCATCGGCGAGTGGGAGTTCAGGGGCCGCATTGGCGTCAGCGCTGCGGAGGATGGCTTCAACGGCAAGCTGCGGTACTCGCAAAAGGACAATGACTTCCGGGCGACGGTAAGCGGACCGCTCGGGTTCGGCACGGTTCGCATCGAAGGCAACAGCCAGCAGGTTACGGTAACCGACAAGGACGGCGAGGCATGGCTGCTTCCCGACCCGGAACTCGATTTGCAGGTCATGTACGGCTGGACGATTCCGGTGACGAGCCTGCGCTACTGGGCGCTCGGCATTCCCGATCCCGGCGTGCATGCGGACACCGAGTTTAACGACGATGGGCAGCTCGCCTCGCTCGACCAGGGTAACTGGCTCGTGACCATCACGCAGTATCGGGACGGTGGCGGGCAGTCGATGCCTCGCCGGCTGTCGGCGGTTTCCGGGGACAACAAAGTGCGGCTCGTCATCGATAACTGGGTCTTCCGATAGCCGCGGCCAGGCTGCCCGCGCCGTCGTTGACACCTCTATGAGCGCGCCTCACAATTGCGCCCGACGACAACCAGGATGGGGTGTAGCCAAGTGGTAAGGCAACGGGTTTTGATCCCGTCATGCGCAGGTTCGAATCCTGCCACCCCAGCCAGATCGAGGTGAATGAGGGCCATGGATCCGGCAGGATTGGCAGTCTTTTCCGGCAACGCAAACCCGAAACTCGCGCATGACATAGCCCGGGTCCTGCACGTTCCCCTGGCCAAGGCCTCCGTCGGCCGGTTCTCGGACGGCGAGATCAACGTCGAGATTCTCGAAAATATCAGGGGCCGCGAGACCTTCATCGTGCAGTCCACCTGCCCGCCCGGCCCGGAGCATCTCATGGAGCTGCTGGTCATGGTCGATGCCGCCAAACGCGCCTCGGCCGCCAGAATCACCGCCGTGATTCCCTACTTCGGCTTCGCCCGCCAGGATCGCCGGCCGAGAGCGTCCCGCGTGCCGATCACCGCAAAACTGGTCGCCAAACTGATCGGCGCGGCCGGCGTGGACAGGGTCTTGACCGTTGACCTGCATGCCGACCAGATCCAGGGATTCTTCGATATCGCCGTCGACAATGTTTATGCCTCGCCGGTTCTGCTCGGCGACGTGTGGAAACAGAAATACGAGAATATGGTCGTGGTGTCGCCCGATGTCGGCGGCGTCGTCCGCGCGCGGGCGTTGGCGAAACGGCTCGACGATGCCGACCTCGTGATCATCGACAAGCGCCGCTCCAAGGCCAATCAGTCCGAGGTCATGAACATCATCGGCGAGGTGAAGGGCAAGGCCTGCGTGCTGATCGATGACATGGTCGATACGGCCGGCACGCTGTGCCATGCGGCCGGCGCGCTCAAGGAGCAAGGCGCCAGCACGGTCGCCGCCTACATCACGCACGCCGTGCTGTCGGGACCGGCGGTCTCGCGCATCGCGGAGTCCGAACTCGACGAGATCGTCGTTACCGATACGATTCCGCTGAGCGAGGAGGCACAGGCCTGCGGCAAGATCCGTCAACTCTCGACCGCCGAGCTCCTGGCCGAGACCATGCGCCGCATCAGCGACGAAGAATCCGTCTCATCGCTGTATGTCGACTGACCGGGGATAAGGGGACAGTTTACTTATTTCGGACTGAAATAAGTAAACTGTCCCCTTATCTCCCCAATTGCGCTATGATGCGCGCCCTTGCCCCGACTGGTCGCGGTCGGGGCGAGAATCGAAGCCGGAAACGGTTTCATAAACAATCAGTTATCGGAGAACTCTCATGAGTCAGGATTTCGATCTGATTGCGGATTACCGAAAAGACCAGGGGAAAGGTGCGAGCCGCCGCCTGCGTCGGCAAGGTAAAGTCCCCGCAATCATCTACGGCGCCGGCCAGCCGGCGCGCGCCCTCGCATTCGACCATAACAAGGTGCTTCGTCAGCTAGACAACGAGTCGTTCTATTCGAGCATTCTGAACATCAAGGTCGGCGAGAAGAGTCAGGCGGCGATTCTGAAAGACGTGCAACGTCATCCCGCCAGGCGTCAGATACTGCATATTGACCTTCAGCGCATTGTCGAGGACCAGAAGATCAAGATGAATGTGCCGATACACTACCTCGGCGAGGACGTTGCCGTCGGCGTCAAGGAGGGCGGCGGAACCGTCACCAAGATGACCACGGAAGTCGAAGTTACCTGTTTGCCGAAGGACCTGCCGGAGTATCTGGACGTCGATATCTCCAGGCTTGCGTTGAACGAGTATATGTACCTGACCGACATCGAGCTCCCGGAGGGCGTGGAGATTGTCGGCCTCGCGCAGGCCGAGGAGGAGCAGGCGCAACCGATAGTCACGATTACCTTCATCAAGGAAGAGATAATCGAAGAAGAGGTTCCGGAGGAAGAAGAGCTCGAGGCAGTCGAAGGCGAGGAGGTCGAAGAAGCACCCGAGGAGAAAGCGGCCGCCGAAGGCGATACCGAGGCCGAAACCGGCGACGAGTAATCCACGTTTCGCGGGTCACCGTCTTGACCACATACCTGACAGCGATAGCGGGCCTCGGCAACCCCGAGGAACGTCACGAGTGCACCCTTCACAACGCGGGTTTCTGGTTCGTCGACGAGCTTGCGCGGCGCTCGGGGGCCGAGTTTCGATACGAGAAGCGCTTCGACGCCCAGATCTGCCGTGTCAAGCTGGCCGACAACGAGGTGTGGCTCGCCAAGCCGCAAAGCTATATGAATCTGAGTGGCGGCCCGCTGCGCGGGCTGCTCGACTACTACCGCCTCGCCGTAAGCGACCTGCTGATCGCCCATGACGAGATCGACCTTCCCCTGGGCACGGTCCGATTGAAGCAGGGCGGCGGTCACGGCGGCCACAACGGCCTGCGCGATGTCATCAGGCACACCGGATCCGATTTCATGCGCCTGCGCATCGGCGTCGGTCATCCGGGCCACAAGGATCTCGTAACGGACTACGTGTTGAAGCGTGCGTCGGCGGATGCCGAGCGAGCGATGCGGCAGAATATCGGTGATGCCGCCGACGTCATGCCATTCCTTGCAACAGACGGAATCGGGCCGGCGATGACCCGGCTCCACACCAATACCGATAGCTGAGCCGTGGCCATCACCTGCGGCATTGTCGGTCTGCCCAACGTCGGCAAGTCGACCCTGTTCAACGCCCTGACGGCGGCCCGGGTCCCGGCGGAGAACTATCCCTTTTGCACCATCGAACCGAACGTCGGCGTCGTTCCCGTCCCGGACCAGCGCCTGGACGTGCTCTTCGATATCGTCAAGCCGCAGAAGAAAGTCCCGACCACTGTCGAGTTCGTCGATATCGCGGGTCTCGTTGACGGTGCATCCAGAGGCGAGGGGCTCGGCAACCGGTTTCTGGCGCACATCAGGGAAACGAATGCGATTGCCCACGTCGTTCGCTCATTCGAGAACGATGATGTCGCCCGTGTCGCCGCATCCATCGACCCGGTCGGCGACATCGAGACCGTCAACACCGAGCTCGCGCTGGCTGATTTCGAGTCCGTCGACAGGCAGCTCGTGAAAGCCGAGCGAGATGCGAAGACGAACGAGAAGCGGGCCGTCGCAATCCGCGATTTCCTGGAGAAAGTGAAGGCGCACCTCGACGGAGGATTGCCCGTACGATCACTCGACTTATCGGACAAAGAGCGGCCACTGCTTGGCGATCTACACCTGATCACTGCGAAGCCGGTCATGTACGTCGCCAATGTCGACGAGAACGGCCCCGGGCAGGACCCGCAGGTCCACGCCGTACGCGAGTTGGCAAAGAAGGAAGGCGCGGAGGTCGTGGTCATCTGCGCGGCCGTCGAGGCGGAGATCGCACAACTGGATGATCCGGACAAAGCCGAGTTCCTCCGGGATTTCGGACTGGAAGAGCCGGGTCTCGATCGCGTCATCCACTGCGCCTACAGGTTACTCAATCTGCAAACCTTCTTTACGACCAATGAGAAGGAGGTCCACGCCTGGACCACCAGGATCGGCGCCCTGGCCCCGCGAGCGGCGAGGGAGGTCCATACGGATATGGAAAGAGGCTTCATTCGGGCCGAAGTCGTTTCCTACGACGATTTCGTCGAAGGCCATGGAGAGCACGGCGCCAGGGAAGCGGGGCGCCTCCGTCTGGAAGGCAAGGACTACATCGTTCAGGAGGGAGACGTAATCCGCTTCCGCTTCAACGTGTGAACGGCTTGACTCGCGGTCATGGCCAACGCAAACTGCGCCCCTCGTGGCCAGCCGAACTCCCGATGGTGATGTAGCTCAGCCGGTTAGAGCGACGGATTCATAATCCGTAGGTCGGCGGTTC